>JAIPDY010000048.1 GCA_021737445.1 Desulfotignum sp.
ACAGGGCTGAGCAGTAAAAACACAGTCATGACAAGGAAAATGCTGGCGCCAAAGATAAAACTCCAGCCCCATGCTTCCTTCATGTATTTGAATACGACATCAGCAGCGTTACCGAATGATTCGGGTGCGACAACGCCAAAAAATACAAATATAATCATTACTGCAAGTGAAATCCAAAAAGTCATCTTTGCACTACTTTTACTATTATTATCCAAGGTAAAATCCTCCTTTGAATAGGTCAAAATTATTTATGGTCCATTATTTTGAACCTTCAACCACCTTTTTGGCTTCTACCGGATACCACATGCGCAGGGAAGGTTACTCCCCGCTATTTTACCGTCAGAACCGGACAATGGGCCTCCAAAATAACATACTGGGCAGTGGAACCGAACACCATTTTTTCCACCCTGGATCGCTTTTTGATCCCGATAATGATCTCGTCCACCTCTTTTTCATACGCATACTGAACAATATCTTCACCCGGTGTCAACCCCCGTATCAGGATATGGGCTTCACTTTCAATTCCATGTTTTTTGAACACCTCCTTGCGGATCTCATTGAGCCGGTGCTCCAGTTCCTGAACCTCCCGCTCCTTGGTGTCCGGATCACAGGTTCTGATCAGATATACATAGGCATTGGATTCCCTGGCCCGATTCAAGGCTTTGTCCAGAACCTTGGAAGTGGACGTGTTCTTGTCATAGGCAACAAGTAATTTCATGACGATCCCCTCTGTTATGGTTGATTATTTCTTGAAAAAAACAGGATCCGGATCCTGCCGCACCCGGTTCCAGATCCTGTTTTTAATGTTATAATTTTTCAGTCAATACAGGGACCACATCAAAAATGTCTCCCACAATACCGTAATCACACTTGGCAAAAATGGGTGCATCCTTGTCTTCATTGATGGCAACGATCACCTTGGAGGTTTTCATGCCGGCAAAGTGCTGCACAGCACCGGAAACCCCGCAGGCGATGTACAGTCTGGGGGACACGGTTTTTCCGGTCTGGCCCACCTGCATGGAATGCGGCGCATATCCGGCATCCACCGCAGCTCTGGATGCGCCCACGGCCGCTCCGATTTTTGCGGCACATTCTTCCAGCATCTTGTAGTTCTCCGCCGCCTTGATGGCACGGCCCCCGGTGACAATGACCGGGGCTTCAGTGAGATCTATCTTGCCGGCGTCACCTTTTTTCACCTCCTTGATGGTCACCAGTCCGGGATCGGCCACATCTGCCGAAAACGCCTCAATCTCCCCGGCACCTGCCGATGCCTTGGCCTCAATGGCATTGGGCCGCACCGTTGCCAGAAAAACCTGGGCATCCACCTTCAGGGTGGCAAAGGTTTTACCGGAAAAATGGGATTTTTTTGCTGTTTTGGCCGCAATATCCAGGGCCACACAGTCAGACACCATTGGCTGGTCCATGATGGCTGCAAGGCGGGCAAACAGATCTTTGCCTGTGGTGGATGCGGTACCCAGAAGGGCGGTAAGGCTATATTTTTCCACAGCCGCTGCCAGGGCAAGGGCTGCAAGATCAGGGCTGGCTGACACATCCTTGCCCGCGGCCGTCAGTTTCACGATTTTGGCTGCACCATATTCCGCCAGTTTGTCCTTGAGGCCTGCCGGATCTGCATCTGTAACCAAAGCGATTATATTTTGACCCGCTGCAGCTGTCATCACCCCCAGGGAGGTTTCCTTGACCGCATTGTTTTCAGTTTCAATCAATATGCCAGTACTGGCCATAACATCTATCTCCTTGTTTTATAAAACCTTTTCATCTTCTCTCAGGATACGGATAAGTTCGGTTACCTGTTCGTCCACTGATCCTTCAATCATTTTTGCACCGGTTCTTTCAGGCACAGGTTCCAGTTTTTCCAGGGTCACACCCGGAGCAGATGCATCAATGCCAAGATCTGCAAGGGCCATTTCGTCAATTTTCTTTTTCTTGGCCTTCATGATGTCCGGAAATTTGGGGTACCTGGGTTCATTCAACCCTTTTGTGGCCCCGATGACGCAAGGCAGGCCCATCTCAATGACCTGTTTGTCCCCGCCGCCGACCTCCAGTTCAGCAACCGCTTTTTTTCCATCCACAGACAGGGTGCTTACTTCGTTCACCACAGGTATGCCAAGAAAATGGGCCAGACGGTACTGGGTCTGGAAACTTTCGGTATCCACAGACCCTTTTCCGGTGAATATCACATCCGGCAGTCCGTCCTTTTCCATGGCCGATTTCAGGGCCTTTGCCGTAAGCGTGGCATCCAGAAACTGGCTGTCTGTTGTCACCAGAATGGCCCGGTCAGCACCCATGGCCAGGGCAGACCGGATGGTGGCGGCGGCTTCTTTTTTTCCCACAGTAACAATGACCACTTCACCGCCGTTTTTTTCCTTGAGCTTGACTGCCTCTTCCACCCCGTATTCATCATAGGGGTTGACCACAAACTTGATTTCCGAATCCTTGAATCCGGCATCTCCGTCAATCTTTATGGTCGCTGCCGTGTCCGGCACATGTTTTACACATACACAGATTTTCATATCTTAACCTCAAACAATCGATGTTAGCTTTTCATTTTCTCGTTTTTGGGATCATACAGGGGCATGGCCACAACCTGAGCGCTGCGCTTACGTCCCAGAATCTCCACATCCATCTTTGTGCCGATTTCTGCAAACTTTGTTTTAACATACCCCAGGGCGATACTCTTTTCAACCCGGTGGCCGTATCCGCCGGAAGATGTCATGCCGATACGTTCCTCTCCATGGAAGATCGGGTTGTACCCGAAAGGATCTGAATCTGTGGCATCCACCACCAGGCAGACCAGTTTCTGGGCAATCCTCTCATTTTTTTGTTTTTCAATGCCTTTTTTGCCGTTGAACTCCTTGTCCATTTTCACGGTCCAGGCCACATTGGTTTCCAGCGGGGTGTGGTGAACGTTCATTTCACTCTTCCAGGCCAGGTATCCTTTTTCCAGACGCATGGAATCCATGGCATGCATGCCGATAAGCCGGATGTCAAAATCTGCACCTGCATGCATGAGATCATGGTACAGGGTGATCTGGTGCTGGATGGGATGGAAGATCTCAAATCCCAGTTCCCCCACATAGTTCATGCGGTTCACCCGGCATTTGGTCCGGCCCACGTAAATCTCCTGTGAGGTGCCAAATTTGAAAGCCTCGTTGGAAACATCGTCATAGGCAACTTTTGCCAGGACTTCCCGGGATTTGGGTCCCACCAGTACCAGACATCCCATCTGGTAGGTGATGTCTTCCATGCCCACGGAACCGTCTTCGGGCAGGTTTTGAATCATCCAGTGCTGGTCGTGTTTTTTGCCCACAGAGGCTGTGACACAGAAAAATTCATTTTCATTGACCCGGGTCACTGTCATGTCGGTCTTGAAACTGCCGTTATGGTCCAGCATGGGGCTCAAAGCAATGCGGCCGTCTTTTTCCGGCACCTTCTGGCAGGTCATCTTGTTGAGCCAGTCTTTGGCACCGGGTCCTGCAATCTTTGTTTTGGCAAACCGGGTCAGATCGATGATGCCCACTTTTTCCATGACATGTTTGCATTCCGCGCCCACGTGCTTGAATGCATTGGACCTTCTCCAGGAGGGTTCTTCATATGCATCTTCCCCTTTGGGCGGAAAATAGTTGGGGCATTCCCAGCCGTAGTAATCAGCAAACACGGCATTGGCCTGTTTCTGGTATTCATAGATGGGGGAGGTGCGGTTGGGCCTGGCAGCTGGCCTGACCTCGTTAGGATAGATGGTGGAATAGAGCCTGGGATAGGTGTCGGCAATTTTTTCCGTATTATATGCCCAGTTGGCATAGGAGCCGTACCGCCTTGAATCCATGGGCCACAGGTCGATTTCCGGCTCGCCGTTCATCATCCACCCGGCCAGGTAATGGCCGATGCCCCCTGCCTGGGTGATGCCGAAGCTGTACCCGCATGCATGGAAGAAATTCTTCAAGGGTGCTGCCGGTCCCACCAGGGGATCACCGTTGGGGGTGTAGGTAATGGGTCCTGCTGTGACATGTTTGAAACCGGTTTCACCCAGGATGGGGAAGCGGTCCATGCCCGCCTCGATGCAATCGGAGATATTGTCCAGGTCGGGATTGAGTTCCTCCTGGGCATAATCCCAGGGCACGCCCCGGCGTTTCCACTGCTGGCCGTTGGCTTCGTACATCCCCAGGATCAAAGAATCCATTTCCTGGCGCAGGTAGATGGATCTGTCCGGGTCACGCACCAGGGGCAGATACCCTTTTGCCTCGTCAATGGCCTGGATCTTTTCATACAGGATATGGGTATGGGCAATGGCAATGGAGGGAATTTCCAGCCCAACCATTCGCGCCACTTCCGGTGCCCACAGTCCGGCGGCATTCACGATGTGTTCACAGGTGATATCGCCCTTGTCTGTTTTCACCACCCACTCGCCGTTGGGTTTCTGGGAAATGCCTGTCACCATGGTGTGCAGATTGAATTCCACCCCGTTCTGGCGGGCTCCCTTGGCCATGGCCTGGGTCACGGAGTTGGGATCCACGTCCCCGTCATCCGGCCAGTACAGACCGCCGATAAGCCCTTCAATACTCATGAACGGGTGCAGTTTTTTCATCTCTTCCGGGGTGACATAGGACACATCCAGGCCCAGGCAGCGGTTCATGGAATAGGCATATCCCAGTTCATCCATGCGGCCAGGGTTGTCCGCTGTTCTGATGGAGCCTGTGGTGTGCCACCCTGCCGGCTGACCCGTCTCTTTTTCCAGGTCCTTGTAGATCTCGATGCTTTTTTTGTTCACCTGGGTACCGTAATAATTGGAATGAAAAAATGACACATTCCCTGCCGCCATCCAGGTGGAGCCGGAGGTGAGTTCATGTTTTTCCAGAAGCACCACATCGTCTTTCCATCCATATTTTGCCAGGTGATAGGCTACAGAAACGCCGATGACGCCGCCGCCGATCACAACCGCTCTTGCATTGGTTTTCATAATTGTTACCTCGCTTGTTTAAATTTTTACACGTCTCTACCATTTAATACATATCGTAATGCCTTGTTTTTGGGCTTCCGGATATGGGTGTCATAAAAATATGAGAACCCGCCCGGGTAATAGATCATCACCAGAATGAGCACCAGGGCATAAATGACCAGGTTCAGCCCCGGCAGATGGGACAGGGTGGACCGGACGATTTCCATGAGAAAAATAAAGGGGAAGGCAATGACAGCCCCTCCCCACAAGCTTCCCCTGCCGCCGATATAGGCCACTGCCAACACTTCCACTGTCTTGGATGTGTGCATCATATCCGGGGTCAGAATGCCGTAAAAATGGGCGTAAAATCCCCCCAGAACCCCTGCAATGGCACAGGACATGGTGAAATTGAATACCCGGTAAAATACCGGATCTATGCCGGATGTCCTGGCTGCATCCATGTTCTGGCCGATGGCCTGGAATGCCAGTCCCATTTTCGACCGCACAACCCATTTACATACCAGGTATGTGAGATACACCAGGATGATGATCAGAAAATAAAATGGAAAATTGGATTCCGTCTCAAAAAGGCGCGGGGTCCGCAGCCCCAAAGGGCCTCTGGTCAGCCAGACCATTTTAATGGCAAGCCCCATGACAGCCAGGCCGAAAAACCAGGACAGGCACGCTGCAAAAATGCCCCGCAGCCGCAGGGAGATCATGCCGATGATCAGCCCTAAGATTGCAGAAGAAACACCCCCGGCCGCCATGGCAATCCAGGGGGAGAGCCCGGCATTGAGCACCAGCAGAGCGGATGTGTAGCCCCCGGTGCCTGCCACCGCCATATACCCGAAATTGACGATATTGATAAATCCGGCCGTAAAATCAAACCCCACACTCATGGCTGCAATAAACCCGCAGTAGATCAGCCACCTGAGCAGGTATTCCTGATTGAACGGCGGAATAAAAGGCAGTATCAGCAGCAGTATCAGGCCGGCAAGACCAATGGGGGTCAGACACAGCTTGTCCAGCACCCTGTCAAAGGAATTCATTTGAAGCTCATTTTTTATCGTATCCATACTGTCTCCTATGTATCTTGCGCCTATTTATCTAAGACACCGCGGACATCCGACCCGAAGATCCCGCTGGGTTTAAAAATCAGGATGAGCATGATCAGTGCCGAAGGTACGACAAAATCCCAGCCCGCTCCCACATACTCCACTGTGATAACCTTGAGCAGGGCAACCATAAAGGCGCCTGCCACAGCCCCTAAAATATTTCCCAGGCCGGACAGAATCACAACAAACCATGCCATGTACAAAGGCTCCAGCCCCACGCTGGGATAGGATGGAATCATGAACAGCAGGCTGCCGCCGGAAACCGCTGCCAGAGCACAAGCCAGAGAGATGGTAAGCAGCACAATTTTTTCAATATCAATGCCCACGATTTCAGCACCGGTAATATCCTGGGACACGGCCCGGATGGCCATGCCGGTGCGGGTGTAGGTCATGAACAGATAAAACAGGACCACAATCACGGCAGATATGATAAAAGCCAGGGCCCGGTCCAGTGAGATATACGCCCCTGCAATGGAAATCGGCATGCCCTGCCAGTACCCGATAATACCTTTAAAATCAGCCCCGAATATGAGCTGGTGCAGGTTGATGAGCAGTACGCTCAACCCCACGGTAAGCAGAAAGGAGTTCATGACCCAGTTGTCTGTGGAGCGGCGGCGCAAGGGCCCGAAAACCAGTTTTTCAGATATGGCGCCGGCAATGGCGCCGCCTAAAAGAGCGCCGATAATGGCAAGCAAAGGGCCGAATGTGACCAGCCAGGATTCCGGGTGCTCAAGAATGAATTCACTGATGGGGGTAAATATGTAATATGCAGTAAGGGACCCGATCATGAAATACTCCCCATGGGCGAACATGGGAATATTCAACACCCCCAGCATCAGGGTAAGCCCGGTGGCCACCAGGGCCAGCATCCCACCGGTAACAACTGTGTTCACCAGCAAATAGGGTCCTGAATGAATAGTGGCTGCTATGGCCACCACAATGGCAATCACCATGGACAAGCCGGCAGCTGTCCGTACCCAGGCCAACAGGTCTGCTAAAATATTTTTTGACATGAATCTATTTCTCCAAAGTCTTGTTAAACACCCAAAAACACTTTCCGGACATAGCTGTCCTCGGCCAGATCCGCACTCCTGCCTTCCAGGCCAATTTTACCGTTTTCCAGAACATACCCGCGGTCTGTTACCGCAAGGGTTTTGGTCACGTTCTGCTCCACCAGTAAAATGGTCACCCCGTTTTCTATCAATACCTCCAAAGATGCAAACACACTGGTTGTCAGCTGGGGGGCCAGTCCAAAAGAGGGTTCATCCACCAGCATGAGAGACGGGTTGGACATCATGCCCCGGCCGATGGCCAGCATTTTGCGCTCCCCGCCGGACATGGTGCCTGCCAGCTGTTTTCTTCTTTCCGCCAGGCGGGGAAACAGCTCAAACACAAAATCAAGGCGCTCATTCTGCAGGTGTTTTTCCTTGATGGTATAGGCGCCCATATACAGATTTTCCTGCACCGACATGTTGACAAACAGGTTCATCTCTTCCGATACAAAGGAGATGCCTTTTTTTGCCACAGCCGAACCGGACAGCCCTGTGATATCCTCCCCATTGAAGACCACCTTGCCGCTCATGGGGGAAATCAGCCCGGCAATGGTCTTCATGGTGGTACTTTTTCCGGCGCCGTTGGGCCCGACAATGCCGACATATTCACCTTTGTCAATGTGCAAAGACAGATCCCGCAAAATCTGCAAGTACCCGTAACCGGCATTCAGGTTTTTGACTTCTAACAGCATAAGATCTCCATTGATTTTTGCGTTACAATTATTTGTCTGCCTCGTCGCCAAGGTAGGCCCGTGATACATTGGGGTCACTGGCCACTTCCTGGGTAGGACCTTCGGCAATCTTTGTGCCGAACTGAATGCACAGAAGCCGGTTGCAAACAGCCATAATCAACTGCATGATATGTTCGATCATGAGAATGGAGATGCCTTTTTCACTGATTTTATGAATAATTCTCATGATATCCTTGAGTTCGCCTTCACTCAACCCGGATGCCATTTCATCCATGAACAAAAGCTTTGGGTTGGAAGCCAGTGCCCTGGCCAGGTCCAGCCGTTTGAGCTGCACTGTGTTCAGCTGTTCCGCCACAACGGTTTCCTCCATGGGAAATTCCACAAATTGCAGCATTTCTCTGGAATGGGCCACCGGGTCAGCCACTTTTCCGGCAGTGTTGCCGAAAATGGTGGCGGTCATCACGCTTTCAATGGCCGTCATTTTGGGAAAGGGGCTGGGAATCTGAAAGGTCCGGGACAACCCCAGGCGGCACATTTTCTCAGGCGCCAGGCCGGTAGTATTTCTGCCGAACATTTTCACCGTCCCGGATGTGGGGGGATTCAGCCCTGAAATCGCATTGATGAATGTTGTTTTCCCTGCCCCGTTAGGACCGATCAGCCCGACGATATCACCCTGGTTGATTGTCATAGAGACTGCATTCACGGCTGTCAGTCCACCAAATTTCTTGGTTAAATTATTGGTTTCCAATACAATCACGTCTCTATTTCCTTAAATTTTAATGGCGTTTAAACAAACAGAGGATTGAAAATAACTTTCAATCCTCTGTTTCAGGCTCATATCATCTTATTTCTGTTCAAAATCTTTCTGTTTCCAGTCATCAGGAAAGATAATGTACCCTTTTCCCTTTTTATACTGGAGGATGGGGAAAAAATAGGCCTCAGGCGCCACGACCATATCCGGCATGGTTTCTGGCGTGTATTTGTATTCATTCATGATGATGGCGCCGTCTTTTTTGCCATAGGTGAGTTTGCCGGTGTTGACCTCTTCCACCATGGTCTTGTGGATGGTTTCCTTGTCCAGTTTGCCGTGCAGTTCATTGGTTCTCTGGAGAATCTTGATGAACATCCGGATGCCGTCATAGGAAAGACCGCCGGCTGACGGGCTGGGATTGAACCCGTATTTGGCCTTGACATCTTTTGCCCACTGCTTGGCTTCGGCTGTGGTCAGCTGGGGAATGGAATCCAGCACATAATCGGAAGCAGGACCGGTCATTTTATACCAGTCACCTATCCAGCCAAGGCCGGAGGCCACAATAACACTTTTCAAACCCACTTCCTGGGCCTGCTTCACAAACGCGGTAATAGCTGCAGGAGATGTGGAGGTTCCGGCTACTACCGCTACCCCGTCACTTTTGTATTTGGACAACAAAGGATAAAAATCGGTCTGGGTAGCAGGAAAATATTCTTCAGAATGCACTTCCCATCCGCTGGCTTCCAAAGCTGCTCTATAAGATCCGCCGGCTGAACGGCCCCAGTCTGTATCTTCGCCGTAAATAGCAGCCAGTTTCTTTTTGGGTTTGAAGTTGCCGGCCTCAATAGCCTTGTTCAAAGCAACAATATAATTCTTTTCCAGTTTTGCCGGAACCGGCCATCCTTTACCACCCCAGTAGGAGTATTTCTCCGGATCAGCCTGCCACTTCTGGTTAACAACTTCGGAGGCACCGAACCCGAACATATGGGGCACCTTGTACTGGGCAGCCACATCCATGGCCGCAATGGCAACAGAAGAATGCCAGTTGAGCACGCCCGCCTGAATGCCCTTTCCTTCAACCGCTTCTGCGTATGCGCCGGACGCTTTTGCCGGATCTGACTGGGAATCCACCCACACCGGTTCGATCCTGTAATCTCCCACAGTGTAGTCGATGGTTTCCAGTGCCATCTCCACAGAGGCCTGAAACTCCTTTCCGGTCTGGGCTGAAGGTCCGGTAAACGGTCCCAGAACCCCTACCGGCAGCACCTTGTCAGCTGCAAATGCCTGCCCCCCTGCCAACAACAATACTGCTGTGAAACATGCGATAACCAGTTGCAATTTTTTCGTACCCATAAATCTTTCCTCCAAAAATTAATGTTACTTACCCTGTTCTGACGACTGTACAAACAACCCTTGTTAACATGCACTTTATGTACCAACTCTGCTCCAAATTTTTCAGAACAAACCGTGATTTTGGGCATGAAAATTTGCGAAACATTGACATTTCCGATAAAATTTTAATGGAAACCCCATAAAAATAAAATACGATTCTTAAATAATCACCCGGCGCCTAATAAAAAAATTAAAAAATTTTGTGTTTTACTGTAAATTTATTTTACACTTTTTACACAGGTTTTCGGGAAACAAACTCTTTGCGGTTAATGCCATATTTTTTCAGTTTATAATGAAAAGACTGGGGAGAAATGCCAAGATACCTGGCTGCTCTGGCAGCATTCCCCCGGGATCGGGTCAGAGCATTCATAATCATCTGCTGTTCATGGGATTTCTGGGTCTCCATCAGACTAATTCCCGGATTTTTTGCAGTCCCCTCCGGATAAATCAAAACATTTTCCGGTGATTTTTTGCCCGTAAAACTGAAAATATGAGGGGGCAGATGGGCCAGGCGGATGATACTGGTACCGTCCACCATATTCATGGAGGCCTCTATGATATGTTCCAGCTCCCGGACATTTCCCGGCCATTTGTACCCGTTAAACAGGGTTGCCACCCTGGTAGAAATGGTTGTTACATTTTCTCCCAGGGCCTGGTTGTATTTGGAGATAAAATGCTGAATCAGGGCACCAAATTCACCTTTTCTCTCCCTCAGGGGTGGCAGCAGAATGGACACCACCCCCATGCGGTAAAAAAGATCCATGCGCAGAGAACCGTTCTGGATAACCTTCAACGGCGGCTGCCCCACTGAGGACAAAATTTTTACATTCAGGTCGGTTTCCTTGAGGGATCCCAGTTTCCTGACCTTTTTCTCCTGAATGACTCTGAGCAGTTTAGCCTGGAGGGTCAGGGGCATGGCATCCAGTTCATCCAGAAAAATAGTTCCGCCGTTGGCCTGTTCAAACAGGCCCGGTTTGTCAATGGCACCGGTAAATGATCCCCTGGAGGTGCCGAACAATATGCCTTCCAGCAGGTTTTCAGGAATAGCGGCGCAGTTGACCGGAATAAAGGGCTTTTTCTTTCTCGGGCTGTGGTTGTGTATGGACTGGGCAAACAATTCTTTTCCAGTACCGGTCTCCCCGGAAATCATGATGGGGGACGGCGAACCAGCTGACATTCTGGCAATATGAATGGCAGTGCGCATCTTGGGATCGGATGCAATAATATCCCTAAAGGAAAACCGGGTGCCGTTCAAAGATTTTTTTTTCACAGAACCGGCAGATGAGGAGCGGGACAGAATCACTTTTTCAAGAAGCTGGTATTCCTTGGAAAAAGTGATGGCCCCGATAAGATCTCCGTTTTTGTAAAGGGGAAAGGCGTTGGACAAAATGTTGCACACCCGGCCTAAGCGGGTGCGGTAAACCATGGTTTCATTGATAATGGGATCACCGGTAATCAGGCAGCGCATGATGGGGCTTGTGTCAGGGGTCAGTTGATAAATATCCAAGATCTTCCTGCCGATGGCATCCTCCGGTGTGATATCATCAATCTGGCCCTGGGTCTGGTTGAAAAAAATCACCTTTCCTGTGATATCAGCGATCACCACCCCTTCATGCATGGAAGACAGCACACTGTATATGTCGATATCCTCAAAACTGATACGTTCCATGGCCCCTCTGTATCACTGGACAATCAAATTTTTTGATTATTTTATCACACTGTTTTATTCTGGATGCATGAATTTTATCAAAAAAGCAAGATATATAAAAATATTTTTATACTTCATCCCGCCTTCAAAAGCTGTCCGCTAACCGGACAGCAGGAATCAAAACCAACCTTATTCTGCGTACCAGGCGGTTCAGAACCCTGTCTGCTGAATGGTTTGAAAAATTATCCTCTGCCTGTTTCGGACATTTTTCAACCATGGCACGAAATATGCTGATAATTGCCATTGGGTTTTCAGTGAATCATTAACCATTAATAATTTTTAAGGATTTCTTATGGGGTTTTTTGAATATTTCTCTTCACAGGAAACAGAAAAAATCCACGCAGCCACCATGGCTGTACTGGAAAAAACCGGAATGCATTTCAAATACGCACCTGCCCTGGACCTGTTTAAAAAAGCAGGGTGCAAAGTGGACGGGGTGCGGGTGTATTTCACGAAAAAATTTGTGGAAAAACAGATAAAAAAAGCCCCGTCCCAATTCACCCTGTATGCCAGGAACCCGGAAAAAAATGTGGTTATCGGCGGGGACAATATCGCATTCATGCCCTGCTATGGATCGCCGTTTGTCAATTGCCTGGACCATGGCCGGCGGCCCGGCACCCTGAAGGATTTTGAGAACTTTGCCAAACTGGCCTGCGCCATCCCCTGTTTTGATCTCACCGGCGGCATGATGGTGGAACCCAATGATATCCCCGTGGAAATACGCAATGCGGAACGGATTTATGCTGCCATGGTCCTGTCTGACAAACCCTTTATGGGTGCCGGTACAGGCGGGCCTGATGCGGTGCAGACGCTGGATATGGCGGCCATTTTGTTCGGCGGCAGAGATGAGATGGCAAAAAAACCGCCCTTTGTGAGTATTCTCACCACCCTGACTCCCCTGGGGTTTGATGACAAAATGTGCTCAGGCATCATGGCCTATGCCGCAGCCGGCATGCCCCAGCTGATCTCGTCTCTGTCCATTGCCGGTGCCACCACGCCGGTGACCATGGAAGGCACCCTGGTGGTCCAGAATGCGGAAGTGCTGGCCGGCATCTGCCTGGCCCAGCTGGTGAGAGAAGGAGCACCGGTGATATTTGCCGGCTCATCCTCTGCTGCTGCCATGCATTACGGCACCCTGAGCATCGGTGCCCCTGAAATGGCGGTGAACACCGCAGCCACGGCCCAGATGGGGCGGTTCTACAACCTGCCCTCCCGGGGCGGCGGGGCCCTGACCGATGCCAAAATGGTGGATTCCCAGGCCGGATTTGAATCCATGATGAGCCTGCAGATGGCATGCCTCTCCGGCATCAATTTTGTGCTCCATGCCGCAGGCATCCTGGAAGGGTATATGACCGCTTCCTATGAAAAATTCATGATCGATGCAGAAATGATGGGCATGTGCCGCCGCATCAAAAAAGGGGAAGAGATCATCGCCGAAAAACTGGCCCTGGATGTGATCGATCAGGTAGGACCCGGCGGGGAATACCTGACCAACCGCCACACCTTCCAGTATTTCAGAGCTGAACTCTACTCTCCGCTCATGGAGGAACGCCGCAACTTTGATGCCTGGACAGCCAGGGGCAGCCTTTCCATGGAGCAGCAGGCCAATGCCAAGTACAAAGAAATTCTTAAAAATTTTGAACCCCCTGACATGGACCCATCCATCCGCAGGGACCTGGACAGATATATGAAAGCCGTCCGCAACAAATAAAAATAAGGAACATCATCATGAGTGAAATCACCATACCAAAAAACTTTGGCACCATCACAGCTGACGCCGTGGTTATCGGCGGCGGCATTGTGGGATCGGCCACCGCTTTCTGGCTGTCAAAGGCCGGCATGAAAACCATTTTGATTGAAAAACGCGACGCTTTGTCCAGCCTGACCACTGCCGCCAGTGTGGAGTGTTTCCGCACCCAGTTCACGGAAAAATCCATGGCTGACCTGGCCCTGGCCAGTGTGGAGATGTTTGAAAATTTCAATGATGTTGTGGGCCTGCCCGGCATTGACATCCATATGACCCAGCGGGGATACCTGTTTGTCACTGATGATGAAGCCCAGCTGCCTGATTTGAAAAAAGCCGTGGCCCAATACCATGCCATTGGTATCCCCGGCGCTGAATACATCGGCACGGATGATCTGCACAAAAGGTTTACCTTTCTGGCCCCCCAGGCTCTCGGGGCCACCTTCAACATCCGGGACGGGTGGCTGTCCACCCATGAAGCCACCTATGGATTTGCCAAAGGGGCAGATGATGCCGCGTTTTTTATGAAGACAGAAGTCACTGACATCCAGACCGACAGCCGGGGGGTAAGCGCTGTAAAAACAGACAAAGGCACCATCTCCACAAGGCTGGTGGTCAACTGTGCCGGGCCCTTTGCCGGGATCATCGGAAAGATGGCGGGCCTGGACATGCCGCTGCGCACCGTGCGGCGCCAGAAAGCCTATATCAAAACAGACCATCCGGATCTGCCGGCCGCTGCCCCTTTTACCGTGGATCTGGTGAACCACGGGTACTGGCGCCCGGAAGCAGGCGGCCTGCTCTGCGCCTGGGTGGACCCGGATGAACCGGAATCCCCGCCTGCAGATGAGCTGCCCACGGACTGGGACTTTGCCGCTGAATCCATCCACCGGGTATCCCGGCTCAACCCGTTTCTGGAAAAAGTGGCAGACAACCTCAAGGCCGAAGATGTCAATGTATCTGCCGGCCAGTATGTGTACACCCCGGATGACAAGCCTGTCATCGGTCCATCCGGAGAAATCGATGGATTTTACCTGAACTGCGGATACTGGTGCGGGGTCATGATGTCTCCGGGTGCCGGCAAACGGGTTGCAGACATAGCCGCCGGCAAAATGGACAACACAGACAACCCTTTGCGGTATTCCCGGTTCAAAGAAGGGGATTTTGAAAAAGGGGATACCTTTCTGAAATAGGAACCCCGTCCGGGTTTATCCCGCCTGATTATCTGTAACTGCTCTGTGAAAAACAGTTGACACTGGGTTGGTGAGAAGCCTATTTTAATAAAATGATATAAATGCACAACCCAAGGAACCGACCGTGAATAAGAAGATCTATGTCATCGCCTGCGCGGTGCTGGCCCGGGACATGAAGGAAATTGCCCGGGAACTGGACCTGGAACTGGATTTTACATTCCTGGAGGCCGGGCTCCATGAAAATCCCCATAAGCTGAATACAAAGGTCCAGGAAGCCATCGACAAAATTGCCGGCAACAGGGACGGGGACCGGATCATCATCGGGTACGGGGTCTGCGGCAAAGGCACTGTCGGACTGACTGCCCGGGACATCCCCCTGGTCATACCCCGGGTGCATGACTGCATCGCCATGTTTCTGGGCGGGGATCAGGCCTATCAGGACCAGTTCAAACGCTTTCCCGGCACCTATTACCTGTCTGCCGGCTGGTGTGAAGAAAAAGCGGAACCAATTTCCCAGCGGCGCAAAAAAGCCTGGTTCGGCAACCGCCAGCTGGTGTATGAGGACCTGAAAAACTCCCACGGGCAGAAGACCGCCGACCATACCTTTGCCTTTCTCAACTCCTGGCAGAAAAATTACCAGCGGGCCGCCTTCATTGAAACCCGGTCTGGCCAGGCCCCAAAATATGAACGCATGGCAAAAGACATGGCAAAAGAGTATGGATGGGAGTTTGAACGTATCACAGGGAACCAGGGCCTGCTCCGGCAGATAATGACTGCCACGGCATCGACCCCTTCGGTGCTTGTGGTACCGCCGGGCCATGTCATTGCCTTTGATGCCGTCACTGCAGGCCTTACTGCCAGCCTGGTATGGGACACCGCAACAAAGGATCAGGCCGGGGATTCTGTGTGTATTATTCCTCCTGATGAACCACCTGCCCATGAACCTGATGATATCCGGACCGGACTGGGTATTGATGCCGGCGGCACCTATACAGATGCTGTGATATATGACCTGAAGAGTCAGACCACGCTGTCCAAGGCCAAAGCGTTGACCACAAAATGGGATTTCACCATCGGCATTGAAAACGCCCTGGCAAAGCTGGACCAGGACAGACTGGCTTCAGTGGAGCTGGTGGCGTTGTCCACCACCCTGGCCACCAATGCCATTGTGGAAAATGAAGGCCAGACTGTGGGCATGTTCCTGATGACACCCCAGGAACTGGCCCGGACCATTGACTATTCTCCCAAAACAGTGATCCAGGGGGAACTGGATATATCAGGCAGGCAAAAAACCGACATAGCCCCGGAGCAGATCAGAAAAACAGCTGACCAGATGATCGCCAGCCACGGCGTGACTGCCTTTGCCGTATCCGGGTATGCCGGAACCATCAACCCTGCCCATGAACTGGCGGTGAAAAAAATTCTCCAGGACCACACCCGGATGTTTGTGAGCTGCGGCCATGAACTGTCGGATACCCTGAATTTCCAGACCCGGGCTGTCACCGCCATGCTCAACGCCAGGATCATTCCGCGCCTGAAAAACCTGCTGTCAGACCTGGAACAGGTGCTTTTTCAGTTCAACATTCAGGCCCCCATTGTGGTGGTCAAAGGGGACGGCACCCTCATGGATGCTGCCATGGCAAAAAAACGGCCTGTGGAAACCATTTTGTCCGGTCCGGCTGCTTCCGTGGCAGGGGCCAGGCACCTCACCGGCGAAACCGATGCCCTGGTGGTGGATATGGGCGGCACCACCACTGATACGGCCGCACTCAAGGACAACCTGGTGCGCCTCAATGAAAGCGGCTCCATTGTGGGGGGGCGCAGAACCCATGTCCAGGCTCTGGAGATCCGCACCGCCGGCCTGGGGGGGGACAGCCTGATAGCCTTTGAAAAGGGCGAATTTTCCATCGGACCGGGCCGGGTGGCACCCATTGCCTGGCTGGGAAAAAACCGGCCCGGTATACAGGATGCCCTGGAATATCTCAAACATAATCTGAACCGGTTCAGCGCCTCCACAAAAAGAATGCAGATTTTAACCTATACCGGTTCTGCCGGACTTTCAGACATTTCGCCCATGGAAGAACAGGTGATGTCCCTTCTGGCCCAGCGGCCCCACTCTATTGAGGAACTGGTTTTTAAAACCGGCGTACTCACCGAATCCGGTCTTTTTTTATCCCGGCTGGAGGAAAAATTCGCCATCCAGCGCTGCGGCCTGACCTTTACCGACCTGCTCCATATCCAGGGGGATTTCACCAGATGGGACCGGCAGGCAGCCAAAACCCTCTGTGAATGCATCGCCTTTCTTGCAGGGCAAAACATGGCGGAAATGGTCCCCATGCTTCTTGAAACCGGCACCAGACGGCTGGCACTGGAACTGCTCAAACGGCAGCTCGATGATGAGATCAACCCGGAAAACCTTGCATCCTGCCCGGTATGCCGGGCCCTGCTAGACAATCTCATGGCCGGCGGCAATGATGATTTCCAGGTGCGCATCGATCTGAAACGGCCGGTGATAGGCATCGGCGCCCCCATTGGCTTTTTTCTGCCAGGCGCAGCACGGTTCCTGGGTGCGGAAGCGATTTTGCCAAAAGATGCTGATGTTGCCAATGCCATCGGCGCCATCACCTCGGATGTGGTGGTCCATCGCCAGATCCGTATCACGCCGGCACAGCAGGGCGGTTTCACCGTGGAAGGGGTTGCCGGCACCCGGCAGTTTCAGGATTTTACAAAAGCAGACACCTTTGCCAGGGATATCCTGG
>JAIPDY010000049.1 GCA_021737445.1 Desulfotignum sp.
TTTTTCAGCTGTCCCGTTTTCGCCAAGCTGATGATAGATTAATATCTGCTTGACCAGGGCATTTTTATATCTGGGGCTTATCTTGAGTGCCTGATTGTAACATGAAAGGGCCTGCTTTTTTTGGTCTGTACTTTCTTTGATAATGCCAATGAAGTAATATACATCGGCATAGCCTGGATGTTTTTGAATAATGGTATCCAAATTGTTCAGTGCGTCATCAAATTGTTTTAGACAGATCTGTGCGACACCCAGTTTCAGTCTGGCATTGATATATTCAGGGTTTATCTCAAGGGCCTTGTAAAAAGAGGCTGCTGCTTGTTGCATTTTTCCCTGACTCAATAGAGACAAGCCCAAATGATAGTGTACATCGGCAAAATTGGGATTTTTTCCCAGTACAGTTCTATAAATTTCTTCAGCATTTTTCCACATGTTGAGATTGAAAAAAGTGACGGCCATTTTGAGTTTTGTGGGGATGTTCCACGGTTCAATTTCCAGGATTCTGCCAAAAGATGCCATGGCGCCTTTATAATCACCCACATTGTTCTGGCATATGCCTAAAAAATAGTTCAGGTCGATATCTTCAGGATTGAACTCCAGCGCCTTATTAAAATGCATCAGCGCCATTTCATTGTTGTGTGAGGCAAAGTATTTGATTCCGACATTGATGTTTGCCCGGCTGCAATAAAATTTTGCCAGTTTGAACTCCAAAGATCTGGGTGCAGTTTTATCAGCAAGGATTTTTTCAAAACAGGGGATGGCTTTTTCATATTCCAGTCTGTTGTAATGACGCATCCCTTTTTTGTATAAATCATGGTCATCATTTCGCTCAATACCCAGCACTTTTTTTAGGTATTTCTTCATTTTTTCTCACCCTCTTGGATCTTTATAAACTTTCTTCCCGATTCATACAGGAAAGTAATCAGGTGTCAATAGGCCCCTTTTTTAAATATAACAGCGGGAACGGTTCTAAGTAGAATTTTCATATCCTGGGCAGTGGATCGATTGTTGATATAGATCAGATCGAGCTTCATCCATTCGTCAAACTTTATATCATTCCTGCCGCTGACCTGCCAGATGCAGGTGATGCCCTGAGTTACTGAGAGTCTTTTCCTGTATAATGGCGTATATTGAGCAACCTCTTCTTCGGTGGCCGGTCTGGGTCCTATCAGAGAGATATCCCCAAGGAAGACATTGAACAGCTGAGGCAGTTCATCAAGGCTGAATCTTCTTAACTGTCGACCGATCAGAGTTAACCTGGGGTCTTTTTTGATTTTAAAGGCCGGCCCGTCCATTTCATTGAGGTGTATCAGTTCTTTTTGCATTTGTTCTGCATTTTCAATCATGGAACGGAATTTGAGTAAAACAAACCGTTTGCCATGTTTGCCGATACGTATCTGTTTGAAAAATACCGGTCCGGGAGAGGATAATTTGATTAAAATGGGTACAACAATCCATATGGGAGTACATGCCATGATGATACCCAGGGAAGCACAGAAATCAAAAGCACGTTTTATAAACAAGGCTCTGGGACGATAGTAAACAAATTTATAAACGGATAGATTGAAGTCTCCGATATGTTCAAGTGATTTTCTGGGGGGAGAAGCCCAGGTGTTTTGGGTGCTGGAATGGGTGACAGTTGCAAAATCGATTCCCATGATTGCGCAATTGTTTAACACATACGACAACTCATCGTCATGTTCATTTTTTTGCGCGTAAACAACGCAGTTTATGTGATATTGATGGATAATCCAGTTGAATTGCCTGATTTCCCCTATAACCCGTCTTCCTGAGATTTTTTTGTTGACCTTTTCTTTATCCCCGGTAAGAAACCCTGTCACCCGCAGGCCGGATTCAGGATGTGCGACAATAAAGTTGCAGAGGGCTTTGGATTGTTTGTCTGTCCCTATTATCAGCAAATGTTTGATAATGTTTTCATTGGAATCGTTCTGTGCCACCAGATATTTTAGATACAGGCGGTTTAATACAAGAGATATAAATAAGATTCCGGTGGAAGCTGTGATGATGATAGACTTATCTGTCAATGAAATATCAAAAGCGGTCAGCAGGAACGTCAGTATAAGGCAGGCAGTTATGCTCAGAAGCAATGATTTGACAAATATGATCTGAACAGAAGACACAATGGCATCACTGTATTGTCTGAGCAGTAAAAAAATGCTTGCCGGGATAAAAATGTATAAAGGAGATAATCCGAGATAAGTTACTGATTTATAAAATAATGGCACGCCTTTGAGATTCTGTTCAATCAAAGTCATCCCAGTGCCTTTGGCGATAGAGATTGTGACAAGGGGGATAAAAAGAAGATATACCAGCGCAAGACAGATAAAATCGGATGTGATCTGCATAAGGTGCAAATATTTTTTTTGATCACTGAACATATAATAGCACCACAATGTTTTTGCCTAAAGGTCATATCTATTTGGAAACGCATGGTTTGTCAAGGTTAAGAAATTTTCAATTCCCAATGATGCTGTAAGATACTGTAAACAGATAGTGTGTTTGGGTTTTTTGCAAAGGATGATAAATAAAGTATTTGTCTTAATAAAACTAATAAAATAAATCATTAATCTCTTAATCTTGCTTAATCCAGGCAAAAGTCAAAATAATTCCTTATATAATTAAAAATATATCTTGACAAAAAAACATGGATCTGGGTAGGGTTGGATCAGGGGAAATCCGGTGCTGGTCTCCATCTGGAACTGTTTTGACTTCTCAGGTGCCTGAAGACATTTCCCGGGACGATTAACATCACAGCCAACCATATAATTTTAGGAGGATGCTATGCCGATCAAAGACAATCGCCTTATTCTGGACGGATATACACTGACCATCGAGGAGCTGATGCAGGCAGGGCAGGACCTGTCCATGGAAGTTACTGTCAAAGATGACAACTGGCCCAAGATCAGAGAGTGCCGTGCGCTCGTTGACAAATGGGCCAATGAGGAGCGCTGTATTTACGGGGTGAACACCAGCTGCGGCGGGCTTGTGGACCATCTTCTGCCCAAGGAGCGGGACAACGATTTTCAAAAGAACCTGGTGAGAAGCATCACCACCCAGGTGGGAAAACCGTTTGAAGACACCCTGGTGAGAATCTTCATGATCGCCCGGGCCAACTCCCTGTGCCGGGGGTATTCCGGCATCAAGGAAAAAAACCTCAAGATTTATCTTGATATGATCAACAAGCATGTGTTTCCCCTGATTCCCAGGAAAGGATCCCTGGGTACCAGCGGAGACCTGGGACCTTTGGGGTGTATTGCCAGCGTGGCGTTCGGCGAATGGAAAGCCCGGTACAAGGGTCAGGTGATGCCCGGCAAGGAGGCCATGGATGCGGCCGGTGTGGAGCTGATGCACCTGAATGCCAAAGAGGGGCTGTCTTTGATCAACGGCACCTCAGCCATGGTGGGCCTGGCCTGCACCGTGATCACCGAGGCCACCAACACCTTGAAAAATTCAGATATCATTGCCGCATTTGCCATTGAAACCCTCATGGGCCGGATCAATCCATTCGATGTCCGGGTGCATGAGCAAAAATACCATCCCGGCCAGTATGCCACTGCCATGAACCTGACCAAACTGCTGACCGGGTCTGACATGGCCATTGATGAGCAGGAGCTGTCTTTGACGCTCCAGGCGGTGCTTAAAAAACATGAAGGCATTTCCGTTGCAGACATCCCTGTGGAAGATGCCTATTCCATCAGGTGCACCCCCCAGTTTGTGGGACCCACCAAAGAGGCTGTCAACCATGCCCATGAGGTGCTGCTGCGGGAGTTGAACTCCAGCAATGACAACCCGTTGATTTTTACCGAATATGACACCTTTATCCACAACGGCCATTTCCACGGCCAGCCCATCTCCTTTGCCATGGACTGCTTAGGCATCTCCATGGTCAATATCGGGGTTGTTTCGGACCGGCGCATCGACCGGTTTTTAGATCCCTCCAACAGCACGGGGCTGCCCCCGTTTCTGTGCAAAGAAGACACAGGGGTGCGCATGGGCCTTATGGGCGGCCAGTTCATGACCACCTCGCTGGTGGCGGAAAACCGAACCCTGGCCGTGCCGGCCTCCATTCAGTCCATCACCTCCACGGCAGATTTTCAGGACATTGTCAGCTTTGGCCTCATCGCCGGCAGAAAAGCAAGAAAAATTGTGGAAAACACCAACCACATCCTTTCCTTTGAACTGCTGTGCGCAGCCCAGGCAGCTGACCTGCGGGGACCTGAAAAACTGGGACCGGCTGCGAAGGTGATGTATGATGCCGTCCGGGAAACCCTTCCCTACATGGGTCAGGACAAGGTGTATATAGATGATATGGAGGAACTCAAGGCAAGGATCGAATCAGGTGAGTTTGTCAAAAGAGTGGAAGATGCTGTAGGAGAACTGCTCATTGTTCATAAAAAAGAGTAAGCATTATCGGTAACGGCCATGCCGTTTAGCTGTTAGCTTAACACTTAACACTTAAAACTTTCATATAGGGGAATTTATGTCAGTGCATCCTGTTGCCGCCAAAATCGTTGATGAATACCAAAAAAATTATCCGGCTTCCAGAGAGCGGCACCAGCGCCTGGTCAAGTATATTCCAGGCGGTGCCACCAGGAGTTTGAGTTATTTCAAACCCTGGCCCATCCACATTGATTATGGCAAAGGGGCCCATGTGTATACCCATGAAGGCCATGAGCTTTTGGATGTCACCAATGCCTATGGTGCCCTGGTGCACGGGCATGGGGATCCGGATGTGGTGGCGGCGGTGCAGGCTGGTATCGCGCGGGGTTCCCAGTATTCCACCCCCACCGACAGCCAGTACCATCTGGCAAAACTGCTGTGCGACCGGGTGCCGGGGTTTGACAAGGTGCGGTTTCTCAACTCCGGCACCGAGGCCACCATGTTTGCTTTGCGCACGGCCCGGGCCATCACAGGAAAAGACAAGATTCTGAAAATGGCCGGCGGGTTCCACGGCACCCATGACTGTGTGGCTGCCTCCACCAAGAAGAATGTCATCACCGCCGGTATCCCGGCGGGCATGACAGCCGACATGCTGGAGGTGCCGTTCAATGACCCGGATGCCCTGGAAAAGGCTGTGGCAGACAACGCGTCCTGCCTGGCAGCTGTGATCATGGAGCCTTTCCTGGGTGCCGGGGGTGTGGTGTTGCCCAAAGAGGGGTATCTCAGACGGGCCCGGGAGGTGACCGCGGCCCATGATGTCCTGCTGATCTTTGACGAGATCTTTTCTTTCAGAGTGGATATGGGCGGGTGCCAGAACCTGTATGGGGTGATCCCGGATCTGACCACCGTGGGCAAGGTGGTGGGCGGGGGCCTGCCCATCGGCGTGCTGGGGGGCAGGGCCCAGTTCATGAACATCTACTGCCATGAAAACACGGAAAAACCGTTGTACCATTCCGGTACATTCAACGGGTATGAAACCGTGATGCAGGCCGGATTTGCCGCCATGTCCAAGTATGATGCCAAATCGGTGGCTGCCCTCAATGCCAAGGGAGACCGGTTCCAGAAAGGGCTGCTGGCATGCTTTGCAGAAAACAAATTGAACATCCAGTCCAACCAGATCGGATCGTTGCTCAACATCCATTTTGTGAACCGGCCCACCACCCGGGCAAAAGATGTGCTGGCTTCTGAAGAGGAGCTGCACACCCTGATGCACCTGTCGCTGCTCAACAAAAAGATTTTCAATATTCCCAGGGGGTTGTTTATTTTATCCACAAAGATCACTGATGATGAAATGCAGATGTTTTTGGAAAAAATTGATGATACCTTAAAACAACTGTTGCCTTTGATTAAAGAAAAATATACCCATTTGCTTTTATAGGTCACAGGAGAAAGCAACATGGTACTGGACAGAATTGACAAAAAAATCTTGAATACACTTCAGGAAAATGGGAAAATAACGAATTCCAAGTTGTCAAAAATAGTTGGAATATCAGCCCCTGCCACTCTGGAGCGGGTTAAGCGCCTGGAACTGGCAGGGGTGATCACCCATTTTACAGCCGTGGTGAACCCGGAAAAAATCGGGTTTTCTATCATGGCCATGGTGAACATAAGCCTGAACCTGAGCAATCTGTCTTCCGTGGCCATGATAAAGGAAAAGTTCATGGCCTTGGATGAGGTGGTTGAGTGTTACCAGATCGCAGGTGCCAATGATTTTATCCTCAAGGTGGCGGCCAGGGACATCAAGACCTATGGAGAGTTCATGAACAAGAAATTGACGCAGATAGAGGGCATTCAGGTTATTAAATCCTCTTTTATCATTGACAATGTAAAGGAGAAAAGAATGTTTCTGCTCGACCTCGAAGAGGAGTACAGAGTCTAATCCAAAACCCAAAACCAGACACCCATAACCCACAGGAGATATGAATATGGACAAACTAATTATCACAGCGGCCATCACCGGTTCGGTCCACATTCCCACCATGAGTGATTATCTGCCCATCACCCCGGATGAGATTGTGGAAGATGCGGTCAGGGCCTGGGAAGCAGGGGCTGCCATTGCCCATATCCATGTGCGCAATCCTGCCAACGGCCTGCCCGTGTCAGACCCGGACCTGTTCATGGAGGTGCACACCAAGATCAAGGCCAGGTGCAACATGGTGCTGCTGCCCACCACCGGCGGCGGAATGAACCAGACAACAGAAGAAAAACTGATCCCCATCAAGAAACTCAGGCCTGAGATGTGTTCCTTTGATCCGGCACCCTTTAACTTCGGTATTTTCCAGATCGCCGGCCGGTTCAAGGAGTACAAGCATGACTGGGAAAAAGATTATCTGGAATTGTGCAAGAACGTCACCTTCCGGCCCACCTTCAGCGATGACCTGATCTATGCCAAAACCTTTCTGGAGATCGACACCAAACCGGAGTTCGAGATCTATGAGCTGGGCCATGTGTCCTATGTGAAATGGCTCATGGAGGAAAACCTGGTCAAACTGCCGGTGCACCTGCAGTTTGTGTTCGGCCCCATGGTGGGCTGGATGACCCCGTCTGTCAAGCACCTGGTGCTGATCCATGATGAAGCCAAAGAGGTTTTAGGTGAGGACAATTTTACCTGGTCTGTGGCAGCCGGCGGCCGGTTCCAGATTCCCATCACCACCACAGCCATCGCCATGGGGGCCCAGAACGTGCGGGTGGGGCTCGAAGATTCCGTGTATGCGGGCAAAGGGGTTATGGCAAAGGCTTCTGCCGATCAGGTGAACATGATAAAGAACATTGCAAAAGAGATGAGCCTAACCCCTGCCACTTCAGATGAGGCCAGGAAGATCCTGGGGCTCAAAGGGCTTGACAAGGTCAATTTTTAAGGAGGCAGGACGTATCGATTCATACCAACCCTGACATTGACATAAAACTTGAAAGATAAGGAGGAGATCGTTGAACTACTCAGGTTATGCTTCAATCCATGCACGACACATTCCTGAAAAGGTCTGTCTCATTGAAAGAACGCCTGCTTCAGGCACAAGACGCACCTTTACCTGGCAGGAATTCAATGATGAGATCAACCGGGCCGCCAATTTTCTGGCAAAAAAACTGGGGGTGAAAAAAGGGGATTTTGTCATGCATCTCCAGAACAATTCCCTGGAATGGCTGGTGACCTATTATGCCATCATCAGGCTGGGGGCGATCGTGGTGCCTTTGAACTTCAGGTTTGAAAGCAAAGATATCCAGTATGCCGCCGGGGTGTGCGACCCGGATGTGTTCATTCTGGGGTCGGAATTTTTAGGTGTGGTTCAGCCGGTCCAAGACACCCTCTCTTCTGTTAAACATTATATCTGTGTGGGAAATGAGGTGCCCGGCGACATGATCGATTTTTCCACGATCCTCAAGTATGATGACATCAAAGATGCCCAGGTGGAAGTAGAAAGAGACCACGGCCTGGCCATGATGTTTACTTCAGGCACCACTGGCAAACCCAAGCCCGTGCTCCACACCCATTATTCCCTTAACAGCACGGCCGTGGGCAACGGCATGACCTATTTTGTGCAAAAAGATGACAACTATCTTGTTTTTCTGCCCCTGTACCATTCGGGGACCCTGTTTCTGTGGGCCCCGTTTTACGCCACCGGCGCCGCCGGCACTATTATCAGGGATTTAAAGGATCCCAAATGGATCATCGAAGCCATTGCCGCCGAAGGGTGCACAGACACCCTGTTTGTGGTTCCCATTGCCATCGCTGTTCTCAATGCTGTGAACAATGGAAAGATAAAGCTGGATGACTTTGATCTGTCCTCCTGGAAATATATGGAGATCGGTGCCCAGCCAGTGCCTTTTGACATCATGAAGGAACTGGTGGAAAAACTGCCCTGCAAGGTGTCCAACATATATGGCATCACAGAAGGCGGCGGGGGCGGCACCTTTAATCTGTACCCTGAGGATGTGCTGAGCAAACCCGGTTCCATCGGCAAACCCACCTTTGGGGTGGAGGCTATGATCGTGGATCCCTTAGGCCAGGAACTGCCCCCCGGAGAGGTGGGAGAACTGGTCTTCAGAACCCCCCGCATGATGCTTGAATATTATTCCAATCCTGAAAAAACCAAAGAAACCATAAAAAATGGTTGGCTTTACACAGGAGATCTATTAAAGAAAGACAGGGATGGATTTTTCTATATTGTGGACCGGATGAAAGACATGATCACCAGCGGGGGTGAAAACATCTATCCGGTGGAGATCGAGGATGCCCTCATGGACCATCCGGATATTGATGATGTGGCCTGTATCGGATATCCTGATGACAGGCTTGTGGAGATTGTGATGGCAGTGGTCCAGCTCAAGGAGGGGCGGCAGATGACAGAAGAGGATGTGATTGAATTTGCCAAAACCAAGCTGTCACTGTACAAGGTTCCCAGAAAAGTGACGTTTGACCAGGTGCCCAGAAACCCCACGGGAAAATTGATGAAACCCCAGCTCAGAAAAAAATATACAGGCCGCAAAGAGGCGTTCAAGCAGTTGGCATAAGTTCCAAACCAAAGTTACAGCCGGTGTGGATGCAACGGGCCCGCCACACTGATAACAGCATAACGTTAATCTTATGAGGAAAGGAACAAACATTATGAGAATTCGAACCGTTTCAAGTTTACTGCTGGTACTAACGGTAGCCGTGAGTATGCTCGCTTTTTCCGGCCTGGCAGGTGCGTCTGCCCTTGACAAATGGAAACCGGATTTTGACCCCAGTGGCGCCAAGTACAAGTGCATTGTTTCCAATGTGTCCACCCCGGCTCTGGTGGGTACCCATGCCGGGTTTGAAATGCGCGATGAATTGTGGAAACGCACCAACGGACAGATCTACATCGATTTTAAACCCCTTTCCATTCTCGGGGGCGAGGTTGAGGTGCTCAACATGCTCCAGATGGGCGCTATCCAGGGCATGGGGGTCTCTTCTGTGGCATCCACCAACTTAGGGCCCAGGTTCGGTATCGTGAACCTGCCGTTTCTTGTGGACTCCTTTGAAAAACTGGACAAGTTCATCTCCAATGAAAAACTGTTCAACCATTTTTTGAATGCCATGGATCATCAGGGCATCACAGGCCTGGATATCACCGGATATGGCAACTATGGCTGGGCCACCACAGAGCCTGTGAAATCCATTGAAGATGCAAAAAAAATAAAATTCAGGACAGCTGAGGCTGCTGTAAACCAGCTGTCCTACAGAAACTGGGGATTCAACCCCGTATCCATGCCATGGCCTGATGTACAGGTGGCATTGAAACAGGGGGTCATCACCGGCCTGGACCATACCCCTGCCGTGTGCAACCTGACCAAAAAATTTGAAGTGGCCAAATATTTTACCCAGATCAACTATGCCCAGGGCCTGTTTATCTGGATTTTCAACAAAGCATGGCTGGCAAGCCTGCCTGATGATCTGCGCCAGACCTTTATAGAAACGGTGCATGATGTGTGTGCAGCCAACCGTGAAAAAACAGCTGCCTGGGAAGAAGACAACATCGAAGCTGCCAAAGCAGCCGGTGTGGAGTTCTTTCAGCTGCCTGAGGCACAAATGGAGATCCTCAAAGATCAGAGTAAGGATACTTATGAAAAATATGCCGGTGAGATCAATAAATTATATCCCGGCGACACCTATAAACCGGATAATTTTCTCAAAGAGGTTCAGGATTTTTTAAGCGAATAAATTTTTGACCCCTGACGGAATCCAGCCTGTTTTGCAGGCTGGATTCTTTGTATTAACCATTGAGCCCGGGATTGTTTTTATGCGTGGGAACATACTTAAGAAACTGGATAAGGCTGCCGGTCATTTTGAAGAGTGGACCCTTTTCATTATTGTCATGGCCGCGTTGGTCTCTTTGTTTGCCAACGTGGTGCTGCGGTATGGATTCAACTACACCCTTGCCTGGAGTGAGGAGCTGGTCCGGATTGTGATTATCTATTCCACTTTTGTGGGGGCCAGCGTAGCGGTCAAGCAGCGGGCGATGATCCGGATTGATGCCGTTGTCCAGATTTTTCCAATATTGAAAAAAGGCCTGACCTTTTATACCAATGTCCTGATGCTGGTGTTTGCCGCAATGATGATCTATTATGGATATAAAATGACCCATCTCCAGCTTTTGACCCACCAGAAAACCATCATCATGCAGATTCCTCTGGTTGTGGTTTATGCTGTCATGCCGGTTACAGGGTTGATGATCTTTCTCAGAACGGTGCAGGTGATGATCCAGGATTTTACATCAAAATAAAAAAAGGCCTTTTTTCCCATGCAGACAAGTGACTTGATCATTCTTTGTATCTTACTGGGGTGCATGTTTACCTATGTGCCTGTGTTTTTGTGCCTGTTTTTCACTGCTGCCGTCGGCCTGATCTTCTTTCTGGATATGCCGCTGGCTCTTTTGATCCAGACGCTTTTCAGGAGCCTGGATAATTTTTCTCTGGTGGTGGTGCTGTTTTTTATCCTTTGCGGCAACATCATGAGCAAGGGAAAAACCGTTGAAAAACTGATCAACCTGGCCAATGCCCTGGTGAGCTGGCTCCCCGGGGGCCTGGGCATGGCCGGGGTTATAGGATGCGGGTTGTTTGGTGCCATCTCAGGTTCCACAGTGGCCACGGTGGTGGCTCTGGGCGGATTCATGATCCCGGCCCTGATGAAAAACGGGTATGATGAAAAATATACCCTGGGGCTCATGACCACCTCTCCGAACTTAGGCGTGATCATCCCCCCCAGCATCAGCATGATATTTTATTCCATGATCAGCAATGTGTCCCTGGAAGGGCTTTTTATCACCGGATTTATCCCGGGCCTGCTTATTATTTTTTGTGTTTGTCTCTATACCTGGCTTAAATACCGCAACAGAACTGACATAAAACGCCTTCCCGCCCCGAAGATCAATGAGCTGCTGGCGATTTTCAAGGAAGGGTTCTGGGCGCTGATGCTCATTGTCATCATATTCGGCGGGATATTCTCAGGCATGTTCACTGCCAATGAGGCGGCAGTGGTGGCATCGGTGTATGCATTTTTTGTGGAGTATTTTATCTACCGCTCCATGAGCTTTAATGATATCAAAGAGGTGACAGTAAGCTCTGCCGTCACTTCCGCCACCCTGCTGCTCATTGTGGCATCAGCCACCTGTTTTGGTAGGTATCTTACCTTTGAAAACATCCCCAACCGGGTGGCAGAGGTGGTGGTGGCCTCCATCCAGTCCCCGGTCATGTTCCTGCTGGCCATGAACATCCTGCTGCTCATCATCGGCATGTTCATGGATATCATCTCAGCTACGTTGATTCTGGGGCCGGTATTTTTACCGCTTCTGGGACCGTTTGGCGTGGATCCCATGCATTTCGGGCTGATCATGACAGTGAACCTGGCCATTGGTTACTGTACCCCGCCCATGGGGGTGAGCCTGTTTATCACCGGATCTTTGGCAAAGCGGGATATTATCTATGTGACCCGGGCCATCTGGCCGTTTCTGGCCATCCAGATCAGCGTGCTGTTTTTTCTGACCTATTTCCCCCAGGTGGTTCTGTTTCTGCCCAGGTTCTTTGGATATAATTAAGTCAGATACCTTTGTCAATGATATCGGCATTGTGGCGGAGCCGCTCCTGGATACCCCTGGACACGGTCCAGTGCTGTTCAAACTCGTCCCAGAAGTCCCGGTTCTCGTCCTTCCAGTTGTCACCGAACCGCAGGTCAAAATGGTCCCCCATTTTTTCAAACAACAGCTTCCAGGTGGGTTTCCCCTGGCTTTTGGCCCCCATGAGTTCATCAATCAGGGTGTCTAAGTCACTTAAATGCTCCTTGGACAGATAGGAGACAGCCCCTTTTTTGATGGATTCTATCAGGGATTTGGGGTTCATGGCGTTGGCGGTGAGCATGATGGCAGGGATGTCCCTTTTGACACACTGTTCCAGCAGTTTGATACCGTTGACCCCCATGATATCCAGGATGGCAAGATCATACCGGGTGTTGAAGATTTTTTCCGAAGCGGTCTCATAGTCCTTTGCCACATCCACTGTTGCGGTTTCCAGTATCTCCTGGATGGTTTCAATGATATCTGGTTCATCATCCACTGCCAGGATGTGCTTGTCTTTAAGAAATGATCTGGTCATGGCGGCCTCTCCTTGCGGGTATTTACCTAAAATGGTAAGTAATGCTTTTATATACCATTAAACTGACAGGATTTAAATGATAAAATCGATGAACAAACTGCTGTCTTTAAAGGATATGGAGCTTAAAGCCGCGCAATTTCGTGCTGCCAGCAGAACCATTGTGTTTACCAACGGATGTTTTGATATCCTGCATGCAGGGCACGTGTCTTACCTGGCAGCAGCAGCAGGCCTGGGGGATGTGCTGGTTCTGGGGCTCAATTCAGATCTGTCTGTAAAAAAAATCAAAGGAGATAAACGGCCGGTGATCAGCCAGGCCCACCGGGCCCGTGTGGTGGCGGCCCTTCAAATGGTGGATCATGTGGTGCTGTTTGATGAGCCTGACCCGGAAACACTGATCCGGGCCGTGTGTCCTGATGTCCTGGTGAAAGGGGCGGACTGGAGTGAAGATGCCATTGCAGGGGCCGGTTTTGTCAGGGCCGGGGGAGGACAGGTGGTCCGCATCGATCTGGAGCCCGGCATATCCACCACATCCATTATCAGGCGCATCGGAGCGCTCTATTATGGTGCCGGGTCATGACCCTGTCTGGGGCCTGTTCTGTTCTTGGGTTTCAGGGTTTTTTATCCTGCGGCAGCCTGGTTCACGGGGTGTTTGAGCGCACCGGCGGGGTGAGCTGTGCCCCTTTTGACACGCTGAACGTGGGGTTCAGCACCGGGGATGACCTTTATGCAGTCACGGAAAACCGGAACCGGGTGTTATCCCGGCTGGATCTGCCCCGGGCCCTGTTTTTAAACCAGGTTCATGGCAGCAGGGTCCTGGTGCTCCCTGAAGATGAAAAAAAAGATCCAGGCCTGTTCTGGAAACCAGGGAAACCTGGTCCTAAGGTCTTTGCAACAGCTGACGCAGTGGTGACCAAGCAGCGCCGCCTGGCTCTGGTAATCCAGGTGGCGGACTGCCAGGCGGTGATGCTGGCAGATCCCCATAAAAAGGTCATTGCCAATGTGCATTCCGGGTGGCGGGGCAGCGTGCAGAACATCATCGGTGAATGTGTGGATGTCATGACCGGCAGGTTCGGGTGTGATCCCGGGCAGATCCTGGCAGGAATCTGTCCGTCCCTGGGACCCTGCTGCGCGGAATTTATCCATTATTTAAAAGAGATCCCGCCGGATCTGTGGAAGTACAAGGCACAGGATAATGACTGTTTTGATTTCTGGGCAGTTTCGGTTGACCAACTGCTGGCAAAAGGGCTGCGCCCGGACCACATAGAAAACATGAACCTGTGCACCCGCTGCAGCCCAAAGAGATTTTTTTCCTTTCGGAAAGCAAAGAAAACCGGCCGGTTTGCCTGTGCCATAGGCCTTTGCTGATACAGGAAAAGAATGGTAAATAAGGGGTTTTTTCACGTTGACTTCATTGGGAGCATGTGGTATTTGCTCAAAGGTAAATTGATCTTTGAACAGCCAGAAGACCAATATAAGAGAGGCGGGGGATGAAAAAGGAAACCGGCAAAAACTTAAGAGAACTTGGTTATTTTGCCAGCCTCGGCATATCAGTGGCACTTTCCATTTTCATCGGCCTCGGTGTGGGGCTCTGGCTGGATAAAAAATTTGACACAAACCCTGTTTTGATGTTTGTGGGGCTGGGCCTGGGCATTGTTGCCGGGTTCAGCAATATCATCCGGGCAGGAAAAAAAGGGAAGAACTATTAATGCAGGATCTGACAAAAGTGGTTGATCTTGTCACAAAATCCAACTGGCTCCTGCTGGTGGTTGCCGGCATGGTTGCGGTTATGACCGCACCGGTCGCTTTTTACCTGGGTGTGATGGCAGGGGGATTGATTGTGGCAGTCAATTTTCATCTTTTAAAAAGAACCTTAAAAAAAAGTATCTGCCCTGAAGCGGTATCTGAAAAAGGACGGTCTTTGGTGGGCCATGTCCTGGTTAAATATTACATCCGGTTTGGTGTCACCAGTATTCTGATCTTTTTGCTGATATCAAACCATATTGTTCATCCGCTGGGGCTTCTGGCGGGGCTTTCGGTGGTGGTTGCAAGCGTGTTCATCGTAACGCTGCTTGTGGTGACAAGATTATATTTTAAGGAGGCGGTATAAGGTGGAACATCCATATTTATTTCTGACATCTGTATTTGGACTGTTTGGCTTGGAAGAATGGGCTGCGCATCATCCCCATGTGACCTATATGTGGCTTGCCATGGTTATTCTGATATTTTTCGGCTGGCTGGCCGGCAAAAGTGTATCACTGGTGCCTGAAACTGCCCAGAATGTGTTTGAGGTGCTGATTTCCGGCATGGAGGAGTTTGTGGTAAGCATCACCGGAGAAGAGGGGCGCAAATCCTATCCTCTGTTGATTTCACTTTTCCTGTTTATACTGGTGGGCAATCTCATGGGCCTTGTGCCGTCATTATATCCCCCGACCGCCAGCGTGAATACCAACCTGGCACTGGCGCTTATCGCGGTGGGCTGGAGCCATGTGGTGGGTATCTGGAGCCATGGATTCAAATATATCAAGCACTTTTTGGGACCGGTACCCCTCATGATCCCTTTGTTTCTCCCCATTGAGCTGATTGCCCATACCGCAAGGGTGATGTCTTTGACCTTCCGTCTTTTCGGAAACATGATGGGGCATGAACTGGTGGTGCTTATTCTGCTCATGCTGGGCGGCATGTTTCTGGCACCGCTGCCGGTTATGGCCATGGGGGTTTTTGTGGCCCTGGTCCAGGCGTTTGTGTTTTTTCTTTTGTCCACCATGTATATTGCCGGTGCCATTGAAGAAGCGCATTGATACAGTTTTTTATACGGGACTTGGAAGAAGCCCGTTTTGTTGTAGTTATATTCATTTAACTTAAAGGTTAGAAGGAGTAAAAAATGGAATTTCTTGTTGGAAGTGTATGGGCAGCAGGTCTGGCTATCGGTATTGCTGCATTTGGTTGCGGTATTGGACAGGGTCTGGGTCTGAACGGTGCCATGAGCGGTATCTCCAGAAATCCGGAAGCAGCCGGTAAAATCCAGGTGAATATGCTCATCGGTCTGGCTCTGATCGAATCACTGTGTATTTATGCACTGGTTGTATCCCTGATTCTGATGTATGCCCATCCTGCACTGGAGGCTGCCACAGCTGCGCTTGGCGGACACTAGGCCATACAGAGCATAAACTCATGCAATAGTTGACAAAAAGGTGCAGGGCGCATAAAAAATGCCTTGCACCTTTTTGCATTGTTTTAAGGAGGGTATATGAACCATTCAACCATTGAGTTGTCACCTGTACCCGAAGATAAAGATCCAGAGGTACGACACGCGTTTCGTGTGCCGGTCCATGAAAAATTTGCTGTTCAAGCGGTTATCTCATCTGTTTTTCATCCTGTTTCAGATATCAGCCCGGAAGGCATCGGCATTCTTCTCAAGGACAACCAGGCATTTCACATCAATGAAACCCTGGCTTCCTGCCAGCTGCATTTCAACGATATCAGGTTAACCGATCTGACCGGAAAGGTGATTCATTGTTCAGGCCGGGGCAATGATCTGTGGCAGTTTGGCATCCAGTGGGTCAACTTGAAAAATTCACAGAAAAAAGAGCTGGAAAGCCTGTTTTTCCGGCTCAAAAAACAGGTGCTGGGGTCGACACACACACCTGTGCCGGAAAACGCAGACGAGGAAAAATGAATCAGAAAAAAGATATAATGGGCAAAATCCTGGCCGGCGGCAATGATGAGAAAGATAAAGATCTGACCCGGGAACTGGACTGCCTGATATACAGAACTGAATCCAGTGATTCTGAAAATGACGTTCTTGCTGATTCTGCAACAGATTCCTGGAAAGTAACCAGAGACAATGTAGCTGTTCAGGTGTGGGAAACCAGGGGCAGAATCAGATTGCGGGTGTCTTTGGGAAAACACAGGCAGGTTTCAATGAAGCAGATAGCCAATATTGCAGTGGATGCGATTCTCAAAGAGCTGAAAAAGGAGGAATAAGGTGATTATCGTCTGTCCCAAATGCAGCAGAAAGCACAAGGTCAGCCCGGAGGCGGTAAAACCATATGCCAGTTCCGGAAAAAAACTGTCCGCCACCTGCAAGGCCTGTAAGCATAGATTTCCTGTTCTGGTGGACAGCCTTTTTGCCCGGACCGGTCAAAAAGACCCTGAAACAAAAACCCGGGCAAGAAAAATCTGTGTGACATTGAGCAAGGGCGGGGTGGGCAAGACCACCACATCGGTGAATCTGAGCTGCGGCCTGGCTCTGGCCGGATACAAAGTGCTGCTGGTGGATACCGATACCCAGGGCCAGTCCGCATATATGCTGGGCAAAAAACCGGGTGCCGGACTGACAGAACTGCTTACAAAGGAGCTGACCTCTGAAGAGTGCATCCTGACAGCCCGCAAAAATCTGTGGCTGCTGGGGGGTGGTAAATCC
>JAIPDY010000050.1 GCA_021737445.1 Desulfotignum sp.
GGTTAAAATCCTGCTCATGCAAATCTATATATACGTTCATGAGTCAAGAGTCCAGCTTTTTTTCAAGGGGCAGAGTGTTCAATACGGCATGAAAAATTGGTGGTTCTACATAATGCCACTAAATGGGATTACACCCGATCTGGCGGGAATTATCAGTATCAACGGATTTTACAATGGTGCCCGGTTTTTTAAAGCGCATCGGTCTGAAGCGGAATACAAAAAATTTATGATCTGGCTCCAGAAGCAGCGCTTTGAAGAGGTCAAAACCGGAAAAAGTGTCCGTGTTGATCCATTCAAAATCTACCCCCTGGATGCGGTGACCCGCGGATATGTGGACGAGGTCCTGTTCAAGACAGACGGATTCGGCGGTGATATCGACATCGGGTTTGCCTATTCCCTGCTGCGCTATAATCCTGAAGGACAGCTTGAACAGCAGGTGCCTGAAGTGCCGCTTCTGATTGTGCACGGGGAAAACAACAGACTTCATCCGCTTTCAGAAGCCCAATCCCTTTACCAAAAATACCCCGGGGATAAAACCCTGCATATCATCCCCGGTGCAGGCCACACAGAATGGATGTGTGATGACTGCAAACCGTTTCAAAAACTGGTTTCAACATTACTGACATGGCTTGAATCAAAGGTGGTGACATGAAAAATGTGTATGACACACATATCCACGCATCTCCCAGTTTATTTGAAAGATGGGGTGATGCACAACAGACGGCGGCTGCCTGTCAAAAGGCCGGGTATGCCGGCATTGTTTTGAAGGCGCATCACGGCAGCACTGTGGAGATTGCAAATATTGTGAACCAGCAGTGTGATATGGATGTGTTCGGGGGTATTGTGCTCAATTATTTTGTCGGCGGTCTCAATCCCTATGCCGTGGATGCGTGCTGTGCACTGGGAGGAAAGATCGTATGGCTGCCCACCATTCATGCAGATGCACATACACCGCTGGGGCGGTTTGATTTCCAGGAACCGTCCACAACAAAATTCCCGGACAAAGGCATCCGGATTCTATCAAAAAAAGGCCTGACTGATGCCATGTACGAAATTCTTGACATCCTTGATGGAAAAAATGTGGTGCTGGCAACAGGGCATGTGTCGGCTAAAGAGGCGGTCACCCTGGTCCGGGAGGTGAAACAGCGGCAGTATGACATCCGTGTGCTCATCAATCACGTGCTTTTTTATACACCGGATATGGATGAAAACGATATTGAAATCCTGAAAAATCCCGGGGTCTGGTTCGAAATCTCCCATCTTACACAAAAAATTCACGCCGCATCCATGGATCGGCTGACCCGGATGATCACACGCCATCCAGATGCCAACTGGGTCATGGTCAGTGATGCCGGTCAAAAGGGAAACCCTGCGCCACAGGCGCTCCGGCAATTCAGGGACCAGCTCACATCCCGGCACATCAGTGATCAAACCATTGAAAAGATGATGATCCATAACCCGCGCAGATTGCTGTACTGAATCCCGCTTTTATCTCATCTGTCCAGATTCATGTTTTCAGTGATGGGAGAGGTGTCGAACAGGGTCTTGGGATTCAGAATATCTTCGGGATCAAACAGATGTTTAATCTCGCGTAAATATGTGAAGCTGTCACCCAGTTCCATTTCAAGGTAGATGGAACGTGACCGCCCGGCATTATGTTCGCCCACCAGTGTGCCGCCGTATTGGTGAAGTATTTGAAACGTCTGCCGTGACACCGTATCGATCTGTTTTGTAATTTCCTTTTTGCCGGGATCAAACAGGGGCCGTGCATGCAGGCTGCCGAAACCGATATGACCGAATATGCAGATGTCATGATGCAGCTGGCGCATCAGCTGGTTCAGATCCCGGACGACCGGCACAAAATCTTTGACATGAATCGCCACATCATCGATGATGGACGGTACAATCCAGCCTTTTTTCCGGGCAAAGGCCCTGAGCCTGGGCAGAATCAGGCGCCGCTCTTCCCATATACGCGTTTCTTCCGGGCTGTTCACCGGCACCGGGATCAATGATTCCGGATGGGAGTTCACCAGTATTTTTTGCCCCTTTTCCACTTGGTCTTCAGATTCGTCAAATTCGACCAGCAATGCACCTGCAATATCTTTGTGCCGGTTGTTGAGCAGTTTTCCCTGTATCCGGGCCAGGGTATTGTTATCGATATATTCCACGGCAGCCGGGTGCAGTTCATTTATTCTGTTCAGCGCATCCCCGATCTTTTCCAGCCTCGAAAAAAATGCCGCATAGGTCATCTGTGGTATGCGTATCGGAATGGGTGAAAGCCGGATTTCCGTTATGACCCCCAGCGTGCCGATGCTGCCGACCATCAGATGGGCCGCGATATCACCGGGATCTTTATACCGGGAAAATGCAGGCACATTATATCCGCCGGCAATGGGCGGCCTGTTCTCAAAAAGCCTGCGGCTTTTATCATCTGACAGATATTGTTCCCGGATGCGGAGCAATCCCTTTTCAAGGTAATCCGGCAGTTTTTTGCGGGTATCCACAATATCCCCCCGGGCGGTGATGAACTTCAAGGAGGTGACAAATGCATCGATGGTTCCGTAACGTGCTGTTCGGGGACCGATTGCCCGGGTACCGATGTTGCCGCCCAGTGCACACCACGAGCTGCTGGATGGAATAGCGGGCAGCATCAGGCCTTTTTTATGGATCTGTTTTAAAAAATCTTCCAGGACCACACCGGGTTCGGCAATTATCTTGCGGTCCAGTTGTTTGATCCTGTTCATCAATGGTTTGAAGTCAACAATGATACCAGGGCCGATACCGGCGCCGCTGAGTCCGCTGCCGCCGGACCGGCAGGTAATGCTGGTGCCGGATTTCCGGGCATATTCAAGAATACGGATCACATCGTTTTCATTGGCAGGCGCCGCCACCATCTGCGGCTGGATAAGATAGGAGCTGGCATCTTTGCTGAATTTTTTCCGGGTGGCGGTATCAGTATACACTATCCCCTGGATGTTCGGTTTATTGTTTTTCATATGTTCTGGCTCCTTTTCATCATAATGATAAAAATTTTTATCGCCAGCTTTTTATTGCGTTTGGTTTGTCCGGGTCATACCGGACGTATCCGGCATGACCCAGAAATGACAGAAATGGCCTAATACCTGAATTTTTCCTGAAAAAAGGCAGGCAGGTCAACAATTTTCATGCGGGTCTGGTCCATGGTATCCCGGTCCCGGATGGTTACTGATTCATCTTCCAGGGAATCAAAATCAAAGGTCACGCAATAGGGGGTGCCGGCTTCGTCATGGCGGCGGTAGCGTTTGCCGATGCTGCCCACCATGTCAAAGTCGATGTTGAGTCCCAGCTCCTTCACCAGCAGGGTAAAGACCTTTTTTGCCTCATCCCCCAGTTTTTTCTGCAAAGGAAGCACGGCGATCTTTATGGGGGCCAGCTGGTTGTGCAGATGCATCACCACCCGGGTGTCGCCGTCCCCCAGCTGTTCCTCTTCAAACGCATCGCATAAAAACACCAAAGCTGAGCGCTGGACCCCCAGGGAAGGCTCAATAACAAAGGGGATGTATTTTTCCTTGGTGGTTTCGTCAAAATACTGCAGGTCTTTGGCAGAGTGTGCCATGTGCTGTTTCAGGTCATAATCGGTCCTGGAGGCGATCCCGCACAGTTCTCCCCACCCAAAAGGGTATTGGTATTCAATATCAGAGGTGGCATTGGAGTAATGGGAAAGCTCTGAATCATCGTGATCCCTCAGCCGCAGGTTGTCCGGATTGACGTTCAACCCCTTGTACCAGTCCATGGTAAAGGTTTTCCAGTAATCATGATGTTCCAGTTCCGTGCCGGGTTTGCAGAAATATTCGATTTCCATCTGTTCAAATTCCCTGGTCCTGAACACAAAGTTGCCCGGGGTGATCTCATTTCTGAAGGCCTTGCCGATCTGGGCAATGCCAAAAGGCACTTTCTTGCGGGAGGTGGTCTGGACATTTTTGAAGTTCACAAAAATGCCCTGGGCGGTTTCCGGCCGCAGGTAAATATCTTTGCCTTCCCCTTCCACAACCCCTTGTTTGGTTTTGAACATCAGGTTGAACGCTTTGGGCAGGGTCCAGTCCAGGGCCCCGCAATGGGGGCAGGTGATGTTTTTTCCATTGATGAAATCCAGCATATCCTGGGGCGGGGTTTTTTCTCCGGCCCAGTTGGCAGGGGTGAGATCAGACTTGTTGTCAAACTGCCACCCTTCCACCAGTTTGTCAGCCCGCTCCCGGGATTTGCATTTTTTGCAGTCCATGAGGGGATCGGCAAAACTGCCCACATGGCCGGACGCCACCCAGGTATCCGGATTCATGAGAATGGCGGCATCCAGTCCCACCATATCGGTTCTTTCTATGACAAATTTTTTCCACCAGGCCTGTTTCAGGTTGTTGAGCAGCTCCACACCTAAGGGGCCGAAATCCCAGGAATTGGCAAGGCCGCCGTAGATTTCCGAGCCCGGATATACAAACCCCCTGCGCTTGGAAAGCGAGACCACCTTGTCCAGCAATGTTTCTTGTTTCTTGTTTTTTCCCATTCTCTATCTCCATATTCTTGTTTGAACTGCCTTAAGATTGATTTGGGCAGTTCATCGTTTATGTGTCATTGGGGTAAGTTGATTTATGTAATACACTTTCATGAGAATGAAAAGGGATAAGGTGATTTTTGACAAATTTATATTGTTGATTTTAAGGGTCTGACCTGGTACAGTGCCGTCTTCTGTTGCCGGTGATGCATATTTTGCAGCACCTTTTTTTGAAATGCGGCGGTCACAGCACCCGCCTTAACAAAACTGGAGGTTTTCTTGAACGAACTGCTCTGGCTGGCCATGCTGGCCGTCAATTTCGGATGCATTCTTATCACTTACAGGTTTTTCGGGCGTATGGGGCTTTATGCCTGGGTTCCCCTGGCCGCCATTGTGGCCAACATCCAGGTGATCAAGCTGGTGGAACTGTTCGGCATCACCGCCACCTTAGGCAATATTGTCTATGCATCCTCTTTTCTGGTCACAGATATCCTGTCTGAAATGTATGGCAGAAAACAGGCACAAAAAGCTGTGTTCATCGGGCTTTTTTCCCTGGTGTCCATGACTGTGCTCATGAATTTTGCCCTGCTGTTCACCCCGGCACCGGATGACTTTGTCCAGGAAAGCCTGTCGGTTATTTTCGGGTTTATGCCCAGAATTGCCGGTGCCAGTCTGCTGGCATACCTGATCTCCCAGACCCATGATGTCTGGGCATACGATTTCTGGCGCAGGCGGTTTCCTGCCACCCGCATGATCTGGCTGCGCAACAACGCCTCCACCATGGCCAGCCAGTTGATTGATTCAACTGTATTCACTCTCCTTGCCTTCTGGGGGGTGTTTCCCATAAGTGTCCTGATACAGATTTTCTGGACCACCTATCTTATAAAATGGGTTGTGGGAGCAGCAGATACCCCCTTTATTTATCTGGCCCGCCACTGGTTTGACAAAGGAAAGATTCCCAAGGGTTGAACAGCCTGGCAGGGACTGGAAATTGTTCTGGCTTTGTGGCTAACGCTTGTTTTTAACTGCTTCCAGGGCAGTGGGGATGTGGAAAAAACCGCCATGTTCATCAATGACCGCCATGGCAAGTTCATTCAGGCTGCCTGATGTCAGCCGTGTTAATTCCCAGAAAACCGGCACAGGCATCCAGCCGGAGCCGGGCGGCCGTATCCAGCTGCGGGGGCTGGTACCTGTCCAGCATGGCTTGAATTTTTTTGGTGATGTTGTCAAGCAAGACTTTATCCGGACTGATCCCAGTTTTGAGGGTGCCTTTGAGACTGATATCCGACATGAACGGGGACGTGCGGCAATGGACGGCCGTGTGTTTTTGGGTAAGGTATTCCCCGCCGGGACCCACCGCGAGGATGGTTTCCAGGGCCAGGTGATCAGGGCCGGTGTCGAGACCTTTTAGAAAATATCGGATTCTTTCCAGGATATCCAGATCAACCACATACTTTTCAAAGGACATGGCCCCATAGCAGTCCAGGCTTCCGGCACTGTGAAAATTGAAGTTGATCCCTTCCAGGTTGGCGGCCATCTGGATCATCATGCTTTCATATCCGGCCTGGATTGACAGGTTTTTGGCATCGTTCAGGGTTCCGCCGCCCCTTGAGGGCAGATGGTAGCTCCGGGCCAGCCGGGCGCAGTATTTCACGGCCAGAGCAGATTCCGGGGTGCCGATGGTAAACGCCCCGGTCCGCATATCGGCATTGGATGTGGCAGATCCGTAAATCACCGGAGTGCCTTTGCGGACGATCTGGGCCAGTGCACACCCCACCAGGGATTCGGCATGGGACACGGCAATGGCGCCGGCCAGGGTCACCGGCCCGGTGGAACCGGCCATTACGGCCGGGGAAATGATCACGGGCTGGCCGTGGGCCGCATACACCATGAGGGTGTCCAGCATTTTTTGGTCAAACTGCAGCGGCGACAGGGTGGAAACCAGATTGATGATCCGGGGCTTGTCGATCAGTCCCCGGGTGTCTGTGTCAAAAACCGCCTTGAGCATCTCCATGGTCATGTCGCTTTCCGCACGTCCTCCCATGCCGCCGAAAAGGCACTTGTCCGAGTGCAGAAGAGTGGCATAGAGCAACGTGGGAAACAACGTGTCATCATTTTCCAGATCCCCGGGGGTGACCATCACCCCGCCGTTGATCTTGAAATGCGGGGTGGTATGGACCAGTTTGAGAAATGTCAGGTAATCTTTAAACCGGGCCGGCCTGCGGATGCCTTTTGGATCCGCGATATACGGGAATCCGGCATTGCTGGAGGCATGTTCGATATGGTCGCCGCCGATAACAGCGTTCCATCTGGGGTTTCTGGCATACAGGGTGAATGTGTCCGGCGCATGGGACAGCCATTTTGTCAGCTGCGCTTTTGTGAAAAACACCTTGCGGCCGGACACCCGGATGCCTTGGTCTGATACCATCTCCAGCAGTTCCGGATGATGGACCCGGATGCCTGCGGTTTCAATGAGGGTCATGGCGGCATCATCCAGGTTTTTTACATTCTGTTCTGTCTGCTCCAGAGTCACAATGGTGTTCCTTTTGTATTTTCAGCAATTTGTCCGGCAGGGTACCAGATATCTTTTGCCGGGAAAGGGTCGTTAAATAGGGTCGTCACCAGTGATACCCATCTGTGTGCTGTCCTATGATGCTGCCGGATCTGTCCTGGCCACCATGCCCTGGGTGACCCGGTCAAAGATGATGGCCAGGATCACGATGGCCAGGCCGGATCTCACCCCCACCCCGATCATCATCCGGGTCAGGCCCCGCACCACTTCACCTCCCAGACCCCCGGCTCCGATGAGGCCGGCCAGCACCACCATGGCCAGGGACATCATGATGCACTGGTTCACCCCGGCCATGATGGACGGCATGGCCGCCGGTATCTGGATCTTCCAGATCACCTGGGAAGGCTTGGCCCCGAAGGCCTTGCCCACTTCAAGCTGGTCTGAGGGTACCTCCCGGATGCCCAGGGTGGTGAGGCGCAGGGCAGGGGGGATGGCAAATACTGCAGTGGCAATGACAGCCGGGGCCCGGCCCAGGGAAAACAGAATCACTGCGGGAATGAGATACACCCAGGGGGGCAGGGTCTGCATCAGGTCCATGACCGGGCGGGTAATGCGGTCCACAGCAGGGTTGGTGGCAGACCAGATCCCCAGGGGAATGGCAACCATAAGCGCCGCCGTGGTGGACACCGCCACCAGGGCCGTGGTGAGCATGGTGGCTTTCCACAGGTTCATGGCAAAGCAGAACAGCAGTCCGAAAAACGTGATTCCCCCCACCCGCAGGCCGGCAATCCGCCAGGCCCCCAGGGAGAACACCCCCATGACGATGAAGGCATGGGGCCACAACAGCAGGGTTTCCAGCAACTTCACCGACCCTTCCATGGTGCTGCTTAACAGTTCAAAGGGCAGGCCGGCGTTGACATTCAGCCAGTCCACCAGAAGAGAAATATATGCGCCGATGGAGAATAAAGGGGTTTCCATGGTTATTTTCCTTTCGTTTTCAACAGGGTGACCGCCCCCTGGGAGATGCGGTCCAGAATAATGGCCAGAATCACGATACAGATGCCGGCATCAAATGCTTTACCCACATCCAGCACCCGGATGGCCCGGTACACTTCCTTTCCCAGGCCGCCGGCACCGATAATGCCGGCAATGACTGCCATGCTCAGGGCCAGCATCAGGCTCTGGTTCACACCGGCCATGATGGAGGGCAGTGCCGCCGGCAGTTTGATCTTGAACAGTGCCTGGGCCGGTGAGGCCCCGAATGCCTTGCCCACTTCAACCTGTTCAACCGGAACCTGGCGCAGGCCCAGGGCAGTGAGGCGCACTGCCGGTGCAAAGGCGATAATGGCCGTGGCCACAATGGCCGGACTGGCCCCGAACCCCAGAATGGCAATGGCTGGTATCAGGTAGACATAAGGCGGCATGGTCTGCAGAAAATCCATGAGCACCCGGGTGATGTCGCTGATTTTCCGGTTTGAACCGGCCGTCACCCCCAGAGGGATGGCCAGTACCAGTGTAAAGATCACCGAAGTGACCACCAGCGCCATGGTGATCATGGTTTCCTCCCACAATCCCATGGCATAACACAGCAGAAATCCGATCAGGGTGTATACAGCCATGGTCCTGCCTGCGGTTTTCCAGGCCAGGATGCTGAAAAACAGGATGAACAGGTAAAAGGGCGGGAACAAAAACACCTGTTCAATGCCGGTGAGGGCCAGTTCAATGACATCACTGATCCGGTTGAACAGGGTGTCAAAGGTGGTACTGATGACCTCGACCCCGGTTTCCACTGCATTGTCAAAGCCGGCGGCAAGGGATGCGGTATTCATGGTGTTTATCCTTTGTGTCGAAAATGTGTCGAAAAAACGGGTTCCGGTGGATGGCCCCGGCAGGGGCCATCATCTGTCATGGATATATGTTACTTTTCCCCGATGCTCATCCAGCGTTCCTGGATGACCGGATTTTCTTTGAGCCAGCGGTCCACTGCCTGTTCCGGAGAAAGCCCTTCCTTGATATATCCGGTCATCCGGATGTTGTCTTCCAGGGGCACAAACACACCGGCCATGATTTCTCTTGCAACCGGGTATTCCTTTGAAAACCCTTTACGCCCCAGCCAGTAATAGGACTGGGCCGGCTGCTGCATGTTTTTGGGGTCTTTGAGAAACTTGACGTCAAATGCCTGGGTCATCCAGGACGGGGTCCACATGATGGTGGCAATCCATTCTTTTTTGGCAAGGGCGGATTTGACAGATGCTGCCATGGCAGCGGTGCTGCCGTCCACCAGTTCAAAATCCAGGCCGTACCCCTCGATCACCTCCCGGGTCTGGCGCATCAGCCCGGCACCCGGCTCGATGCCGATGATTTTATTATTGAATTTGTCCTTGTGCTGGTTGAGCTCATCAATGGAATCAATGGGTACATAGGATGGCACCACAATGCCCTGGTTCAGGCCGTGGGAGGAACAGGAGAGCTTTTCCAGTTTTTTGTTGTAACGGGTCCAGTAGTCCCAGGCCACAAAATTCATCTGTGACATGAGGATATCCACATCCCCCTTGGCCAGGGTGGCATAGGCGATGCCCCATTCAAAAAATTCCATCACCTCGATGTCATAGCCATGAAATTTTTCCATGGTCTTTTTGGTGATCAGGCTGGGACAGACCAGGTCATTCCATTGGAGTACCCCCATTTTAATGGTCTTTTTCTCTGCAGCGCCGGCAAAGGAAATGCCGGCGGCCATGATAAAGATACAGGTCAATACGATCAGTTTAGACAGTTTGGCATTCATACTTCCTCCAGATGTTTCTTTGTTGGGTTTGTATTTTTATGGTGTGCATTACACCGGAACCGGTTGTATGGGCGTGTATAAGGCTTCATGCGGTGATGGTATCCTTTTTTGTGGTCAAGGCGGCCGGGGCCTGCCCGTTCATCCGTTCAGGCGGCTTGCCCTGGATCCCCCGAAGCAGGCTGCGCCGTGTCACCACCCCGGCAATCCTGCCGTTACGGGTGACTGCCACCCGGTTGGCTTCCACATCAGTCATCAGTTCCACCAGGGTGTCCAGGTCATCGGTTTCCGCCACCGTTGGCAGATGCGACAGTTCCTGGTCCGGATGCCGGGCGGAAAATTCTGCTGCCGGATACATGACCGACCGGGCCGTGACCAGATGGAGCCGGGAGATGCCGGCCACAAAATCCGCCACATACGCATCTGCCGGATGGGTGACAATCTCTTCAGGGGTCCCGGTCTGCACCAGGACACCGTCTTTCATGATGGCGATGTGATCCCCGATGCGGATGGCCTCATCCAGGTCATGGGTGATGAACAGGGTGGATTTTTTCAGCTTGGAGGAGAGTTCCAGAAACTGGTCCTGGAGCTGCCGCCGGATCAAGGGATCCAATGCGGAAAACGGCTCATCCATGAGCAGGATATCCGGATCCGAGGCCAGTGCCCGGGCAAGCCCCACCCGCTGCTGCATGCCGCCGGACAAATTTTTGGGAAGCTGATCCCCCCATCCGGACAAATGAACCAGTTCCAGGGCATTGTCTGCAATCTCCCACCGTTTTTCTTTTGGTATTTTTCGCAGTTCCAGGCCGAATGCCACATTGTCCCGGACATTGCGGTGGGGCAGCAGGGCCATGTTCTGGAACACCATGCCGATTTTTTCAGACCGCAGTTTGCGCATCTTTGCTTCACTGAGCTGGTTGATGTCAATCCCGTTGACAAGGATCGTCCCGTCTGTAGGGTCGATGAGCCGGTTGATATGGCGCATCAACGTGGATTTGCCGCTGCCGGACAACCCCATGATACAGAAGATCTCACCGGGCTGGACACAGAAAGAAGCATCCTGAACCCCGATGACACACCCATAGGTTTCCAGGCACTTTTCTTTGGTCAGACTGCGCTCCAGCACTGCCTGGTGGGCCAGTTTTTCTTTTTTTCCATAGATCTTCCATACATGTTTGCACTCGATGGCAGGCACGGTCTGTGTTGTCATGAGATTCTCCTTTTGATGATGTAACGTGTTTATCCCCCCACTTTTGCCTGCAATCCCATCTGTTCCAGGATGGTCCGGCAGTGTGCCATGAACGTTTCTTCCGGGGCCTGGGTATGTTCCAGGGCATAGGAAACATTCAGCCTGCGGTAGGTTTCGATTCCCAGCCGGTGGTAGGGCAGCAGCTGGATTTCGTGCAGGTTTTCAAGGGTTTTGCACAAGGTGCCCAGGGCCCGGATATTATCTTCAGTGTCATTGCATCCGGGAACCACAGGCATCCGAACCACCAGGGACAGGGCATGGCCGGCACCATCCACCCGGGCCAGGTTGTCCAGTATGTGTTCATTGCCGACACTGGTGAACTGCCGGTGGATGGTTGTATCCAGGTGTTTGACATCAAAAAACAGGGTGTCAATAAAGGGCAGTACAGCCGCCATATTTTCCCATGGCACATGGCCGCAGGTTTCAACAGCTGTGTTGATGCCGTGGGTCAGACATTTTTCCAGGAGTTCGGCACAGAACCGGTGCTGCAGCAGCGGCTCGCCCCCGGACAGGGTCACCCCGCCCCCGGAGTGGAAGTAGAAAAGAGAATCCTTTTCCACTTCTCTGAAAATTTCGTTTGTATCAGCAGTGTAACCCCATGCCTGGCGGGCTTTTTGAGGACACGCTGCCGCACAGGTTCTGCAGTCTGTACACAGGGATCTGTCAATAATGAACTGTTCGGCCTTCATGTCCCATGCCAGTGCGGTTTCCGGGCAGGTTTCCACACAGGTAAAACACCCGGTACATTTGCTGCGGTCCACGCCGAAGTCCGTGCCGGAACGCTGGGATTCCGGGGTGGAACACCACTGGCAGGCCAGGGGACAGCCCTTGAGAAATACCACGGTCCGCAGACCGTCCCCGTCAAAGCTGGACAATTTTTCTATGCGCAGGATGCGGCCGGAAATCGGCATGAAATCCTCCTTCAGCAGCAGCCGGCAGCGGTTTTTTCAGGGGTGAAGGTTTCCTGGATGGTCCGGTGGATGATCTCATCCTGGACCTCCGGGCACAGTTCCACAAAATAGGCGGTGTACCCGGCCACCCGGATCAAAAGATCCCGGTATTTTTCCGGTTCCTTCTGGGCCTTGATCAGTACCTCTTTGTCCACCACATTGAACTGGGCATGGAACACCCCTAAAGAACAGGCAGTCTTGAGCAGGGACATGAGATGGACCATACCCCTTTCTTTCTTCATCAATTCCGGGGAGAGTTTCATGTTCAGCAGGGTGCCCGAGGCATACAGGTCGTGGGGGATTTTGGCCACGGATTTGAGTACTGCGCTGGCACCGTTGACATCGGTGCCGCCGGTGGGGGACAGTCCATCGGTCAGGGTGGTCCAGGCCCTGCGGCCGGAGGGCAGCGCTCCTATGGTTTTGCCCAGGGGCACATGGGCGGTTACCGGCAGGATGCCGGACATGAGTTTGCCGTATTTGCTGTCCTTTGTATTGGTCTGTACGGCCAGGTAGGTCATCATGTCAGCAGCCACAGCATCAGGCCCTTCCAGGTCATTGCCGTATTTTTCAGCAGCCAGGCATCTGGCCCAGACATCATCATAGCTGACAAAATCTGCAGCCAGGGCCTGGATCAGCCGTTCCATGGACACATCTTTTGTATCAAACACCAGCTCCTTGACTGCGGAAATGCTGTTGATGAAATCTGCCACCCCGTCATAGATGATCCCGTTGCCGCAGTCGTATTTGGTGCCGCCGTGGGTGTAATCCGTGGCCGTGTCAATGCAGTTGCGGAAGCTTAAGGAGATAAACGGTACGGGCCGGTCATCCCAGATCTCATCCAGGATATTGTTGGCCTGGACCACTTTGTTGATGATATGGTCGATCTGCTGTTTGACGGCCCCGGCAAATTCCGCATAGGTTTTGAACTGCGTGGGGTCACCGGTATCAATGCCCAGCATTTTGCCGCTTTTGCGGTGAACACCCCGGAACAGCACAAACTCCACCAGGGAGGCCAGGTTCACGTCCGCGCTCACATAACCCCTGATTTTGCCGGCCACGTTGGTTTCCACGCATCCGCAGGGATTCCAGTCATAGGCCTCGTGCAGGGGCACCCCTTTGTTCTGGACCATGCGGATGCCCACTTCGTCGTTGTGAAAGGCGGGAAACCCGTTGCCTGTGTTGATGCATTCCGCGCATTTTTTCAAAAACGCATCCGGGTTTTTGGACAGATTGTACCGCACGGACAGGGAGGGCTGGTAGAGCATGGTGTCCATGGAGGCCTGGATCACCATGTAGGACAGGTCGTTCACCGCGTCCTGGCCGTTGGCATCGATGCCGCCGGCACACACGTTCTGAAACATGGTATATCCGTTGGCGTATTCAGCAGTGATCTCGTCCTGGAACAGGCAGGGCTCTGCCAGCTTGATCCAGGTGCAGTCCAGCAGCTCCTGTGCTTTTTCAGGGGTGATGCGGCCGGCTGCAAGATCTGCCTTGTAATAGGGATACAGGTACTGGTCGATGCGCCCGAGGTTGTAGGAGGCTGCGTTCTGCTCCATGAAAATACTGGAATGGTAGAGGTAGACAAACTGGAGGGCCTCATGAAAAGTGGTGGCAGGCCGGGCCGGAATCCGGGAAAACACCTTTGCAATGTCCAGCAGTTCCTGCTTCCGGGTATCGTCGGTTTCTGTTTCCGCCATTTCAAGGGCTTTTTCCCGGTACCGTTCCCCCAGGATAAGCAAGCCTTCCGCCGCAGTTTTCATGGCATCCAGATAAGCGATTTTCGGATAGTGGTTGGGTTTGGCCAGGTCGTATTCAGCTCTTTTCTTTTCAATATAGGCGATGATGCCGTTCATGCCTTCCGCCAGCAGTTCTTTGTAGTCCGGGGTTAACTCTCCCGGCCCCCGCACCGCTTTTCGGTCAATATAGATCACGGCGTTTTCCTTGAGATCCACGATGTCCCTGGGGGCCTGGGCTTCCCATTTTTCAAAATTGGACCGGCCCAGCCAGTAGGGCTTGATTACCTGGCGGAACAGTTTTTTGTCTGCTTCGCTGATGTAAAACGGGTCATAAGGCCGGGTGGATATGGTGTCCAGCTCCTTATCCAGGACAGACCAGCATACATCCGCGCAAAGCACCCCGCCCCGGGCGATTTTGCCGGAGCAGCCAACGATGAGTTCATGGTCCCAGATGGTGATGGATTTTTGGGCGCAGACATCCTTGAAGGCCCGGGCTTTTCGCATCTCCCTGGGCAGCGCTTCTGTCTGTCGGAAGCTTTGGGTTAAAATCAGGGCATTTTCAATATCCATGGTAGGGGTGGCGTTGACCACCCGGTCCCGCAATTTCTGAATTCGTTCCATATAATTGGCGTTGCTTTTCATGGTCTCTCCTTATGGGTTCATGACGGGTAAAGCCCTGGGGGACGAAGAAATTCGTGCATCAGGTTCCCGCTGTGTTACCGCCTCACTGATCTTTATCTCAAGGATTGTGCCAGGATCGGAATAAACAGGATAGATGCGAAAAATAATGCAATAACTATTTGATATAATGGTGTATATTGAATTGGATAGGACAACTTTCAACCGGGTTGGATGGCACTCCCGGCAAAAAGAAAATTTTCAATAGTTAAAAATATTTTTAAAAATTGAAAGAGTTATTCCTTTGGCACCTGAATGCCCAGCTTGCTTATTTTGTACCGCAGGGCCTGGGGGGAAAGCGACAGGAAACGGCCGGCCTTGGATATGTTGTAACCGGCACGGATCAATGCTTTCTGGACATACAGGGTTTCCAGGGAGGTGAGAGTGCCCGCCAGGTCAATGGTTCCGGATTCTGCCAGACCGGGATCGGGCAACCCTGTTGCCATGCCGGGAGTGTTTTCCGGGAAAAAATCGGGACCGGTCTCTGATGCAAAACTGGTTTTGCCGGTCTCAGCGAATTTTTTGACATTGTTTATGAAGTAATCGGACAGATGGCCCGGCGTGATCATGCCCGGCTGTCCCAGGATGGCAGTGGCTGCCTTTAAGGTATGTTCCAGTTCTCTGACATTTCCCGGCCATGGGTATTGATTGAAAATGTCGATCACCCTGGATGAAAGGGTTATGGCGCCGGAGGAGTATCCCGGATGGGATGGCAAAGACAGTTTTTCCAGAAAATGGCCGCACAGGAGCGGGATATCAGATTGGCGCTGCCGCAAAGGGGGGATTTCCAGTACCACCACAGCCAGCCGGTAAAACAGGTCCGCCCGGATTTTTCCCTGATCCATGGCCTGGGACGGCGGGATGTTGCAGGTGGAGATGAAGTTGACATCCACAGGAATTTCCTTGAGTGCCCCCACCCGGCGCACTTTTTTCTCCTGGACCACCCGCAGCAGTTTGGCCTGCAGTTCCAGGGACATGGAATTGAGTTCATCCAGCAGCAGGGTGCCGCCCTGGGCTTCCTCCAGCAGCCCGGCCTTGTCAACCGCGCCGGTGAACGCCCCTCTGGCTGTACCGAACAGGGTGGTTTCCAGCAGGTTGTCCGGAATGGCTGCGCAATTGACGGGAATAAAGGCATGTGATGCCCTGAGGGATGCCTGGTGAATGGCCTGGGCGAACAGTACCTTGGCGCAGCCGGTCTCGGCCCAGATAAGCACAGTGAACAGGGCATGGCTTGCGGATCTGGCCTGGTTTACCGCGTGCTGAAACCGGGGATCCCGGCCGATCAGTGAATCAAAGGTGTAAGGTTTTTCTTCCGGAGGGCGCGCTGTTTTGTCAGGGGCACCGGTCTGATACTGCTCCAGCAGTGCCTGGCTGGTCTGCAGATTCAGGGAAAAATGGATTACCCCTTCCACGTTCCCATTGGATACCAGCGGAAATGTCGAACATAAGGAGTTGACCAGCTTTTTTTTCCGGGTGTAGTAGACAATGGTTTTTTTGATTTGGGGTTGTCCGGTTTTCAGGGTCTGAATGGAGATATGCCGGTCCCGTTCCATGGGGTAGAAATCCACCATTTTCCTGCCCAGAACGGTTTCATCCTGGAGGTCGTCGGTGCGTATCAGCAGGCGGTTGATATACCGCACCAGACCGTTGCTGTCAATGATCAGCACCCCCATGAGGGAGTTGTCCCAGATGGCACAGAAGGCCGGGGAGAGCACGGTTTCCATATTCAGTTCAGGCATGGACGGCATCCTTGCATTATAATGGTCAGACCCTATGATCTGTTTGGCCGGCATCATATGGTACACACATCTGTTTGCCAAATCAATGGGCCTGTCCGGAACCATAGCACAGGCTGTCCGGTATGTGAACCCGAATGATATATCATTATGAAAGGCTTGTTCAGGCAGCTTCGGGAAATATGACAGTGGAATGGGCAGCATAGTCCC
>JAIPDY010000051.1 GCA_021737445.1 Desulfotignum sp.
GCCCGTGTACGAACCCATTGACACCGGCCTGGAAAAACTGCTGGCCCACTACGGCATTACTGTGAAACCAGCCTATGTCCTGGACAAGACCGCCTATAAGCATCAGCCCCGGGAAGGCGGGGAACAGATCATCTATTTTGCCCCCATGCTCAAGGAAAAATCCATAAACAACACCCCGGATTTCATGCACAACATCAAAGGCCTCATTACCATGCAGGCATCCCCCCTGGAGCTTTTGAAAGACAATGTGGGGGCATCTGACGTCACCGCCACAAGGCTGCTGAGCACCTCTGATGATTCCTGGCTCATGCAGGACAACATCAACCTCAACCCCATGTTCATCTCTCCGCCTGCATCCAAAGAAGAGATGAACACCTATGATCTGGCATATATCCTTGAAGGCACCTTTACCAGCTATTTTAAAGACAAACCCATCCCCCGAAAAGAGATGGGTGAAACCGATATTAAACAAACAGATGACCCGGATCTTTCCTTGTCAGAGCAGGACAGCACACAGGTCCGGGCCAAAGATCCTGAAACCGTTCCCGGGCTGGTGGCTGAAAACCGGCTTCTGGAAACCTCCAGGCCGGCCAAACTCTTTGTGCTGGGATGCTCCCAGATGCTCCAGGACAACATGCTGGACCCGGAAGGCCGCACAACCAACGCCACCTTTATCCTCAACACCATCGACCATTTGAACAATAAAGATGACATTGCCGCCATGCGCAGCAAACAGCAGACCCTCAACCCGCTGGCACCAACAACCCCGGTTGTGCGGGGCGCGATCAAGGCATTTAATATTGCCGGGCTGCCCGTGCTGGTGATTCTCCTGGGCCTGGGGATCTGGGTTGCCAGAAAAGCCAGACGTAAAAAAATTGCCAACATGTTTATGCAGTAAAGGATACCCTGCCATGAAAAAAGAATACCTGATACTGATACTGGTCATTGTGGTCCTGGGCAGTTATCTTGCCTTGAAAAAAGAGGACGGCAGCCATTATACCCTGCCTGCACCACCGGCGCTTGATTCAGAAAAAATCGACCGGCTGACGGTCAGAAAACAGAACCAGACGTTTTCATTCACCCGCAAAGGTGATGGGTGGGTGGTGACGGCAGACAAGGCGTATCCGGCTGATGGCAACGCCATAAAACAGATGCTGGATGTGGTCACAAACCTGACCTTGACTGCACTGATATCTGAAAAACAGGATCTGATCCGGTATGAACTGGATGAGGACCACTGTCTGGATGTCACAGTCTATGAGAAGCAAACCCCGGTGCTGTCATTTAAGATCGGCAAAACCGCCCCCACTTATAACCACACCTTTGTGATGCTGGGAAAAAACCCCAACATCTACCATGCCAAAGACAGCTTCAGAACCTATTTTGATAAATCCATCAATGAATTCAAAGAGGAGGACGGCGATACCCGGTGAAACTGCTGCTCAAACTGGTGTATCAACCTTATAAGTGGATCGTGGTGGTGCCGTTCATGCTGATCATCACCATGGTTCTGGGGTTGATCTGCATTGCAGTGGGAGCTGTTTTCACCCAGGATGCCGCCAATGTGCTGGCGGTTTTCTGGTCCAGACTGGCCTGCGCCATTGTGCCGGTTAAGGTTGTACTGACCGGAAAAAAAAATTACAACCGCAGCCGGTCCTATGTGGTAGTAGCCAACCACCAGTCCATGGTGGATATTCCTGTGATTCACGGATTCATGGGATTGCACATAAAATGGGTGATGAAGCAGGAGCTGCGAAAGATCCCTGTTTTCGGCACTGCCTGCCATTTTCTGGGCTGCATTTTCATTGACCGGTCCCACCGGGATGCCGCCATTCACTCCATCCGCCAGGCAAAAAAACGCCTGTCTTCAAACGCATCCGTTCTTTTTTTCGCAGAAGGCACCCGGACCAGGGACGGACAGGTGCGGCCCTTTAAAAAAGGGGCGTTTGTGTTTGCCCGGGAAATCGGCCTCCCGATTCTGCCGGTCACCATTAAAAATTCATACCAGTTACTGCCCCCGGATTCTTTGGATCTGGTGCCGGGCCGGGTGGAGATAATCGTTCACCGGCCCGTGTATATACTGCCGGGGGATGCTGCCAGGCTGGAGGATACCGTTGAAGCAATCCGGAACACTATTGCCGCCCCTCTGTCAGAATAATCTTTGCTGTCTTTTTTTAGGTTTACCGGTTGTTTTCACCTCCTCACCGGGGTATTATCCTAATCTCCACTTTGCTCCCCTTCTTTGTCTCTTCACTATTTTCTTTTAAAATCAACTTTATATAGGCATTTTTAAACAGTTTTTTTTTATTTTATCCCTATTTTTTTCTTGACTTATCCCCAAATTTTCGTAAAAGTGTGTCATATAGTGGTGGAAAGTGGATGTTTTACCCAAAACAAAGGCTCAGAGATAAATGTTTCGATCAAGCTCCTTTCATACAATCGACCCAAAAGGCAGGATTATCATTCCGGCGAGGTTCCGGAACGTCCTGAAGGCCGATGATGAATACGGGGTGGTGGTCTCCATCAAGGATGGGTGTTTGTATGCTTACACCTTCACTGAGTGGAAACAGCTTGAGAAAAAAATCCTGGCAGCCAAAAGTGCGGCCATGGAAAAATTCAAACGGTTTTTCCTGGGAAATGCCTGTCCCCTCAAATGTGACAAACAGGACCGGATCCTGATACCCCCGAGTCTTCGAACCTATGCCGGCATTGAAAAAGACATCGTGCTGGTGGGGGTGCTGGACCGGTTTGAAATATGGGCAAGGGAACGATGGGATCAGGAAAACCAGAAAATGGAGCATGAACTTGAAAAAGAGGAAGTAAGAGAGGAAATTGCTTCCCTGGGGCTGTAACCATGGGATTTGTGCATACGTCTGTCATGCCTGCCGAGGTACTTGCGTATCAGAACCTGAAACCCGGGGATGTGTGTGTGGACGGAACCCTGGGGGGGGCTGGCCATGCTCTCTCGGCCATTCAAGCCATACTTCCCGGGGGCACACTCATCGGCATCGATCAGGACCTGGATGCCATCACCAATGCCCAAAACTTACTGCATCCATTTAAACAAAACGTGATACTGGTCCACGATAACTTTTCTTGTCTTTCAACAATCCTGGACCGCCATGGAATCAAGGGTGTTAACGCCATACTGCTGGACCTGGGATTTTCACTCAATCAGATCACACAGGCAAAGCGCGGATTCAGCTTTAACCGGGACGAACCATTGGACATGCGGATGGATACCAGACAAACCATGACTGCCCAAACAATTGTCAACACTTTTGAGCAAAAAATGCTGACAGATCTGTTTTTTTCTCTTGGTGAAGAAAAATTTTCCCGCAGCATTGCCAGGGCCATTGTCAGGCAAAGGCAGGTTGCGCCCATAAAAACCACCCTGCAATTGACCCGCATCATCCTGGACACCGTCCCAAAAGGCCGGGCCGCATCCCAAAAAATCCACCCGGCAACCCGGATATTTCAGGCTTTGCGCATTGCTGTGAACAGGGAGCTGGAAAATCTTGCCACATTCATGGAACAGGTGCCGGATCTGCTGGTAAAAGGCGGCAGAATCTGTGTGATCAGTTTTCATTCCCTGGAGGACCGGATTGTAAAACAGCAATTAAAAAAATTTGAAGCCAGGTGCACCTGCCCCAAGGATCTTCCCCGGTGTGTGTGCCATGCAGAACCGACCATGAGACCAATTGTCAAAAAGCCTTTGACCCCCACACCCGAAGAAACGGCAGCCAATCCCATGGCCAGAAGTGCCCGGCTCAGGGTGGCTGAAAGGGTATGAAATGAACCGGAAACAGTCTGCTCAAATAACACAGCGCACCGGTTTAAAATGGGTGCTGGTGATATCTTTGCTGTTTGGTGAACTGCTGGTACATACCTGGGTGAGGACAGAGACCACCCAGACAACCCTGGAAATTTCTTTTGCCCAGTCCCGCCTGTCAGATCTGCTGTCCTATCAAAAAGAGCTGACTCTGGAACGGGACCGGCTTAAATCAGATGACCGCATTATCCACATCGCCCGGTCCCAGCTCGGACTGACAGCTGATGTGTTCAACCAGACCATTTACCTTAAGATGGACCGTTCCCAATGACAGATGATGCGCGCATAAAGGTCAGAAACCGGGTGCTGGTGATCCAGATATTTCTGGTGGTTGCCCTGGTGTCTCTGGGGGCAAAATCTTTTGATATCCAGATTCTCAAAGCCAAAGAATATTCACGAAGAGCGGAAAACGGGTATTCAAGGCACCTGACCATAAAAGGGGAACGGGGACAGATCCTGGACCGGCACTGGAACAAACTGGGAACCACCCTGGATGCCATGACAGTCACAGCCGACCCCCTGCGCATTGAAGCACCCGTCAAAACAGCCCGGGCCCTGGCACAAATTCTGGAAACCGACCCCGAAACTCTGGCTGAAAAATTGTCAACAGACAACCGGTATTTTCTGGTGGCAGAAAGCATATCACCGGATCTGGCACAACAGGTGCGGGCGTTAAATCTGCCGGGCATCTATTTTAAAAAAAGTTTTAAGCGGTTTTATCCCAACCGGGATCTGGCAGCCCAGGTCATCGGATTCACCGGGAAAGACGATACCGGACTGGAAGGACTTGAATTCAAGTACAATGATCTTCTGGATGGCAAGACAGTAACGACAAAAGTTCGGCGGGACGGCACCGGCAGGATCCTGGATATTGACAGGAAAAAACAGGATGAGCTGCGGGGAAACTCAATTGTGCTGACCCTGGACAACAAAATCCAGTTCTTTTCTGAAACCATCCTGGAACAAACGGTTAAAAAACACAAGGCGAAATCAGGATTGACCCTGGTGATGCAGCCTGCCACCGGAGAATTGCTTGCCATTGCCCAGTATCCCCGGTTCAATCCCAACAACTATCAGGAATTTGACCCGGGTCTTTTCCGGAACCGGGCCGTGACAGATGCGTTTGAACCGGGCTCTACCATGAAGGTGTTTACAGCCGCTGCTGCCATGGAAAACAATTTGACCCCGGGATCTATCTTTTTTTGTGAAAACGGCCAATACCGAATAGGCAGATATACCATCCACGACACCCACCCCCATGACTGGCTGTCCATAAACCAGATCATCACCTATTCCAGCAATATCGGTGCCGTCAAAATTTCTGAAACCATCGGAAAAAAAGCACTTCATGATTATCTGACCCGGTTCGGGTTCGGAGAAAAAACCGGGGTGGAATGCCCGGGTGAAACCACGGGCACACTGACCGCCCCTGACCTGTGGTCCGGTATTGATGCCGGTGCCATCGCCTTTGGCCAGGGCATCTCTGTTTCCGCCATCCAGCTGATTTCCGCCATCAGTGCCATAGCCAATAACGGCCAGCTCATGAAACCCATGCTGGTGAAAAAAATCGTGTCCAACACCGGCCGGGATATCCAGGTATTTCATCCCACCCGGCTGCGCCGGGCAGTATCGTTTCAAACCGCGGCCCAGGTCAAACAGATGATGAACCTGGCGGTCCGGGAAAAAGGCACCGGCACCAAAGCAGCCTTAGATGGGTATACTGTCTGCGGAAAAACCGGGACCGCTCAAAAAGTTATGACCGGTCAAAAAGGGTATGCCAAAGACAGATATACTTCGGTTTTTGCAGGATTTGCCCCGCTCCAGAATCCCCAGCTGGTCATTCTGGTGGTGGTGAATGAACCCAGGAAACAACATTATGGCGGAGATGTGGCAGCCCCGGCCTTTAAAACCATCCTGGCCCATTCCTTTAATTATCTGAGCATCCCCCCCACCACAGGCAGCATGGTGGCGGAGGCATCCGGCAGAAAAATGCCGGCCGCTTCCGTAAAAACATCCCCGGGCGGTTCTGCTTTTATGACAGGGCCTGACCTGAAAGGAGAAAACCTGTGAGACTGTCGCAGCTGATCCATGGTATTGTCCAGGACCCTGTGTCTTTGCAGATGGATGTGGAAATCACCGGCATCCAGACCCGGGCCCAGGATATCGCCCCGGGGCAGCTGTTTCTGGCCATAAAGGGGTTTGCTGCCGACGGCCATGACTACATGGACACCGCCCTTGCCAGGGGAGCGGCTGCAGTGATCGCACAAAAAAACCCCGGCCGTCTGGACCGGGTGATCCTGGTCAAAAATTCCCGCAGGGCCGCCGGGATCATTTCTGCCAGATTTTATGGGGACCCGTCAAAGGAGATGACCCTGGTGGGCATCACCGGAACCAACGGTAAAACCACCATCTCCTATCTGCTGGAACATATTTTCAAAGCAGCGGGTTTTCATTGCGGGGTCATGGGTACCATCAACATCCGTTACAACGGCAACACCTGTGATAACCCAATCACCACACCGGATGCCCGGATGATCCAGCACACCCTGGCCCGGATGAAACAGGCCGGCATAACCCATGTCATCATGGAGGTATCATCCCACGGCCTGGATCAGTTCAGGGTGGACGGGTGCCGGTTTGATATGGGGATTTACACCAACCTGACCCAGGATCACCTGGATTACCATAAGGACATGGACACCTATTTTTTGTGCAAAAAACGGTTTTTCACCGATTTTCTCACTCCGCCGGGCAGCAGCAGACACCCTGCAGCCGTCATCAACGTGGATGACCCATGGGGCCGAAAACTGGCTGAGAGTCTTGATTATCCTGTGATCCGTGTCAGTTGTGACTCTGTTGCAGATGTGAGCGCAAAAGATATCATGGACACCATCCAGGGAATCAGCGGCCGTATCTGCCTGGGAAAAGACAACATTTTGTTTTCTTCGACCCTGACCGGCCGGTTCAACCTGGAAAATATATTGTGTGCTGCTGGTGGGGCCCATGGCTTAGGGGTGTCTTTCTCCCACATCCAGGAGGGGATCAGAGCCTGTACAGTTATTCCGGGACGGCTTGAAAAGGTCGAGGCATCCATCAACCGGTATATCTTTGTAGACTATGCCCACACCCCGGATGCCCTTGAATCGGTTCTGAAAACCCTGAAAAAAAGGGCTTCCAGGCGGCTGATCACCGTGTTTGGCTGTGGCGGAGACAGAGACCGGACCAAACGGTCTCTTATGGGGAAAATAGCTTGTAAATACAGTGACGTGGCCATTGTGACATCTGACAACCCCAGAACCGAAGATCCGGAACAGATCATCACAGATATCATGGCAGGCATCCAGAAAACCGGCATACCCGGGGAGGTGATCCGCCAGAAGGACCGGAAAAAAGCGTTGTTCACGGCAGTTAAGATCTCCGGGCCCGGCGACATTATTGTGGCGGCGGGAAAGGGTCATGAAACCTATCAGATAACCAATGCTGGAACCATTCATTTTGATGATAAAGAACAGCTCAAAGCTGCCTGTGATACTCTGAATACACAATTTACCCCCATTGCCTGGACCCGGGCGGACCTGGCAGCCGCCCTGGGCAGATCCCCGGATGCAGACACCCTGGAGCCGGACAGATCCTTTACCGGCATCAGTACCGATTCCAGAACCATCAAGGTCAATGAGGTGTTTGTTGCCCTTGCCGGAGAAACATTTGACGGCCATGATTTTATACCGGCACTGGTGGACCGCAAAATCAGAGCGTTTGTGACAAAGCGCGGCAAAGCTGCTTTTTTTAAAAAAAAACACACCGATTCTGAACCGGCACCAGGCCGCCTGGTGTTTGAAATGCCGGATACCACGGCAGCCTTGGGAAAACTGGGCCGGCACCAGCGGCTTCGTTCCGAAGCAAAGGTGCTGGCCATCACCGGGTCCAACGGAAAAACCACCACCCGGAAAATGGCCCAGAAAATTTTTGAAACCAGGTTTGACACCCTGGCCACCCGAAAAAATTTCAACAATGAGATCGGCGTGCCCAAAACCCTGCTGTCACTTTCTTATGCCCACCAGTGGGCCGTGGTGGAAATGGGCATGAACCAGCCCGGAGAGATGAAAAGGTTGTCCGCCATTGCCTGCCCGGACATCGCCCTGGTCACCAACACAACCGGAGCCCACCTGGAAGGATTGAAAACCGCTGACAATGTGGCCAGGGAAAAGGCCAAGATTTTTGACCATGTTCAAAAAGACAGTATTGCCGTCATATTCAAGGATGACCCCAGGGCACATATCCTTAAAGCCCGGGCTGAAAGCAACCCGGATATCAGTCAGATCATATCCTTTGGCACCAGTGATACTGCTGATGTGTTTGCAACCAAGATCCGGGTGGCAGACAGCATGATACGCTTTTTAGCCCATATCCGGGGAGAAACCGCCTGGTTTCACCTGCATTCTCCGGCCCGCTTCATGGTTTTCAACGCCCTGGCAGCCCTGGCAGCAGCTGCTGCGGCAGACATCAGTATTTCAGACATGCAGGCTGGCCTGGCAGCATTTTCTCCTGTCTCAGGACGGATGAACATCCAGACCTTTGCTGATGGCATCCACCTGATTGACGACACCTATAATGCCAATCCTGCATCCATGATCCAGGCTTTGAAAACACTGGCAGATCAAGCCGCCGGATCCGGACAGGGCAAAACCATTGCCATACTGGGAGATATGCTGGAACTGGGAGACAATTGTGAACAACATCACCGGAAGGTGGGCCAAACCGCGGCCAAACTGGGCATCACCCGTCTGTATCTGTTCGGCCCCCTTGGGTTTCACGTATGCCAGGGAGCACTGGAAAACGGCATGCCCGGGAATGCGGTGTTTTGCGGCACCAAAAAACAGATTACTGATCATGCAGCCCGACACGCCGGAAAAGGTGACTGGGTCCTGGTGAAAGGCTCCAGGGGCATGGCCATGGAAACCATCATTGCGCAATGGGAAAGATTGATGACAACTGCACCTGAAAAAAAAGACAGGGCCTGATCCATGCTGTACCAATTTTTATACCCGCTGCATGACCAGTTCACCTTTTTGAACATTTTCCGGTATATCACCTTCAGAACCATCTATGGGGGGCTGACCGCCTTTCTGATCTGTTTTCTGTTAGGCCCTTTTGTGATCCGGAAACTGGCCATGATGCAGATCGGTCAGGTGATCCAGACCGATGGCCCCCAGACCCATCTGGGCAAGCAGGGCACCCCCACCATGGGGGGCATTCTGATTTTGTTTTCCGTGTTTGCGGCAACGGTTTTCTGGGGCAACCTCACAAACCATTATATTATCATTTTGCTGCTCACCATCCTGCTGTTCGGAGCCATCGGGTTTGTGGACGATTATCTCATGCAGGTCAAAAAACGGAACATGGGGTTTACCGCCAGAGGAAAATTTTTCATCCAGGTGGCCTGCGGACTGGTTATCAGCCTGCTTATTTACCAGAGTCCGGATTTTACAACCACTCTGACCGTGCCTTTTTTCAAAGATTTTTCTCCAGATTTAGGGGCATGGTACATCCTGTTTGCCTGCCTGGTCATCGTGGGTGCTTCCAACGCGGTGAACCTCACTGACGGGCTGGACGGGCTGGCCATAGGGCCTGTTATCGTGGCATCGGCCACCTATATGGTTTTTGCCTATGTGGCCGGCCATATCCAGATTGCCCAGTACCTTCATGTACGGCACATCACTGCTGCCGGTGAAATCTCGGTGATCTGCGGAATACTGGCAGGAGCGGGCATGGGATTTTTATGGTTCAATGCCCACCCGGCCCAGATATTTATGGGAGATTCCGGGTCCCTGCCTTTAGGTGCGATCCTGGGAACCATTGCCGTGGTGGTCAAACAGGAAATTCTGCTGCTCATTGTGGGAGGGTTGTTTGTCATGGAAGCCATGTCCGTGATCATCCAGGTGACCTATTTTAAACTGACCAAAGGAAAACGTATTTTCAGGATGGCGCCTTTGCACCACCATTTTGAACTCAAAGGCTGGCATGAATCCAAGGTGATTGTCCGGTTCTGGATCATCGCCATCACCCTTGCCCTCATGTCTCTGGGCACATTAAAGATAAGGTAAAATGGCCATGCTTTTACCCCGCACATCCTACATACTGATTTTCGGTCTGGGCAGATCCGGCCTGTCCATGGCCCGGTTTCTGGCTGCAAAAGGATATGCAATCAAGGCCACGGATATGGATAACGGCAAAAAAATTTATGCAAAAGAGCTTCAGGGCCTGGGCATTGACACCCAGATCGGTTTCCATGACCAGGACACCTTTAACCAGGCGGGCGCCATTGTGGTAAGCCCCGGCATTCCGCTGGACACACCCTGTCTGTTGCAGGCAAAAGCCGGTAACGTGCCCCTTTTCGGAGATCTGGACATCTTTTCTCAATACAACCAGACCCCTGTGGTGGCGATCACCGGCACCAACGGTAAAACCACGGTCACCACCCTGGTGCGGGACATGCTTGAGGCATCAGGCATCACAACCTTCATGGGCGGCAATATCGGCACACCTCTGGTGGATTATCTCATGGCCAAAAAACCGGCCCGGGTGGTGGTGGCTGAAATTTCCAGTTTTCAGCTGGACCTGGCCAGAAAATTCACACCTGAAATTGCCGTGCTGTTGAACATCTCCCCGGATCACCTGGACCGGTATGAGGACATGGCCGGCTACTGCCGTTCCAAATGGTCGGTTTTCAAACATCAGGCAAAAACAGATGTTGCCATTATCAATGCCGATATCCCAGATCCCTGCCAGATACGCCCGGATCCGGCATCACAGGTATATGAATTTTCATCAACACCCGGTACCCGGATCACCCGGGGGGCTAAAGTAAAAAATCAGGCCATCCATCTGATCCTGCCCAAGAGATTCTTAGATCACCCTGTGAAGATCGACTGCACGGACCTGGTGCAGGTACCAGGCACCCATAATCTGGAAAACATGGCAGCCGCAGCCCTGGCAAGCCTGTGCGCCGGGGGAGATATAACCGGTATTTCATGGGCACTCAACCATTTCAGAGGGCTGCCCCACCGCCTGACCTTTGTCAAAGAGATCAACGGAATCAGGTTTTACAATGATTCCAAAGCCACTAATGTTGATGCCGTTATCAGGGCGCTGGCCTGTTTTAATCAAAAGGTTGTCCTGATACTGGGGGGCCGGGAAAAGGACACCGATTTTACCCGGCTGTTACCGGCACTAAAGCAGGTAAAACAGATCATTGCCCTGGGCGAATCTGCCCGCCATATTGCTGATGTGTGTTCACAGGTGTGCAAAGTGAACATGGTGCCTGATATGAAAGCAGCTGTTAAATGCGCACTTGATGCGGCACGGCCCGGGGAGGTGGTGCTTTTGTCCCCTGCCTGTGCCAGTTTTGACATGTATGAAAATTACGCGGCCCGGGGCAATGATTTTTGTGCCCTTGTCAACAACCCGGAGCTGATGCATCATGGATAATACACCTCACATGCACCCGATCTTTAAAGAGAAGCTGCTGCTTTTTCCGGCACTGATCCTCTGCTGCATCGGGATTGTCATGATCTATTCCGCATCTTCTGCCATTTCCATGCAGGTCCATCACACCCTGTTCTATTATATGCAGCGCCAGTCCATATTTTTTGGCATCAGTCTCGGGGTTTTGTTTGTGGCTGCCTCCTTTCCCCACCGGTTTTACAAAAACTTTGCCTATATTATTCTCATGGCAGCCCTGGGTCTTTTAACTGCCGTTCTCATACCAGGCCTGGGTATTGAGGCCGGCGGAGCGCACCGGTGGCTGGACCTGGGAATGTTTCAGTTTCAGCCTGCCGAATTTGCAAAACTGGCACTGATTCTGTTTATGGGATACAGCCTGAGCAAAAAACAGCCCATGATCAATGACTTTTCAGTGGGATTTATGCCCCATGCCCTGATTTTCACACTGTTTTCCATATTGATTGTTTTTCAGCCCGATTTCGGCACCATTGTGGTTTTAGGGGTGATCTGCTGGGGCATGATGTTTGTGGCTGGAGTGAGGCTTTTCCATCTGTTATGTCCCTTGCCCCTGCTGATTCCGGTGGTCTATTTTCTGGTTTACAAGGTGGAGTACCGGCTGACCCGGATTTTGACCTTTTTAGACCCCTGGAATGATCCCTACAATGCCGGATACCAGATCACCCATTCCCTCAAGGCTTTTGGTTCCGGCGGCCTGTTCGGCCAGGGGATCGGCCTGGGCATGCAGAAAATGCTTTACCTGCCTGAACCCCATACCGATTTTATTTTTTCCATCATCGGAGAGGAACTCGGATTGATAGGCGTTTTGACCATATTGGGACTATACGGCATCATCCTTGTCAGGGGCTGCAACATCGCCAAAAACGCTGACACCCTGTTCGGGTCAATTACCGCTGCCGGGCTCACTCTGTACCTGGGGGTGCAGATCATCATCAACACAGGGGTGGCATTAAGTGTCTTTCCCACCAAGGGTCTGACCCTTCCTTTCATCAGTTATGGGGGGACATCTCTGGTGATCAACATGGCTGCCATGGGAATTTTAATGAATATCGGTGCCTCCACCGATCCAGGCAGGGCAAAACGCTCATGACACACAGGCGAAACATACTCATTGCAGGCGGAAAAACAGGGGGACACCTGTTTCCGGGCATTGCTGTGGCCCAGGCCCTTCAGAAACTTGATCCATCGGTGCAGATTCTGTTCGCAGGCACAGATTCCCTGTTTGAAAAAAACACCCTGCAATCCTATGGGTTTGCCCATGCATCCATTTCTGCCCGGCCTGTAAAAGGCGGATCCCTGTTTCAAAAAGCATATGGTTTTGCCGCGGTCCTGGTGTGTTTGATCCAGTCCATGAAAATTATTCTGCAATTCAAACCGGATTTTGTACTGGGGGTGGGCGGATTCTCATCCTTTTCCGTGGTGCTGGCAGCCTGGATATTCAGGATACCCACCGCCATCCAGGAACAAAATGCCTTTCCGGGCATGACCAACCGGATGCTCACCCGCTTCTGCGACACCATTTTCACATCTTTTGCATTCACCCGGGGCATGGCACAGAATCCCAAAACCCGGTTTGTGGGCAATCCTGTCCGGGAAAAAGACCCGGATCAACACATGGATGAACCGTGGCTTTCAGATATCACACCTGCAGATTTTATTCTTCTGGTCACCGGCGGCAGCCAGGGGGCATCCAGCATCAACCGGGCTGTGGTGGAGATGGCCGGCCGCATGGCAGACATCAGGGACATATACATCATTTTTCAGACCGGTGCCACAGATGAGGACCGGGTGAAAACCACCCTGGAGTCCATGGGAATCCGTGCCAGGGTCCAGGGGTTTTTCCACAACATGCCAACCCTGCTGGACCGGGCAGATCTGGTGATCTGCCGGGCAGGGGCAGGTACCATTTCAGAACTGGCTGCCAAGGGAGTACCGGCTATCCTGGTGCCGTTTCCCCATGCTGCCGACAACCACCAGGCTTTTAATGCAAGGTCCCTGGCAGACAACGGTGCAGCCCTTGTCATGGCGGACAGGGATCTTTCAGGAGATGCCCTGTACCAGACAGTCATGGCGTTGAAATCTGATCCCGGCCGGCGGCACAGGATGGCAACTGCCATGAAACAGATGGCAAAACCGGATGCTGCCGCCCATATCGCCGCCCATATTTTAGATTTAAAGGAGTTGTGATCCATGTACCAGACTGATTACCATGTCCATTTTATCGGCATCGGCGGCATCGGCATGAGCGGCATTGCTGAACTGCTTATCAACCTGGGATATACCGTGTCCGGCTCTGATCTCAAACTGTCCGCCATCACCCGGCGCCTGGCTGACAAAGGGGCCAGGATATTTAACGGGCACACCAAAAACCAGGTGGCCGGGGCCAACGTGATTGTGACCTCTTCTGCCATCTCCCCTGAAAACCCGGAAGTGGTCCGGGCAAAAGAGTTGTCCATCCCCATCATTCCCAGGGCGGAAATGCTGGCAGAACTGATGCGGATCAAATATGCCATTGCCGTGTCAGGTGCCCACGGCAAAACCTCCACCACTGCCATGATTTCCCAGATCCTCAACACCGCCGGCCTGGATCCCACCGTGATCATAGGGGGCCTGCTCATGGGCCTGGATACCAATTCTCTCCACGGACAAGGTGATTTTATTGTGGCTGAAGCAGATGAAAGTGACGGCTCATTTCTCAAATACTCCCCGTCTGTTGCTGTTGTCACCAATATCGACCTGGAACACCTGGATTTTTACAAAGACATTGAAGATATCAAGGACAAATTTGTCCAGTTCATCAATTCTGTTCCCTTTTATGGGATGGCTATTCTGTGCCTGGACAATGAACATATTCAAGATATTTTACCCCGGATCACCGTCCGCCACACCACTTTCGGCATGGCTGCCCAGGCAGACCTGCAAGCAAAGGATATCACTTTTAAAGACGGCAAAAGCCGGTTCAAGGTGAGCTACCATAACCGGGATCTTGGCTCTGTTGTTATAAATATCGCCGGTCAGCACAATATTTTAAATGCCCTGGCAGGCATTGCCACCGGCCTTGAACTAAAAATTGCCTTTGACACCATCAAACAGGCGTTGGAAAAGATCAAGGGGGTCAGGCGGAGGCTGGAGATCAAAGGAGAAAAAAAGGGGGTCATGGTCATGGATGATTACGGCCATCACCCCACCGAGATTGTGGCCACGCTGAATGCGGTGCAGGAAAGTTTTCCCGGCAGACGGCTGCTGGTCATGTTCCAGCCCCACCGCTACAGCCGGACCCAGGCACTGTTCCATGAATTTGTGCGGGCCTTTTACCAGGCCGACATTCTGATCCTGGTGCCCATCTATGCAGCCAGTGAACCGCCCATACCCGGGGTGGATTCTGAACAGCTTTGCCGGGGCATCAAGGACCACGGTCACAAAGATGTGTCCTGTGCACCTGATTTTAGCCAGGCACTGTCCATGGTCACCCATAAACTCAAACCCGGAGACATGGTTCTGACCCTGGGGGCCGGAAACATTTACACTCTGGGTGAACAGCTTCTGGAGATATTATAAGACCCATATGACAAAATACCCCGGCATAAAAAAGATACAAAAAGCCTTTGATCTGGCTGCAGATGTACCCATGAGGCAATATACCCGGTTCAAGGTGGGCGGTCCGGCAGAACTTTTGGCTCTGCCCCGGACCCGGCAGGAACTGGTGGCCATTCTGAAAACAGCCAAAGATGAATCCGTGCCAGTGACCATCGTGGGGGGCGGATGCAACCTGCTGGTGCCGGACCAGGGTATCCGGGGACTGGTACTGGTGACAACCCGGCTTACATCCGGAATCCTGGCTGATAAAAAAACTGATCAGAAAACCCGCCTATCCATGGATGCCGGGGAGCGGTTGTCAACGGTGTGCAGATACACCGTGACCCATGGACTGTCCGGTCTGGAATTTTGTGCCGGCATTCCCGGCACCATGGGCGGGGCAGTCATGATGAACGCAGGCACGGCCACGCAGGGCATCGGCAGCTGTATCCATTGCCTGGAGGTTCTAAATCTTGATACATTGATGGTTACCCTTTTGAAAAAACAACACCTTGTGTTCACCTATCGCTGCCTGGAGCTTACAAACCACCTGATACTGGGGATCCATCTTGAACTGACATCCATGAATCCAGACCAGGTCAAAAACAATTTTGATGCCCATTTAAAGCATAAACAGAAAACCCAGCCCATGGATCTGCCCAGTGCCGGCTGCTTTTTTAAAAATCCGCGCCCCAACCTGCCTGCAGGCAAACTCATTGAAGATGCCGGGCTCAAGGGTGAAGCGGTCCGGGACGCCCAGGTATCACCCATTCATGCCAATTACATTGTCAATCGCGGCCATGCCACCTGTCAAGACATCCTTGACCTTAAAGCACGCATTCAAAAAACCGTGTTCACACGATATGGCATTACCCTTGAAACCGAGGTCAGGCTGACAGGAAAAAGAGAAAAAACCAGATGAAAGAAAAAACAGACAATAAAATTAAACCGAACCGGTATAAAAGAGAGGACAACCCCCCGGTATCTCTCACCAGAAAAGAGCTGGCCCGGTATTTTCTAAGAGGTGTCAGGCTGCCTTTACTGGTGTGCCTTTTCAGTGCTGTCGTCATTTTCTGCCATGATGCCGTGGTCCAGAGCCCCTTTTTTCTCATCCAGGATGTGACCATATCCGGCACACAAAAAGTTGAAAACAAACAGATTCTGGCCCTTGCCGGTCTGACTGAACCGGTCAATATTTTCCAGGTCAACCTGTCTGCCATGGAAAAAAATATTGCTTCACATCCCTGGATTGAAGCGGCATCTGTTTACAGGTCCCTGTTTTTTACCCTGGCGGTTTCCATTGTTGAACAAACACCCATGGCCATTGCCAGGTTTGAAAAACTGCCTGATATCCTGATCAA
>JAIPDY010000252.1 GCA_021737445.1 Desulfotignum sp.
TGGAGATGGAATTATTCCCGAAGGCATTATTAATTTTTTATCTGGCTCTCCAAAAATAGATAACCTTAAACAGACAGTTCAAAATGTTGAGGAGGTGTATGAAAAACACCAAATAATTATCAATCAAATAATAGATACGCTTAGATTTGACCTGCCAAAGGATAGTAACGGAGAATGGGACACCTCTTTAGAAGGACAAACAGATTGCCTTAAGCTTTGGCGTGAAAATCTGGATAGTCTGTTCGATCTGATTCGATATAACCAACTCAAGAGTGAAATGGAAAATTTCGGTTTGGGTTTCGTTGTATCAATATCTGGAAATTGGAACTATGGTGCAGGGAGTTTGCTCCAGTTATTTGATTTCAGCTGGTACAATGGATTAGTGGAAAAAGCGTATCTTGATTTTCCTGAAATCAAAATGTTCGATAGAACCCATCATGAACATATCTTGAAAAAATTCAAAACATTGGATCGTATGATTTTCCGTTACAATCAAATACGCCTGGCGGCGAAGCATTGGGAATCTATCCCCAAATTAAGTAACGGCGGTGAATTGATGATTATCAATAGAGAAATCAATAAAAAACGCCGTTTAATGCCTATTCGGAAACTTATAGACCAAGCCGGCCGGGCTATTCAAGCTATTAAACCAATATTCATGATGAGTCCCATGTCCATTGCAACTTATATCCCCCAGGGCTCTGTTCAGTTTGATCTCGTTGTTTTTGATGAAGCAAGTCAGGTGAAACCTGTCGATGCATTTGGTGCCATAATCCGCGGAAAACAAACAGTGGTAGTCGGAGACAGTAAGCAGCTCCCACCAACCAGTTTTTTTGATAGTTTGACGGATAGTGCTGACGAAGATGATTATGAAAATGTAGGCGACATGGAAAGCATTTTAAGCCTGTTTCTTGGAAAAGGCGCTCCTGAAAGAATGTTGCGTTGGCACTACCGTAGCCGGCATGATTCATTAATAGCTGTTTCAAACAATGAATTTTATAATAACCGCCTTGTTGTTTTTCCGAGCCCAGGGCTGAACACCACCGCGAGAGGATTAAGGTTTCATCATTTACCGGATACTGCCTATGACCGGGGAAGAACACGATCAAATCCTGAAGAGGCGAAAATTGTTGCAAAAGCTGTAATGAAACATGCGGAAAATTACCCGGACCTGACACTTGGTGTTGTTGCATTCAGCACAGCACAGCGTGATGCTATCAGTATGCAGCTGGAGGTACTAAGGCGGCAAGACCTGAGCTGCGAACCATTCTTTGAAGAAGGAAAACATGAACCATTTTTCGTTAAAAATTTAGAAAATGTCCAGGGAGACGAGCGTGATGTTATTTTCATAAGCATTGGGTATGGAAAAACATCAGAAGGTTATATGACAATGAGTTTTGGCCCGTTGAACCGGGATGGCGGAGAAAGGCGTTTGAATGTCCTGATATCAAGAGCAAAACTTGCCATGGATGTTTTTTCAAATTTCACATCTGATGATATCGATCTGAATCGTACACAAGCCCGTGGTGCTGTTGCATTAAAGAATTTTCTGCATTATGCGGAAAGCGGCAACTTGCAAACACCTTACGAAACCGGCAAAGAACCTGATTCTCCTTTTGAAGAGGAAGTTATCAAGGCAATAGTACAAAACGGTTATGATGTGGAACCGCAAGTTGGCACGGCTGGATTTTTTATTGATATTGCAATCAAAGACAAAAAAAAGCCTGGCCGATATATCATTGGTATAGAATGTGACGGCGCAACCTATCACAGTTCTCAATCAGCAAGAGATCGAGATCGGTTAAGACAAGAGGTTTTAGAAGGTCTTGGCTGGCGGTTACACAGAATTTGGAGCACTGATTGGTACAGAAATCCGCAAAAAGAAATGGAAAGGACAGTGGAGGCAATAAAGCGTGCAGAGAAGGACTATAAAAACAATATAAAAAATCAGGAACAGGAACTTTTAGCCCAAAAAAAAGAGAAAACAGAAACAGTCATAATAGAACGTGATGATAATAATCATGAACCGGAAGGAGCTGCATGTGAATATGTTCAGTATGAAAAAAAAGTACCGCAAGTTATTTTGATATTGGAAGAGTTACATCAATTGTCCAATGAAAAATTATTTTCATACATTTTTCAGGTCGTTCAGGTCGAATCTCCAGTTCACAAGGCTGAATTAACAAAGAGGATTATTGAAGGCGCAGGTCTTAAAAGGTCCGGCAGAAGAATTCAAAATGTTCTGCAGAGCGCTATTCACTATGGAGTGCATCAAGGAAAGATTATCCGAAAAGGGGATTTTATCTGGGATGCTGAAATGAAAAATCCAACAGTTAGAGATCGTTCAAACTTGCCGGCTTCCTCTAAAAAAATCGAATTTGTTTCACCAGAAGAAATTCAGCTTGCAATTCTAAAAGAAGTGAAAAAAGGATTTACACTTGGAGAGGATGAAGCGATCTCAAACGCAGCTCGATCTATGGGATTTTTGCGTGTCACTGCTCATGCAAAAAAAATATTCCAAACAAATATAAAGCAGCTGTTAAACGATCAGCAGATCTTGATTAATGATAATTTGATTTCAATCAATGGTGATTAAATGCACACTGGCAGGCAGGTGATTGTGAAGGGTCATGTGCATGCAGTCATACAAAATCATACCCGAGAATGTAATGAGGAGATAAAATGAGACCAGATCAAATAAAAGATGAAATCAGCAGGCTGGAGCTATCTGAAAAGTTGCTTCTTGTGGAAGATATCTGGGATGCCATAGCCGCCGGAAATTCTGAAATCCCACTGCCGGAGTGGCAAAAGCAGGAGTTGAAAAAAAGATATGAAGAATATAAGGAAGGAAAGCTGGAATTGCATGACTGGAAATCGGTGCACGAGGGTCTGCGGGAAAAATTCAAATGAAACTGCGTTATACAGACAGGGCAAAGGATGATGTGGAGCTCGCATTTGCCTGGTACGAAAGACAGAGACGCGGGCTGGGATATGAATTTTTGGATTGTATCGAGGCTGCTGTAAAATCAATTATCGAAAATTCAGCAATGTACAGGACCCATTTTCTGCACTTCAGGGGTTGTTTGGTGAGACGATTTCCATTTACCGTGTTTTATACAGTCGAAAAAAAGGAAATTGTTCTGCATTCGGTTTTTGACAACAGGCAGGATCCTGCAAAAAGACCATAAGAATGGTATGCACTTGGACCGAAAAAGCCCTGATCCTCATTTTTCATCGTTCAGCTTTCTGCTGCCGGTGTTGCAAAGGGGGGACCCCTTGTGTGAGGTCAGTTCAACAGCTTAGCGTAATGGGATTAATCATCCCTATTGGGGGAATAATGTCAATCTGTTCTAAATGCCAAAAAACAATTTCAGAGGACGAGAAACAAATTCTCAACACGAGAATATTATGCGATGATTGTTACCTTGATGAGGTGATGCCGCGAATGCCAAAAGCGCATTATGATAATGAGGCTGAATTCATGAATAGATTGAAAGATTCGTATTCAGTGCGTAAGCAACAGTACCACTAAATTTCAATCACTTTTTGTCGTTACCCGCGCTGCTCCAGAGGATAGCGTAAAAGCGCACCGTCCCTGAACAGCGCGTTGGTCATAAGGGGTTCAAAAAACAGTTGGGCAGCCAATAATCCAAAAGACAGGAAATGTGCCATATGGAAAAATATGTTGATGCGTTAAAACAATGGGTGCTTCCGACAGAGCAGGCCATGGAGATACTTGGTAAGTCAAAATCCGTTGCTGTCCTGGAATGGGAGAAAACAGTTGTAAGGGATTGAATATGGAAGACAGCCAGCAAAATATCATTATCTATAATACCAAAGACGGCAAAGCAGCGGTCTCACTGTATGCCAAAGAGGGCATGGTCTGGATGAACCAGAATCAAATCGCCCAACTTTTTGACACCTCCAAGCAAAACATTGGTCAACATATCTCCAACATATTAAAAGAAGGGGAGTTGGGTGAAATTTCAGTTGTAAAGAATTACTTTACCACTGCAGCCGATGCCGACAAACCATGCTGGCGCAGGAACCGAAGATGTTTGGGGGGTAAAACCTGAATAGCTCTTGAGTCACTGAAAGATGTCATTGCTGATGACGTGATAGATGATGAGGAGGAGGACGTCAATGAATCCGGCTGATACACCCAACGAAAACAGTCCCGGCAAATTTGGAGATTATCCACACCTGCTGGCCGAAATCAAGGAGCGGATCCGGTCCGCCCAGTATGAAGCCCTTAAGAAGGTCAACAAGGAGCTGGTTGGTTTGTACTGGGACATCGGACGGATGATTGTGGAACGGCAGGCAGATGCGAAGCATGGGTCTGCCATAGCGGAAAAGCTTTCCAGTGACCTTCGGGCTGAGTTCCCGGGGATCAGCGGATTTTCCCGGCGCAACATCTTTTACATGCGGGAGTTCTATCTGCTCTACCGCGAAGATGAGCGAGTGCAACCACTGGTTGCACAAATCGGCTGGACCCACAACCTGGTCATTCTTCAGCGCTGCAAAGCCCCCCTGGAACGGGAATTTTATATCCGGGTGACCCGCAAGTTCGGCTGGTCAAAGAATGTGCTCATTCATCAGATCGACAACCAGAGCTATGAAAAAACACTGTTGGGCCAGACCAATTTCGACCGGACCCTGACACCGGAATTGCGGGCTCAGGCCAAACTGGCTGTGAAGGATGAGTACACTTTTGATTTCCTGGAACTGGGCGAGGAACACTCCGAGCGGGAGTTGGAGCGGGCTTTGATTGCCCGGATCGAGGATTTTCTGCGGAGCATGGGCGGGATGTTCGCCTTTATGGGCAGCCAGTACCGGCTGGAGGTGGAGGGAAAAGAATTTTTTATCGACCTGGTTCTGTTCCACCGCCGCCTGCGCTGTCTTGTGGCGGTTGAGCTGAAAATCGGTGAGTTTGTGCCGGAATTCGTCGGCAAAATGCAGTTCTATCTGACAGCGCTGGACCGGCAGGTCCGCCAGGAAGATGAAAACCCTTCCATAGCACCGACAAAGGTCCTTTCAGAGCTGATACTTAATCTGGCTGGAAACGATCCTGAGATACATGGAAGGCGATATAATAATGAACGAACGAATATGTCTCGGTATAGATCAAAACTGGGGAGGAGTTGAATGAAAAAGGATAAAAACAGACAACTCCAGCAGCCCGGAAAACAAGAGAGTTCCATTGTCCGGTCGTCGGCTGCTGAGTACCTGACATTTGTAGCTGCCAGTGGCAAGGGGGGCGTTGAGGCGGTTTATGCGGATGAAAACATCTGGCTGACCCAAAAAATGATGGGAGTTCTCTATGATGTCGAGACGCATACCATCAATTATCACCTGAAAAAGGTATTTTCCGATAGTGAATTGCAAGAAGATTCAGTTATTCGAAATTTTCGAATAACTGCCTCAGATGGTAAAAACTACAATACCAAACACTACAATCTATCGGCCATCATCGCCGTAGGCTACAAGGTGAACTCAGAACGTGCCGTGCAATTCCGGAAATGGGCCACAGCGATTATTCAGGAGTTCACCATCAAAGGCTATACAATGGATGATGAACGACTGAAAAATGACGGCTCTGTCCTTGGCAGACAATATTTTGAAGAGCAACTGCAGCGTATCCGGGAAATCCGCCTGAGTGAGCGTAAGTTCTACCAGAAAATTACCGACATCTATGCGACGTCCATTGATTATGATCTAACGGCCCAAGCCACAAAGCGTTTTTTTGCGGCAGTACAAAACAAGCTGCATTGGGCAATCCACGGCCAGACGGCCGCGGAAGTGATTGTGGGCCGTGCGGATCACAAGAAAAACAATATGGGACTGACCACCTGGAAAGACGCTCCAAAAGGTAAAATTCAAAAATTCGATGTCAGTGTGGCCAAAAATTATCTGACCGAAAATGAAATGGCACAATTGCAGCGGTTGGTATCTGCCTATCTGGATGTTGCGGAAGATATGGCACTGCGGCAGATCCCGATGACAATGCAGGACTGGGAAAAACGCCTCAACCGGTTCATCAAAGCCACAGACCGGGAAATTCTGCAGGACGAAGGAAAAGTCACAGCAGAAATTGCCAAAGCCCATGCTGAAAGTGAATTTGAGAAATACCGCATCACTCAGGATCGCCTTTTTGAAAGTGATTTTGACCGGATGATCAAGCAGTTGGAACAGAAAAATGAAGATAAGGGACATCAACCGTCATCTTGAGGCAGTGCACAAGGATCTGCGTGATAAGTTCAAATGAAACTGCTTTATACTGTCTGAGGACTATGTGTTTTTGACAAAGTCTCATGACCACGCTGCGGCCGAGGCGATCTGGCTGGTAAAAAGATACCGTCCGGATGCCCATTGTGTAGAGTTTTACAAGGTTGAACCCGGTGACAAGGTCGGGGTTGTGAAAGTATGCTGCGAGGCCCTGACCGGTCAGCACACACAGGTTGCGGTTACCTACAGGTATATTGCGCTCTCTGAGACAGGAGAGGCCTTTGTCTCGGGATTCACTGCTGAGGCATACAGCGAATTTATCACAGAGTGGCAACGGCTCCTGTCAGATTATTTTGCCGCAAAAGGCTGATATCCTGGCCGTCAGCCAAATGCAAAAGAAAGGAAATGTGCCATATGGAAAAGGAAAAATATGCTGATGCGTTTCTGGAAAAAAGAATTGCCAAATATGACGAATGGCTGGGCAAAGGCCGGATTTCATACGCGTCAAAGGTTATTCCTGTTTCAGAATCTTTAACAACAAAACAATGGGTGCTTCCGACAGAGCAGGCCTTGGAGATACTGGGTAAGGCAAAATCCGTGGCTGTCCAGAACTGCGAGTGCAGGACCCATTACCAGCGGTGCAACAATCCTTTGGAGGTATGTTTTTTGCTCAATGATGTGGGGGATAAGCTGGTAATAAAGGGGAAGGCGCGCCATGTTGATCTAAAGGAGGCGGCCAAAATATTACAAAATGCAAACCAAAGCGGGCTTGTACATCTGAGCCTGTACATGCCGGACCATGAAATCTTTGCCCTTTGCAGCTGCTGCCCGTGCTGCTGCCATGATCTGCAGATAGTCAGGCGCTTTGACCGCAAAGATATAATGGTCCATTCAGAATATGTGGCTGTGACAGGTTTTGAGGATTGCATTCATTGCGGTGAATGTGTTGAAAGGTGCGTATTTGGTGCCCGGGTCTTCCAGGATGAAAAAATGGCATATAATAATGAATCATGTGTCGGCTGTGGACTTTGCGTTACTGTCTGCCCGGTCGGGGCAACATCTATGGTGCTCAGAGGCAGGGAATGAATGAAAAAGGATAAAAAAAAGAAATCCTTGTCAAAAAGTGACGCTTGCCATGTGCATTGTATTTATTTATTATTATAGAGTGGTTAAACTTATTTTAAGGAGGATGGTATGTCGACATTCGCAAGAATTACCTTCGATTCAAGGATAATGGGAGGCAAACCTTGTATTCGTGGTATGCGTGTAACAGCCGGTACAATTGTAGGATTAGTGGCATCGGGCCACAGCAAGGAAAAAATATTGAATCTTTATCCTTATCTTGAATCTGAGGATATTGACGAAGCGCTTGCTTATGCTGCATGGCGTGTTGAGGAGATTGACATCCCATTTATGCAGGAATCTGCATGAAATTCCTAATAGACATGAATCTTTCGCCTCAGTGGGTATCAATGTTTGAAGATGCCGGCTGGGAAACCCAACATTGGTCGTTTATTGGAAAACCAAATGCGCCTGACCAAGAAATTTTTGAATATGCCAAGTCCAATGGATATATCATTTTTACACACGACTTGGATTTTGGCACCATACTCGCTGCAACAAATGCGGATTTTCCAAGCGTAATTCAAATTAGAATCCAGGATGTAACACCTGAACATCTATTCGGCTATATCATTTCTGCGATACATCAGTTTGAAAAGCATCTTGATGAAGGGGCCTTGATTACCATTGATGAAAAGAAATCCAGAGCCCGCATTCTACCGCTACGGAAATAAATAAATCACCTTAGGAAGCGGCTGAAATATTAAAAAATGCAAACCAAAGCAGGCTTGTGCATCTGAGCCTCGTTCCTATATCGGCTGGACCCGCAACCTGATCATTCTTCAGTGCTGTACAGATAATGATGAACCGCAGATGTTTGGGGTCGGCCCCGGGGAGGAAAAATGAAATCAGTGGAACATAGTATATCATTTGCGGTGCCGCAGCCGGTATCAAGGGTTTTTCCTCTTTTCAGTCCTGAAGGGGAAAAGCACTGGGTGCCGGGATGGGACTATGAGAATGTCATGGACACAAAGGAGCTGTCTGAGGATTATGTGTTTTTGACAAAGTCCCATGACCACGCTGCGGCCGAGGCCGTCTGGCTGGTAAAAAGATACCGTCCAGACGTCCATTGTGTAGAGTTTTACAAGGTTGAACCCGGTGACAAGGTCGGGGTTGTGAAAGTATGCTGCGAGGCCCTGGCCGGTCAGCACACACAGATTGCGGTCACCTACAGGTATATTGCGCTCTCTGAGACGGGAAAGGCCTTTGTCTCGGGATTCACGGCTGAGGCATATGAGGAATTTATCAAAGAGTGGCAACGGCTCCTGTCAGATTATTTTGCCGCAAAAGGCTGATATCCTGGCCGTCAGCCAAATGCAAAAGAAAGGAAATGTGCCACATGGAAAAAGGATAAAAACAAAAAATACAGCTTCCATGTATCTTGATTTTCCTAAACTTCAGGCCCTAAACGGCAGGTTCACCGGCTCCATCATCATGTACGCCCACATGCATGGTCACCGGCATGGTGAACGACCATCTGGTGTCCTGTTTCCGGCATCAGGAGGTCAAAGAAACAGCTTAGTGCAACAGGGTTCCACGAACTCCCACGAATATTTTTTGTTTTTTTAAACCGCTTTACTCGACAGGATTTGTTTGATATGGAATCAGATCAGATAAAAATGATACACAGATCTGGAATTTTTTTCATATGTGCATGATATCCAGTTTGATATAACTTCGTTGATGGTATCCAGGTCAGTTCAGCAACAGTGTCAACGCGGACCTGCTTCTCCGCTGCCGCTCCAAAGCCGTCCGGTTACGCTAGACGTTGGGCGTGAATTATGTCTTGAAACTATACGGATGACAAATTCTATGTATTTTGAGATAATTGGGGAAATCGGATATAATGCGGCTCCAAAGACAATTTGGTTCCGCTCGGTGGCGAAAACTTAAAGGATTTGCTATGGTTAGAATTCAGAGCGGGAGGATGCGTAAAGCGGAATTGCATTGGTATGAAGCCCACGGTATCGGTAAAAAGAAAATGAAAATCAAAAGGTTTTTGGATTAAGTTATGAAAAAAGCAAATGAAACTCATAAATTTGCGCTTTGCATTGGGAATAAAGACTGTGAGGATTTAGAAAAGCGCAAGATTTATCAAGTATTAGCGGATGACGATGCGGAAAAGGAAGGATATTTTCGAATCGTTGATGAATCCGGGGAAGATTACCTTTATCCTCAGTCATACTTTATTCTCGTCTCATTACCCCGCGAAGCGGAGGAAGCGCTGCAAGTGGCAAAATAACTTATACATTTCGCCCAACATTGCTCTTGCAGCGGAGCGCAAAAAGCCGCGCCCGCTGAAGAGCCCGTTAGCCACAGGAAATCGAACATGAAAATCACAAATCTGAAAGACAAAGACCTCAACGCGCTTGATGGATTGTTCATGCAATTTTGGGGAGAGTCGTCCGATATCCATAAGATGGCGGAGATGTTCCAACGCCTGTCAAAAGATAAGGATTATGTTCTGCTTTTATGAATCCCAGGGGTATTCTCCGGGTGGCCATAAGGGGTTCAAAAAGCAGTTGGGCGGCCAATAATGCCAAAGACAGGAAATGTGCTACATGGAAAAATACAGAATCCCTGTCAAAAAGGTGTTAAATGATAGTAACACCGAACTTGATGCTGGTCAGGCCCCCGCTTAAGTGGGAGCATGTGGTCTTTTCCTTGAATGAAATGGGATATACTGTACATGTGGGCAGACGCAGTGCACTTGAATTGCAGGGTCTGGCCCACTATCTGCCGCTGGGTGATATCCAGCGGATTGGCCTGTACAGCACTGGAAAAATACCGGGTTGGACGCGCATTTTTTCAGATTCTTTTACATTTGAAATCCATAACAAGCAACTGTTTGAAGAACTTCCCAAACCTGGGTTATCCACCCGGCCCTTTGGTTCCTGGGATTGGCCGATCCCTTATAGTACCCCGGAACTTGCCCTGCTTGAATTATTAGCGGATGTGCGGGAAACGGCTGATTTTTCAATAGCTGATACATTTTTTGAAGGCGCCGTTAATTTAAGGCCGAAACTGCTTGGCGAGCTGCTGACACGCTGCAAGCAGGTGAAGGCCATACGCCTGTTTTTATGGTTCAGTGATCGCCATGATCATTCCTGGCGCAAAGAACTGGAAACCGGGGGTATTGATTTAGGCCGGGGCAAACGCATGCTGCTCAAGGGCGGTGTTTTTGATGCTGCCTATCTCAGATAACGATTCCCAAACAAATGGTCAAAGATAATGAAAACCCCCTTTATTCAAATCCATAAAGCCCTGAATGATGATGACAGGCATTTTTTGCTGGATCTCAAGCAGGGCATTGTGGATTGGAGAAAGTTTCCCCTGCCCGAGGCGCAGATGGCGTGTTGAGGAGATTGACATCCCATTTATGCAGGAATCAGCATGAAACTATATCATTTCTGCGGAATATCTGACCTATGTCGCGGCAAGTGGCCCCATCGGTGCGGGAACCGAATATACTTTTTGAATGGACTCATAATGGGCTCAAAGAGCTCAAAACCATGCCGGAAAGGATGGGGGTCAAGACAATTTTTCAAACGAGGATTAATCTGTGAGCTGTTCAACCGTCAGGTTCATTGCGTTGGCCAGCTTTTCCAGTGTACTGGTTCTCAGGTTGTCTGATTTTTCCATTTGGGACAATGCCGCCTGGCTGATCCCGGCCCTGGATGCGACATCTTTTTGCGTCAAGCCCAGGTGCAGCCGCCAGGCCCTGGCTAAATTGCAATCCTGATCGACAAGGATGCTCACGACCTCATGCGGGATCAACGTATCGTCATCCGCCTCCATGCATGGAAACGCCTGAAGGTATTCATCATATGGGATTACTGCAAACACAGGGATTCCGTTTTGTTCAATTATCTGCACGTTAGTAGGTTCTTTCATCTCTCTTTTCACCTCCTCAATATGGACAATCTCAGCTGCCGAAGTGCTTTTTTGCGCCATTTAAAAGAATGTCGGTTAATAAAATCAGGTCATTATTAAGAAAAGACCTTCACTTCAAGGGTTTTGGCAGATTTTTGATAATCGATTCTACCTGTTCCATAAATTTATGGAACAGGTCATCTAACTTTTTGGAAACCATCGACCATCTATCCTTGCCCATTTCCACATCAATGATTTCAATGTTCAATTATTCGGCAGAAGCAGGGATTTCACGGCGGACAGATACTGATCCAGGCCGCGCAGGAAAATATCATTGTGACCGGCCCCGGCAATTTTGGCCAGTTTTTTTTCAGAGGATGGGCAGGCATCGTACAGGGCCTGGCCGTGGGAAAAGGGAATCAGCTGATCCTGTTCCCCGTGGATGATCAATGCCGGCCCGGTCCACTGCCGGATCTTTTCCCGGTTGTCCAGTTCCGGTGCCATGCGGATGCTTTGGGCCGCCGGATCGATCCCCAGTATCCGGAGCAGGCTTTCGGTACGGGCAAATCCGCTCTCCACGATCAGGTTTTCCACCTCTGAGGACCGGGCCGCTGCCAGCGCGATGGCGGAAGCACTGCCCAGGGACCGGCCCATGACCGACAGCACCCCGGTGAACTCCTGATCCCGGCACCACTGTATCACAAAATCCATGATCCCGTGACAGTCCGCCATCATGCCGGACACGGTGGGAGATCCGGTGGACCAGCCATAGCCCCGGTAATCCACCACAAAAAAATTGATGCCCAGGCGGGTGTAGAGCGGCCCGAGATCATCATAGTCGGAAACGATCTCCCCGTTGCCGTGGAAAAACAAAATAGTGGGTGCCTGTTTGCCGGCCACATGGAAACAGGCACCGATGTGGACATTCTCTGCCACGGGAATCAGAATGCCACCGGGCCCTGGCGGCCGCATGGAAGCCCTGGGATGAAAGATATGGGCCAGAATCCCCGGGTGGTCCAGGGCACTGTAACCGTTAAAATCGCTGTCACTCATGGTATGTTTCATGATGTAGTGATGTACCAGAAGCCGCCGAATTTCTCAACCCATATGACGGCCCGATTATTGACATCATGGCACAGGGATGATGCAATCATCGCTTGCAGTCTTGATACAACAAAGATACAATTCATTTATTTTCAACCCTGCCACATCTATATTGGAGGACGCATTATGGGCAAAGCACGCGATACGCAAAAAACCGTTAAAAAAAAGGCGGAAAAAACCTTGAAAGAAAAACGAAAAGAGAAAAAAGAGAAAAAAAAACAAAGTTAATAAATATAATCAAAGGCCAACAAAATGAAATGTGGGAATATATGATCGATGAAGATGAATCATGAATCTCTTCACTCAACAGTATTTGTTTGATATGGAATCAGCTCAGTATTTACGGTCCGGAGGAAAAATATGATACGCATACCTGGAACAGATTATCTGCGCTATAAAAGTGTGTTTCACGGATGCCGGTTCCCCCTGGCATTTGTTGACCTGGATCATTTTGACCGGAACATTGCCTATGTGGCCGACACCTGCAAGGGAACCGGAAAAACAATCCGGGTGGCGTCCAAATCCATCCGCAGCCCGGCATTGCTGAGGCGGGTGTTTGAAAAGGGTGGTGACGTTTTCCAGGGTATCCTGGCGTTCACCATGGAAGAGGCAGAATTCCTCATTGAGAATGGGTTTGATGATATCATCGTGGCTTATCCGTCCATCCAGCCCCCGGATGTAAAGATTTTTACGGAAAATACCCGGCAGGGGGCCAGGCTCTCACTGATGGCGGATTCATTCGACCACTTGACAGCTTTGTCCAGGGCAGGTGTGGCTGCGGGGGTGATCCTCAATATCTGCCTGGATGTGGACATGTCCTATCGCCCCCTGGGCAGCCGGCTGCACCTGGGGGTGCGGCGCAGTCCGTTGCGGTCTGTGAAAGATGTCCTGGCCCTGGCCCTTGCTGCAAAGGATCTGCCCGGCATCCGTATCGTATCGCTCATGGGGTATGAGGCCCAGGTGGCATCGGTGAATGATGATCTGCCGGGTCATGCAGTGAAAAACACACTGACGCGCTGGTTCAAGAAAAACTCGGCCAGAGAGCTGGCCAAACGCCGGGGGGAGATCGTCCGGGCACTGGCAGATGCAGGCATAACACTGGAGGTGGTCAACGGCGGGGGATCAGGCAGCCTCATCTCCACTGCCCGGGATCCTTCGGTCACAGAAGTGACGGCCGGGTCCGCCTTTTTTGCACCGGGCCTGTTCCACTATTTTCATCAGGTTACATTCCAGCCGGCTGCCTTTTTTGGCCTCCAGGTGGTGCGCAGGCCTGCCCCGGGCATTGTCACCTGCCAGGGGGGCGGGTATACAGCTTCCGGTGAGGCTGGCCCCAGCCGGCTCCCCTGGCCGGTACTGCCCAGGGGATTGAAATACATCGGAATGGAAGGGGCTGGTGAGGTCCAGACCCCGCTGGTTCTGCCAAAGGATGCGCCCGTACTTGAGGCCGGTGACCCCGTGTTTTTCCAGCATGCCAAGGCCGGGGAGCTGTGTGAACGGTTCAACCGGCTCTATTTGGTAAAAGGCAAAAAAATTGCGGATGAGGTTCCCACCTACCGGGGGGAGGGCCATGCATTCTTATGAAAAGGAGAGAGGATGAAACCAAGAGACCTGTCCCGTGTATTTGACTATGTGTTTGTGGGTGCCGGCATTTCAGGGCCGTTCATTGCCAAGGAGTTGTGTGCCAAAGGCGCGGACTGCCTCATGCTGGAGGCGGGCCGGCAGTATACCCGGACAACCTATCCCAAAAACGGCCTGGACGGCACCTCCCAGATGTACTGGGCCGGGGGAATGGAACTGGGTCATGACTGCAGAATCGCCTTTTTGCGGCCCAAAGTGGTGGGGGGCGGTTCTGTGGTGAACCAGGCCCTGGTGGACCGGTTCGATGATGATGCCTTGGATTCCTGGAAGCAGGTTTCCGGCATTTCCGATTTTAACACAGCCGCTATGGCCCCCTGGTACGAGGCTGCAGAATCTGAAATTGAAATCCAGGAAATTCCCTCACAATTTCAAAATGACAACGCCAAAATTTTTGACCGGGGGTTCAGGAAGCTGGGATTTAAAAACGCGCCCCTGCGCCGGGCCCAGAGCAACTGCCGCCTGGAAGAGGGAAACTGCTGCATTGAATGCCTCAACGGCTGCAGGCTGGGCTCCAAACAGAGCACACCGGAGACTGTGTTGAAGACCGCCCTGGAAAACGGCCTCACCCTGGTGCCGGAAACCGAGGTGACGCAGGTCAAGGTGCTCCCCGGGGGCGATATCCGGTTATCCGGACTGGACGGCAAAGGGCTGCAGGTGAACTACAAGGCCCGCAACCTTGTCCTGTCAGCCGGTGCCATCGGCAATGCACGGCTCCTGCTCAACTCAGGGTTCGGTAGGAAAAATGCCAACATCGGCAAAGGGTTTTTCTGTCATCCCCAGTACATGAGTTTCGGGATTTACAAAGAAAAGATCAACTCCCACCTGGGGGCTTTCCAGGCTTTTAAGTCCGACGACCAGGGGTTCCGCAAACAGGGGTTCAAGCTGGAAAACGTGTATGCCGTACCGGAGGGCATTGCCCTGCTGGTGCCGGGATTTGGTGCGGCCCATCACAGATACATGGAAAAACTGGACCATTTTGCCTGCATCGAGGTGTGCACCCGGGACATAACCCCGGGCCGGATCAAGGTGAACGGCAAGGGCAGGGCATTGATAACAAAAAAGCGGAACAAAGAAGAGCTGAACCGGTATCAAAAGGGGCAGAAGGTGATCGCGGATATCTTCACATCCACGGGCGCAAAAGAGATCATCCACGGCCGCCTGGGCATCGGCCTTCACCTCATGGGCTGCTGCGCCCTGGGCCCTGCTCATCTCCCCCTGGAATTATCCCTTTTACCAGGCCATCGTGCCCATATGCCAGGCCTTTATCACGGGCAACGCCGTGGTGTTCAAACCGTCCAGCGCAACCCCCCTCAAAGGACTGGTGGAGGAACTACTCAACAAGGCCGGATTCAGGTCCGGCTGGGTACAGGTGGTGTACGGCCCGGGCAGAGACCTGGGCAATGCTCTGGTGGACGGCAAACCGGACAAGATCTTTTTCATCGGCAGCCAGGGCGTGGGCAGAAATATCATGGCCCGGGCCGCCCGGCATCTCATCCCCCTGGAGCTGGAGCTGGGGGGCAAAGACCCCATGGTGGTGTTTGCGGACGTGAACATCCACCGGGCCGCAGCCGGCGCCATATGGGGGGCTTTTACCACCACAGGCCAGTCCTGCACCTCGGTGGAGCGGCTGTTTGTTCACCAGGATATTTACGAGACCTTTAAACAGGTACTGGTGGCGGAAACCCTAAAACTCACCCAGGCCACGGACACAGACGGCAACAGCGATATCGGGGCCATCACCACCCGGGCCCAGAAGGAGACCATCGCCCGCCAGGTGGCGGATGCAAAGCAAAAAGGCGCCGTCTTTCTCACAAATGCAGACTGGGACGGGGAATCCGCCTTTGTGCCGCCCATGGTGGTGGAAGGGGTGACCCCGGATATGCTTATTCACCAGGAGGAGAATTTCGGACCCATTCTTCCCATCTATTCTTTTGCCTCCGAAGCCCAGGCCATTGCCCTGGCCAATGATCCGGAATTCGGGTTGTCCGCATCGGTCTGGTCAAAGGATCTGGCAAAAGCAACACGGGTGGCCCGGCAGATCTGCACGGGCAATGTTTCCATCAACAACGTCATGCTCACCGAGGGCAACCATGCGCTGCCCTTCGGTGGTGCGCAGAAAAGCGGATTCGGCCGGTATAAGGGGGAGTTCGGGTTCTACGCTTTTGCCAATATCAAGGCGGTTCTCATTGACAAGGACAGCAAAAAAATGGAAGCCAACTGGTTCCCCTATACCCGGGAGAAATACCGGCTCTTTGACCGGCTGACAGCAGCACTGTACTCTCCGGGCCGCCTTATGCCCCTGGTGAAAGG
>JAIPDY010000052.1 GCA_021737445.1 Desulfotignum sp.
AGAGATAAACAATTTGATTTTTTTTTGTGATACCAGATAACCCGACCTTTAAAAAGACTGGACTATTGGCTAAAATCCAAGCTCGTCAGGCATGCGAAAATCCTATGCACTATCCCTGTCAGTGATCGCATTTAGGCCAGGCTAACAGTCAAAAACCTTGCAATTATTAATTCCCCCCAAACTCAACAGCCCAAGCTGTCCGGAATGCTGCGGGGCAAATTTTATCATGATCCAGGCAATCGTTTTGGTTTTGCTGATGGTATTTCCGAAACTGGTTCTCTGGTTGCCATCCTTGATTATGGGGTGATTTTGGCTTTGTTTGAATTAATCAAAAATTCAGAACCCTTAACATCTGGGGATTTTATAATGCAACATACGCTATCACAAAGCTGAGAAGTTCACGTCAGGTTCTGAGAGTAACCTGGAGGTAAGATTCAACTCACCCCCTGATCATAATATGGGATGCCATTTTCATCCCATCCCCGCAGCCGGTAATAATCTTTTAGCAGCATTTGCATCTCCTTGAAGGTTATGGCATGACCGGATGGAAGCGGTTCTTTATGAAAGCGTTCAGGGAGGTGGTCCTGCTGTGGTGACAGACCTTCCCTGATGTTAAAGGTGCGTGTCATGTCAGCTATGTCAGCTGCCTTGTTTTTCAGATCCAAAACATCACACTTAAGTCCGGTGACCAGATAGATAAGTGTCTGTAATTCATCCCAGGGATAAAGATCACGGTAAAAACGGCATAAAATGCCTGTGTCAAATATGTTTAACCGGTCTTCATAATCAATGAGCATCTTTGCTTTTCCCTGGATGGCTTCAGGAGGAATCAATCCGGAGATTTCAGGTTTGTAAAAGGTTGTACGCAAATGACATGCCCCTCTTGGTGCCGTGCCAAAGGTAAGCCCCATGCCCTTGAGCACCCTGGGATCATACCCGGCAGGCTCCATTCCCTTGACATGTATGGCAAGATCTTCCAGGCCCCATTCCCGGGATGCCGGAATAATGCCCTGTGCAAGAAGATCTCCGATGCCCTGGCGCAGGGTGATCTTTTCAATTAACGCGGCAATGGAGTCAACATCTCCATAACTGATCTTCTCATTGATCACCCCTCTTTGGCCGGCTTCAATTGCCAGTCCGCAAAGGTTGCCGGCAGTTATGGTATCTATGCCCATCCGGTCGCACAGGTCGTTCAGGTACACAATTTCCGCCATATCATCAACCATGCACAACCCGCCGAACGCGTAAATGGTTTCATATTCCGGTCCTTCCAGTTTCAGACCGGTATGCCGCCCTTTTTCAATGGTTGCCATCCGGCCGCAGGCCATGAAGCACCTGGCACAGGCATGGGGTTTTACCGTGTGATTTTTGTGAAACGTTTCGCCGCTGATATTTTCCCAGTGGCTGCATGACCCCTGTTGCCAGTATTTTGATGGAAATGCGCCCACGGTATTCATCAAAGATACCATCATGGTGGTTCCCATTGCCTGATAAGCTTTTACACCAGGATTTTCTTTATTGACGCTGTAAAATTTTCTGCAATGGGTTTTCAGCTCCTCTGAAGAAAAAAGTTCCCGCCGGCAGCTGCCATGAAAAACAATCGCCTTTATACGTTTGCTGCCCATGACAGCGCCGGTTCCGGCACGGCCGGCACACCGCCATTTATCATTTGCGATCAACGCAAAAGAAACCCGGTTTTCTCCGGCAGGCCCGATCACCACCGCGCCGGGTTTATGAAAAGTTGTGTTTTCAGATGCCAGCTCTTTGAGCACATCTTTTTCAGTGTCAAAGGTTTGCTTCCCCCACAGATGGCCGGCTGAATGAAAGCTGGCCCCCTGGGGTGTAACCAGTATGGATACAGGGGCGGCAGCCTGGCCCTTGATCATGATCGCATCAAAACCGCAGGCATCAATGGCTTCCGGAACACGGCCACCTGAATAGGATTCCGCATAAAAATCTGTCAGGGGTGATTTGGTGAAAACGCCGAACCTGCTGCTCCCCCAGACCCGGCTTTGGCAGAACTGTCCGGTGGCAAAAATCAGGTGGTTCAGGGGGGAAAAAGGCTCAACCCCCGGCGGATTGTGCTTGAGCAGCAGATAGGTCGCCAGTCCCTTGCCGCCCAGGTACCGCTCCAGGACAGGTGGCTTAAGTGGTGTGACAACACTTGTCTGTGATGTCACATCAATGGTAAGCAGGCGGGAATAAAATCCAAACATATATGATTTCCTTTTGCAAAATTGATGGGTCAGCCCTGAAATCAGCCGCTGTGATCTTCATTGCGAACAGATGCCGGCCAACCCTTTCTCTATAATGGAAAGCCCCTGATCAAGCTGATCATCAGTGATTACCAGAGGCATCAATGTCCTGATGATATTGCCATGGGAACCTGTGGCAAGAACAAGCAACCCTTTTTCAAGGCAGAAATCCAGCAGTTTTTTAGCGGCATCTCCTGCAGGTTCTTTGGTTTCCCTGTCAGTGACCAGCTCCATTGCCATCATGGGTCCGATACCTCTGACATCCCCCACAATCTCAAACGTCTCCTTGAACCGGTCAAATTCTTTACGGACCTTTTTCCCCAGCACCTGTGCCTTTGCAAGCAGATCTTCTGTTTCAAAAATATCAAACACCGCCAGGCTTGCTGCACAGGAGACCGGGTTGGCGCCATAGGTTCCCCCCAGTCCGCCCGGATGGACACTGTTCATTATCTCTTGCCTGCCCACCACTGCACTCAAAGGCATTCCCGCTGCCAGACTTTTTGCCGTCGTGGTCAGGTCCGCTGCCACATCAAAATGCTCCATGGCAAACAGTTTGCCGGTTCTTCCCATGCCTGTCTGGATCTCATCTGCAATAAACACAATGCCGTTTTTTTCGCAAACCGCTTTGATCTTTTTAAAATACTCAGGCGGGGGAACGATAAATCCTCCTTCACCCTGAATGGGTTCTGCAATCAAAGCAGCCACTGATGCTGCTTCCACTTTATTGACAAACGCTTTTTCCAGATAATTTGCACACGCTGTGTCACAGTCTGGATGGGTCAGGTTCAAGGGACAGCGATAGCAATAGGGGAACGGAATCTGATAGATATCTGATGAAAACGGAGCAAACCCTGCCTTGAAAGGATGCACTTTACTGGTAAGGGTCATGGTCAACTGGGTACGTCCGTGATATGCATTCTCAAATGAGATGACAGCCGGTCTTCCGGTATGGTAACGGGCAATTTTGACGGCATTTTCAACAGCTTCCGCACCACTGTTGACAAACAGGGTGGATTTTTCAAAATCACCCGGCACAGCCTTGTTCAGTTTTTCAGCCAGCTGTATGGGCAGGTCATAAGGCGCCACCATAAAACAGGTGTGGGTAAATTTTTCAGCCTGGGTTTTAATGGCCTGAACCACTTTTGGATGGGAATGGCCCACGTTCATTACTGCGATCCCGCCTGCAAAATCGATGAACTCTTTTTTGTTTATGTCTGTTACAAGCGCGCCTCTGGCACTTGATATGTAACAGCTGGTGGCACTGGCATGACCTTTTACCAGGGCTTTTGCCCGCCTGGCCATCAGATCGTTGGTTGAAAAGTCAGATTTCATTTTTTTCTCCTCAAATAGTTGTCATTCAATTGTCAATTTCCACACCAGTCAACGATAACTGCTGCCAATATTTTTGCAAACATCACCAGATCCTTGATTGGTATAAATTCATCCGGACAGTGGGCACTGGTTCCGGGTCCGAAAACAAGGGCGGGCGTATCTGCAAATTCAGTGAGAATCCGTGCGTCTGTTCCCCAGGGAGTGCCTTTGATGTCCGGAGAAAAGGAAAGGGTGTTTTCACACGCAGTCCTGACAGATGTGACAATCGGGTGGTCCGGGTCGATTTCGGCCGGCCCCCACCATGCCCCGAACCATTCAATCACCGGCCTGTTGCGCGCAAGCCACGGATCCTGGGAAACTTTTTGCTGAACCCGGTCTTCCAGCAGCTGCCATGCTTTTTTTAAGGAAAGCCCCGGCGGTACCCCCAGCCGTCCTTCAATGGTGACTTTTTCAGGAACGGTGGATGCCCAGTCACCGCCTCTGATAGTTCCGATGTTCAAAGAAAAAGGGATCGGAACCCCCGTGTAAAGAGATGAGGTATAGGTCTGGTTCAAAAATGTTTCAAATTCGTGAAGCGCATCAATGACAACAATTGCCTTGTCTATGGCGCTGACCCCAAGATAGCGCTGTCCGGCATGGGCGGATTTTCCGCGGATATCGATCCTGAACCAGGAAGATCCCTGCTGGGCAGGACATATGTTGAACCCGGTGGGTTCGGGAACAATGGCTGCATCTGCTTTATATCCTTTCAGGGCACAGGCAAGGGAACCGGCGCTTCCGGTTTCCTCTTCAATGACGCTCTGGACGATAAGGTCTCCCTTGAGTTGGACACCTGCCTGCGAAAGCGCCTGGATGGCACCGAAGACAGCGGCTTTGGAAGCCTTCATATCAGAAGCACCCCTGCCATAAATCACTCCCTTGTCCACATCCCCGCCAAAAGGGGAATACTGCCATTCATCAACCGATCCTTCAGGAACGATATCGATATGGCTGTTGATAATCAGGCTTTTCCCCCCTCCGGTTCCTTTCCATGTCCCGACGACATTGGGACTGCCCTTGAAATCACTGCGGGAAGACACAAACGCTTCATGGGATTTTAACAGATTTATATCAGGTTCCCACAAATCGACTGTGGTGCAGCCCAAGCCGGTCATCACCTCTTTGACATACTGCTGTGCCCCTGCTTCATTTTTGGATGTCGTGGGAAACCTTATCAGGTTCACGGCATGATCAACAATCACATGTTCCAGGCTGTCAATCAGGGTATCAAGTTCTTTTAAAAGGGTCATATGGGTCAACTCCATGCGTTTAAAAATTAATCTATCAGGTTCAGCAGGCGGGGAAGCGCCAGGGTGATCGCCGGTATATAAATGACCAGAATCAAAACAAGGATCTCCACCAGCAGAAAAGGAATAATGGCTTTTACAAGCCGTTCAAGGGAGATCTGCCCCACAGTGCACGCCGTGAACAGAACCAGCCCCAGCGGAGGGGTGGCAACGCCGATGGTCAGGGTCATGAGCATGATAAGGCCAAAGTGGATGGGATGGATGCCCAGGTTCTGGATCAAAGGAAACAGTATGGGCACCAGAATGATGATGGATACCGTGGGCTCGATAAACATGCCCACCACCAGAAGCAGCAGTGTCAGAAGCAAAAGCACAACAAAAGGATCAGATGAGATCTGGGTGACGACAAGGGTCAGTTTTTCCGCCAGCTGCATGACGGTAACGGCAAAACCGGAAATACCTGACATGGAAACGATCAGGTGAAGAGAGGCTGTCAGCAGGGCAGATCGCACAAACAGAACAGGCAGCTGCCTGAGGGTCAGGGTTCTGGTGACAAAAAATCCGACAAAAAGTGCATACGCACAGGCAACAGCGGCAGCTTCCGTGGCTGTAAACACCCCCCCGAGAATACCGCCGATGATAATGACCGGCATGAGCAGGGGGATTATGGCTTTTCTGGTGATCAGAAATTTCTGCCTGGTTGTTGTCTTTTCAGACCGGAATGTATAATTTCGCTTGACCGCATACCAGTAGGTCAACACCATCAAAGACAGCCCGATCAATATGCCCGGAATATACCCTGCAACAAAAAGGGTGCCGATGGACACTTCAGCGGCAACCCCGAGGATAATCATTAAAAGGCTGGGCGGAATGATCGGTCCGATAATCGATGAAGATGCGGTGACAGCCACGCTGAAATCCTTGTCATAGCCCTCTTTTTCCATAGCCGGAATCATGATGGAACCAAGTGCGGCAGTATCCCCTATGGCCGAACCCGTGATACCGGCAAACAGCATGCTCGATACAATATTGACATGTCCCAGTCCCCCGCGGATCCGTCCCACCAGCAGGTTGGCAAACCGGACAAGGCGCTGGGTGATGCCTGCTTCATTCATTATCTCCCCTGCCAGAATGAAAAAAGGAACCGCAAGAAAGGGAAACGATGCCAGCTGGGACCACATCCTGTTGGGGAGTACCGTCAACGGGACATCAATGAAAAAGACCATTAAAATGCCGGTGATACCGAGTACAAATGCAATGGGCATACCGAGAAAAAGTGTGACAATAAAGGCGCCTGTGATGGTAATGGCTTCCATGCTACCGTCTCCGTTACATCGGGTTGTTAAACTGTTTCACCTTTAAAAAGACCGATACAGTTGTTGATAAAAAGTTCCATCTGCTGGAACAATATCATCCCCATCCCCACAGGCACGGAACTGTATACCCAGTACATGGGAATTCTCAGATAGGCGGATTTCAATGCGACCAGCCCCTGTATCATGGTCAGTGATGCCTGAATGGTGACCACAAGAAATACCATGATCAGTATTTCCATCACAATCCTGGTCAGATACTGCATGCGAACCGGAAATTTCAAAACCAGAAAATCCAGGGAAACATGGGATTTTTCTCTGGTCAGTACCGCGCTTCCCACAAAAGCGGACCACATCATCAAAAAGATAGACACCTCATACACCCACCCCAGGGGCTGTCCGAAAACATACCTGAAGACAACCCCTGCAAAAACAATGGACAGGTTGACAGTCAGCATAACGGCAACAAAAAATTTTGCCCCTTTTGCAGCCAGCCGGTTAAATGCTGAAAAGCCTGAAAAAAAGCGGGTGGCTGTTGAAGTAATGATGTCAGATCTCATTGGCATATGAAATATCCTTTTGGATGAACCGCTTTGCCATCTATCAATTATCGATGATTTTGCAGGAATTTAAGGATATCAACCACCTTGATTGATATCCTTATTTTCCACATTTGACAGTTGTTCAGAACCGGGCTGACTGGCCTAATTCTTCCAGTGTCCTGTTGAGGAAACCGGTTCCAATTTTACCTGCCCACTCCTTGTAAACACCACTGGTGGCCTCCTTCATTTTTTCGATCTCCTCTTCTGGCACTTCATTCACCTTCAGCTTGGTTTCAAGCAAAGAAAGTTTTTTTGCATCATCTTTTCTCACAAGCGCTCTTTGAAATTCAGCTGCTTCAGTAAAAGAGGTTTTGATAATGTCTTGAACATCTGCGGGCAGTGAATCAAAAAACGGTTTGTTTATCAAGGTCAGTCCGGCCAGATACACATGGCGGGTCAAAGAAAAATATTTCTGGACCTCATAAAACTTCATGGCATAAAACAATGACGGGGGGTTTTCCTCGCCGTCAACCACCCCTGTCTGCATGGCTGTGTACAATTCTCCAAAAGGCATGGGTGTCGGACTCGCCCCCATGGCCTTGAACGCGGACACATGAACCGGTGCCTCCATGGTTCTTATTTTTAATCCTTTCATGTCTGCCAGGGATTTGATGGGCCTTTTGTTATTGCTCACATGCCTGAAACCGTTTTCCATAAACCCCAGCACATAGGCCTGTCCAACCGGTTCACTCAACAGCTCCTCTCCGATGGGCCCTGTAATGATTTTGTCAACATCTGCATAGGAATCAAACAGGTAGGGAAGATCCAGCACCGCCCATTTGGGGTTGTAGTCATACAGGCCGAATGTCCCGGTCAGGGCCATCTGCGCAATTCCCATCTGGACACTGTCTGCTGCCTGAATATCACCCCCCAGGGTGCCATGGGGGAAAATGGTCACAGTGACGTTGCCGTCTGTCTGCTTTTCTACCATCTCCTTGAATTTCAGGTATCCCTTATGATACGCATGACTTACCGGAACCGTGTGTGCCAGCTTGATGTTTATCTTGTCTCCGGCTGATACACCGGCAGGGCCCGGGATAAAAAATGACAGAGAAATCATGCAAAACAAAACCAGTGTTTTTTTAAAATGTGTCTTTACCATGGGTTCATTCCTTTCTAAAAAAATTAATGGTTAAAAGGCTTGCCGACAGCCATACGAAGCCTGCCATTGTTCACTACATCCTTGTTGACAATATGGTCGGGCAAATTTCCGTTAAACACATCAACAATCGCTTTTGCCGACCGGGTCCTGACCTCTTCCAGCGCGTCTTTGGAATAAAATGCCGCATGCGGCGTTACCAACACATTGTCCAGATTCAACAGCGGCGTGTTGAAATCCGGGGGTTCTTTCTCCAGGACATCCAGGGCTGCTCCCCGGATGGTCCCGTCAATCAGGGCATTGTAAAGCGCCTGTTCATCAATGACACCCCCCCGGCTGGTGTTCAATATGAATGCTGAATTTTTCATACATCTTAATTCATTTTGTGAGATGAGTCCTTTTGTTGTTGTTGTCAACGGGGTGTGCACTGACACGTAATCTGCTGATGACAAAAGCTCTTGCAGCGATGTCATGTCAATTTTCAAATCCTGGCGTGTGCCTGCTGATGTGTGCGGATCTGCTGCAAGAATTTTCATTCCAAAGACGTTTGCCCGCTTCGCCACGGCCCGGCCGACCTTTCCAAACCCCACCAGGCCCAGTGTTGCATTTCTGATACGTTCCAGATTTCCGGCAGAACGGTAATCCCATATGTTTTCTTTCAACCGCCGGTCAAAAAGAAAAATGCCCCTGGCACAGGACAGGAGCATGGCCATTGTGTGGTCTGCCACCTCTTCAACGCAGTAATCCGGGCAGTTTACCAGCAGAATGCCTGCATTGGTTACCGCATCGATGTCAACGGTATCGCAGCCTGATGAACTCATTGAAATGATCTTGCAATTGGCAAGAGCCTCAACAACTTTTTGTGTTATGGGAGAATGAATGGCATTTACAGCATCTGCCCGGGCCGCAATTTTAATGACATCTGTCTGTGTTTTGCACTGTGCCGCCGTCAGCCTGATACCAAGGGGCGAAAAAATATCTGTTTCAATGGTCAGGTCGGGCCATGCATGGTCTGTGATAACAACATTGAACGGGGATGATCGATTCATGGTCTGGCATGTCCTCAAAAAAATTATAATTCCACCAGTTAAGCTGGACAGTTAAATGAGCAAGAGGTGTGCCTGACAACTAATTTTTTTTGTATCATATTGAAACTATAATATTTATCATGTTATTTCCCTGCCGTGGACACCCAACCTTAAATAGCCGTTTTATTCAACAATGAATAATAAGACACCGATTTTTATTTATTTTCAGACAGTTATGTTTAAAATTCTTTTATGAATAAAAAAAATTCTTTTATTTCAGATAGATAAAATATATATATTCATTTATGAATTATATCGTCATGACTGTATCTTGTCACCCGGCACAAGGAGGTGTTGAAAAATGAACTACTGGATCACTGGCGATGATGCCGGCAGATCTGTCAAGAGTTCTGAATCGTTCCAGAAAATCCGCAGGCAGCTTGGTATCGTATTTGAGACATCTTCCGACGGCATATGGATCTGTGACGAAAAAGGCAAGATCCTGGCATTGAATCAAGCCTCTGAACGGCTCAACGGCGTTAAAGCTGAAGAGGTCATTGGGAAAAATGTCTCCATTATGATCGAAAAAAATATTGTGGACGCCAACATCACCCCGGATGTCATCCATACGCAGCAGACCATCAGCCGGATGCAATATATCAAACGGACCGGCCGCCAGCTGATGCTGACAGGCAGTCCGGCCTTTGATACAAACGGGAACCTGATCATGGTGGTGGTAAACGAACGGGATATGACAGAACTCAACGCCCTGCAAAAAGAACTAAAAAAAACCCGGCAGGAAAAAGAACAGATAATCAGCCAGCTCAAATCATTCAGTGCGATGCACCAGAACAATTTCACTGTTCTTGCTGAAAATCCGGTCATGCGCCGGCGGTTTGATACTGCCCTGAAACTGGCTCACCATGATGTTTCCAATATTCTTGTTCTTGGTGAAACAGGATCAGGCAAAGGGATGATGTGCAATTATATTCAGCAAAACAGCCCGCGTAAAGATCTGGCGTTCATTACAATCAACTGTGCGGCACTGCCGGAAAACCTGCTGGAAGCTGAGCTGTTCGGATACGAAAAAGGGGCTTTCACAGGTGCCGGAGAAAAAGGGAAACCCGGCCTTTTCGAACTGGCCCATGAAGGAACCCTTTTTCTTGATGAAATCGGTGACATGCCGATGTCCATCCAGTCAAAACTGCTTAAATATCTTGACGACCACGAGGTTCTCAGGCTGGGGGGCATCCGGCCCAAAAAAATAAACTGCCGGATCCTGGCAGCCACCAACCAGAACCTTGATCAACTGGTAAAATCAAAACGATTCCGGCAGGACCTCTTGCACAGAATCAACAGTTTTGTGCTCAAAATACCGCCGTTAAGGGATCGGCCCGAAGACATCCTTTTACTGACAAACCATTTTCTTGCCGAATATAACGCCAGACACAGCACCCGGAAAAAAATCGGCATAGACGGGTTGAATGCGCTCCAGGCGCATCCTTTTTCCGGCAACATAAGAGAATTGAAAAATATTATTCAAGAGGCTGTTATCATCGGCAGCCAGGACCTTATCGATGGATTTATCATGGACAAAGTGAAAAACCATCCCCAAAAGCTGCCCGAAACCATGGAAACGCCGGAACCGGGCCTCAGGTTCAGTCTCCAGAAAAAAATTGACCTTTTTGAAAAAAAACTGCTGTCAGACGCTGTCTCCCGTTGCAGTTCAACCCCGGAACTGGCCAGACACCTGGCAATCAGCCAGCCCACGGCATTCCGGAAGATGAAAAAACACAGACTTGCCTTCAGAAAACAGCAGTAATCCTGAATTTTTTGCCGCTGTCTGAAACCATCCTGAAGCTCATTATCGGAGATATAAAAATTTGTATCTCCGACAGTCATCAAATGTTACATACCGGCAGGACATGTCAAGTATTATCATCCAGGACTTTCCGCAGTTTCAGCGCCATATCCGCTATGGAAAAAGGTTTCTGGATAAATGCCACCCCTTTATCCAGTATCCCCCGATGGGCAAAGACGTTGGCCGTATATCCGGACATGAACAAAAGCCGGATATCCGGATAAAGATCCGTGATTTTTCCGGACAGATCACGCCCATTCATCTCCGGCATGACCACGTCGGTCATCAGCAGATCAAACGAATTTATCGGCAACCAACCGGGGCAAATAAATTTTAAAAGTGGCCCCCCCCCCCCGTTCGCTGTATACATTGATGAAACCGCTGTTCTGTTTGACAATGCCGTATATTGTCGCAAGACCTAATCCTGTGCCTTTGCCCACTTCCTTGGTGGTGAAAAACGGCTCGAACAGGTTGGCCAAAGTGTCTTTTTCTATGCCGCACCCATTGTCACTGACTGCCAGCATGACAAAATCACCGGGGGTAAAACCGGCATGTTGTTTACAATATTCCTCATCAAATGATTTTCTTCCGGTTTCTATGGTGAGTTTCCCCACTCCGTCAATGGCATCTCGTGCATTGATACACAGGTTGGCAAGGATTTGATCGATCTGGGATGGGTCCATTTTAACCGGCCACAGATGGGCAGTCGGCTTCCACACCAGATCGATGTTTTCACCAATGAGCCGGCGCAGCATATTGAGCATGCTTTCCACGGTATCATTCAAATCCAGTTGTCTGGGAGAAATGACCTGTTTTCTGGCAAACGCCAGCAGTTGCTTTGTGATGTCCGCCGACCTTTTTGCCGCTTTCTGGATTTCTTTGAGATCATCATGCAGCTCGTGAGTTTCATCTGCCTGTTGCATTGCCAGCTCCGTATGCCCCAGGATCACTCCCAGCATGTTGTTGAAATCATGGGCCACGCCCCCGGCCAGGCGGCCCACGGATTCCATTTTCTGAGCCTGGAGGAGCTGGGCCTCCATTTTTTTCAGGTCGGTAATATCTGTGGCAATCTGCATCCGGACCAGACGTCCGTCTGTCCATTCAATGGCCCGATCGTAATTGATATAATACCTGTCTGTGACAGGGTTCTTGTCATCCCAGATACGGACACCTGCGGGGCGCCCGTGTTTGTCGATCAGCTGATCATTTGTACAGCATTCACAGGGTTTTGATTTTTTCCTGAAGGCACTGAAGCATTTGTCACCGGTTTTATTCCCGCCAAAATCGGTGATCATCCTTTTGTTCATGAACAGGATTTCACTGGTGTCCATGTCAGACACATAAATGGTTGAGTCAATACTGTCCAGAATCTTGAGCATTCTTTCATGCGAATTCCGTAATTTTTCTTCAGCATTGACCCAATCGGTAATGACTTCTGTATAGACAATAATTCCGCCGATTGAGCCATCTTCCTCATACCAGGGGCGACATTCCCAGCGGGTCCATTCAATTGTCCCGTCATCTCGAAAATAGGGATCTCTTTCCGCTTTGCAAATTTCTCCTGCCAGTGCTTTTTGGTGAACATCCCGCCATTTCTGCGGCAAGTCAGGAAAAACATCATAATGATGTTTTCCAATAATATCATTATCATTGATTTTATAGTCATCCAGATATCGCTGGCTGACATAAATATAATGCATGTTTCTGTCATGAACGGCAACTGCACTGTTGGTATGTTCAATAATATAATGCATCAGTTTCCGGGAGTGGGCCAACCTCTCCTCTGCCAGCTTTCGCTCGGTAATATCCAAAGCGCTGAAAGTGACCCCTTCTGAATGGTCTTTCAAATTCACCGGTGTCGAGCTGAGAAGGACATCCAAGATGGTACCGTCTTTTTTCTGCCAGCGGGTTTCCACCATGCCCGTGCCGTGGTCAGCGATCTGGGCATATTTTTCCCGGCCCACAAATTCAAAATCCTCATCACTGGGATACAGTATCCGGGCACTCTGTCCGATCAGTTCTGTTTCATCGTATCCGGTCATTTCGCACAGACGGTCGTTGACTTTGATCAGCATCCGGTTAACAACAGACCCAATACCGACGGGTGCACTCCTGAAGATACTGCTTATCTGATTTTCACTTTTCCGGATGGCGTCTTCCATACGCTTGCGATCAGTGATGTCATGCAGGCTGCCATACAGGCGGTTGACCGTGCCGTCATCGCCGTGTTCGGGAATTCCCCGCACCACGCAGTGCCGTAACTGCCCGTCTGTGCGTACGATACGCACTTCCAAATCATAGGGGACGCTGTTCTGAAGGCTTTCTTCAACAGCCGCAACCAGGCGCAGGCGGTCCTCGGGGACATAGAACGCCTGGTGTTCGGCGAATGAAGGGGCTTGTTGCATGGGTTCGAGCCCGAATATTCGGAACAGTTCTTCCGACCATGTGACGTTGTCGCCTTCTATTTCCCACTCCCAACTGCCCACATGCGCCACCGCCTCCGTGCGGGCCAGCATCCTGTGCTCCAGATTCAATGCTTCCTTGGCTGATTTGTACTTGGATGCAATTTTTTCCAGTTCCTGAACCCGTCTTTCCAATTCTTCATAAGTGGGTTTTTCAGTCATACTAAAACCTTTTTAAATGTCCGAAAGAAACATTCCTTTTCACAAATTACAATCAAAGGAGGTCAGCCATGAAAATCACCCATTGCTCCACACATTTTTTCAATTACCAGCGCATGTGTAGATTCTTCTCTTACTATCCATTGATAAAGCTCAATAATCCCACAAACGATTACCTTTAGTGAGAAAACGGCTGTCTTCTTAAATGCGACCATTTTAAAGCAGGGAAGGAGAGGTATTCAGCAGGAACCGCTCATGCCCTGACATCCTCCTCCCCCCTTTGGGGGGGGATAAGAGGGGGGGATTGTGGTAAGATAAAATTGTCCAGATAATATCAACCCACACCCCAGGCCCCTGCTTATGAAAAACACCATAGTAAAATACGATGCATCTGCCAAGAAAAATCTTCATGTCCGCTAAACCCCTGAATGAAAAACAGCGTTTTGGGAATAGTTGAAAACACATTGATCGAATCCATAAGAGTCATTATAATGGTCATAATTGATTTTTACCCATTTTCCAAGGATACGCTATGCAGATCGATACCTATATTCCGGTCACTCGGGCAAAAACGAAACTTCTGGACATTATTCGGATGCTCGATGCTGAGGGCAGCACCGTTGCCATTACCCGGAACGGGGTTCCCAAGGCGGTGCTGATGTCCATGGATCAATATGAAGCCATGCAGGAAACCATGACCATTCTGGGAGACCGGGATATGATGGATCAGATTCGCCGTTCCCTGGATGATATCCGTTCTGACAGACCGCTCATGGATCTGGAAGATCTGTAGTGATATTTCAGATAAAGTTGACGGCTTCTGCGGCTGACATGTTTGCCCGCCTGCACCCTGTAACCCGGAAAAATATCAAAACCGGACTCAAAGGGCTTAATGAAAATCCATATCCTGGCAAACCGCTGCAAAACGAACTGGCCCTGTTCCGATCCCTGAAGCTGAAACGTTTCCGGGTTGTCTTTCGGATCGATGATGTCAACACCAGGGTGGTGGTTGCCATCGGACACCGCAAGGACATTTATGAGGTCATGCTTCAGATACTGGGATAAGACAGAAGGGCTGCCTTTTTTAAAAATCGGCATTTGGCGGATTTGGCAATACTGCCATTTCCGCCAAATGGTCACGAAGGACCTCTCCGGTATGTCCCGGTCTTTTTGCCATCCTGTCCCGGGGGATGCCAGGGCCGAGCACAGGGAATGTCTTGATGTCCGGGGCCAGCTTCATCCAGGTTTTTTCCGGCATGCCAATGCTTCGGGCGATGCTGCCGGCACAGGTCACCCCCACCAGGGGCGGCCTCCTGCCGATCTGCCTGAATCACCCCGTTAATTTCCACCGGCATAAGATGCCTTTCAGAAACGGCGTTCATGAAAAAAATCCCATGCCGCTTTACATGCAATTGCCCTGTGGATCAGGTAAAATTCCCTTGATTTTTCAGTGTGTTTCAGGTAAATTTTTTCACTTATTTTTGTGTGGGGGAATCTCATATGCCAGTGGTACGTCTGCAAAAAATTTCCAAATCCTTTGACCGCCAGAAGGTGATCGACAACCTGTGCCTGGATATTTTCAAAGGAGAATTTCTGACCCTGCTGGGACCTTCCGGATGCGGCAAAACCACGGTATTACGGCTCATTGCCGGGCTTGAAACCTGTGACAGCGGCACCATTCTCATCAACGGACAGGATCAGACCCGGGTGCCTGCCTGCGACCGGGACGTGAACACGGTGTTTCAAAGCTATGCCCTTTTTCCCCACATGAATGTATTTGACAACATCGCATTCGGGCTGAAACTCAAAAAAATCCCTCCACAGCAGATCCGGGACCGGGTCAGAGAAACCCTGACACTGGTCAAGCTGGAGGGACTGGACAACCGGCCCATCCGCCGGCTGTCCGGAGGCCAGCAGCAGCGGGTTGCCATTGCCCGGGCCATTGTCAACCGTCCGCTGATTCTGCTGCTGGATGAACCGTTAAGCGCCCTGGACTACAAACTGCGAAAACAGATGCGCCTGGACCTGCGCCACCTGCACCAGAAACTTGGCATCACCTTTGTGTTTGTCACCCATGACCAGGAAGAAGCCTTGACTCTTTCGGACCGGGTGGTGGTGATGAACAACGGATCCATCCAGCAGACAGGCACACCCAAAGAGATCTATGAAACCCCGGTGAACCTGTTTGTGGCCGATTTTGTGGGGGAAAGCAATATTTTTACTGCACAGGTGACCAGAACCCTGGGCACGGACATGGAGATCCGGATCCAGAAGGTCACCAAAATGGTGCAGAACCGGCGCAATTTTAAAGCAGGGCAGTCTGTCAAAGTGCTGCTGCGGCCCGAGGACATGACACTGGAGCGCACCAGGCAAAAGTGTTTCCCCGGATTTCTGCCCGGCCGGGTAAAGGAGATGATCTACAAAGGGACCACCGTGGACCTGATCATCAGCTTGGACAACGGCCAGGATATTTTTGTCACCCAGTTTTTCAATGAAGATGACCAGGACATCTTTTACGATGTCAATGAACGGGTGTGTATTTCCTGGATCAAAGGATGGGAGGTGACCCTGGCTGATGAATGAAAAACAAAGGTTTAAATTTTTTGCCGTTTCCTTGAACCTGGGCTGGCTGGCGGTCTTTGTTTTGGTTCCCGGTCTTATGGTGGTGGTCATCAGCTTTCTCACCAGAGATATCAGCAGTTTTTTCACCTGGCCCCCTACCCTGGC
>JAIPDY010000053.1 GCA_021737445.1 Desulfotignum sp.
GGCGGAAATGGCATCTGCATCTTTTTTGATGACATTGAGCTGTTTTTTCTCCATCCCGCCGCCCTGGCCCAAACGGCCGAACAGCCGGGTGCCCAGCGCGGTGACCGCCAGGGTCATGGCCAGCATTTTTTCAGTGCGGTCATCGGTGAATGAGATGGTATCCAGGACCTTGTCTTCAGGATCCCCCCGCATCCATTCAATGCGCACATCTTCCAGCCACAGATGGAGCCTGCCCAGAATAGGCCGGGTGTCAAAGGCCCACTGGGCAACAAGGTTTTTTTGTTTTATCTGGCTTGTGTTCATGGTCTGCCCTCATGCATGAAGTTGACGTGCCATCCGGTTTATCAGTCAAACAGGTATCATTTACCGGGAAAACCTGTCAAGGGGTAAACAGCAGGGTAGTGGCTGCAAGAAAAACCTGGTACAGATCTGCAAAAAAAGAGTGTAAATCCGGGACTTGTTCTCATCCCCTGTTTGAGATATGGTGACTGTCATGGAAAACCGTAAATTTTCATACCCGACGGTTCAGGCTCCGCTGGACGGGCAGCCCGATATTCCGGCGGACCGGGGTGTTATCAAAGAGCACCTGAGCGGTGTGGTGGACCGGGTGACCTATCACAATCCTGACAATGGGTGGTCCGTGCTCCAGGTGCTGCCCTTTGGCGCGCCGGCAAAGCGGGAAACCGTGCTGGTGCATCAGACCCAGGTGTTTGCCGGCGCCACCATGGCATTTGAAGGATCCTGGCAGATGCATCCCAAATATGGGCGCCAGTTTTTTGCCACCCGTGCCCAGGAGCAGAAACCCGCCTCAGCCGCTGCCCTGGAAAAATATATCGGGTCCGGCCTCATCAAAGGAGTGGGGCCTAAAACCGCGAAAAAAATTGTGGCGCATTTCAAAGACCAGACCCTGGAGGTGTTTGAAAACCAGATCCACCGTCTGGTGGAGGTGCCGGGCATTGCCGAAAAAAAACTTGAGATGATATCTGCCGCATGGACCGAGCACCGGGCCATCCGGGACGTGATGATGTTTCTGCAGTCCCACGGCATCTCCACTTTGTTTTCGGTGCGTATTTACAAGGCATATGGCGATGATGCCATTGCCAATGTCATGGCAGATCCCTACCGCCTGGCTGATGATTTTTACGGCATCGGTTTTTTTTCCGCAGACAAGGTGGCCCTGAGCATGGGGCTGGCAAAGGACAGCCCCCAGAGAATTACTGCCGGCATACGCCATGTGCTGTCGGCGGCCAGAAACTTTGGTCATTGTTTTTTAACCTTTTCCCAGATTCTGGACCAGGTGAAAGAGTTACTGGAATTGGACCTTTCAGGCATTCTGCCGGAAATTTTGAAAACCATGGAAACCGACCGGCTGCTCATGCGGAGGCGACTGGTTCTGGAGGACGGGGATCCCTCCCAGGACTGCTATTACGCCAGATCCCTGTATTTTGATGAGCGGTATGTGGCACAGCGCATGGCAGAGATGACCGATCCACCGGATGTGGACATGCCCCGGATCAGCCGGTGGATCCAGTTGTTTGCCAAGGCCAGAAACCTGCTGTTGAGCCCTGAGCAGGCAGCAGCGGTCCAGGGCATTGCAGCCAGAGGCATGTCCATTCTCACCGGCGGGCCCGGCTGCGGTAAAACCACCACCACCCGGGTTCTGGTGGCGCTGCTGGAGGCCATGAACCGCCGGGTGCTGCTGGCAGCCCCCACTGGCCGGGCTGCCCAGCGCATGGGAGAGGTGATCGGCAGAGAAGCCAAAACCATTCACCGGCTTTTGGGGTGGCAGAACAACCGGTTCAAGAAAAATGAAGATACCCCCCTGGAAACCGATTTTCTGGTGGTTGATGAATGTTCCATGCTGGATATCACATTGACTGCATCATTACTCAAGGCGGTGCCCCGAAACTGCCAGGTGGTGTTCATCGGAGACTATGACCAGCTGCCGTCGGTGGGGGCCGGCAATGTGCTCAAGGACCTGATCACCTCGGGCAGAATCGCCTGTTTCCGGCTGACACAGATTTTCCGCCAGGCAGCCCGGTCTTTGATCATCCAGTATGCCCACCAGATCAATGCCGGAAAGATGCCCTGGATTGCATCGCCGTTCAAGGATCCGTCCCTGTGGTCCAAAAAGATTGACTGTCTGTTTATGGACTCAGATGAGGCCACAAAAGAACAGCTGCAGTTTATCCAGCGCGTCAAGACCCTTATGCACCGGGAACAAAAACAGGTGTCCCCGGACATGGAAGACCCGGACCTTTTTGAATTCCGGGTCAAAGAATCGGTGCACCCCTATGAAACAGAGATCCAGATACCAAAAAAATTTGCCCATGTGAATCTGGAACAGGTGGCAAAGGCCGGTACCCGGGTGGAAGAACTGCTGTCAGTGCTTCAGAAGGTCCATCCCTGGTCATCTTTGCATTACGGCCTGACAGCCGTGGATGTCATAAAAAAACTGTACATGGAATGGATACCCAGATACCACGGACCCTCCCCGGAGATCCAGGTGCTTTCCCCCATGACCAGGGGATCTTTAGGCACGGTGAATCTGAATCAAGTAATCCAGGAAGCAGCCAACCCGCAAAGCCCGGGCAAAGCCCAGATCACCGTTGGGCAGCGGGTGTTCCGGAAGGGGGATCGGGTGATCCACAAAAAAAACAATTATGATCTGAACGTGTTCAACGGTGATATCGGCACCATCACAGGCATCAATACGGCTGACCTGACCCTGGCGGTGGCGTTTTCTGCCGATGCCCCGCCGGTGCTGTATCGCCAGAGCGATATCATGGAACTGGAGCTGGCATATGCCGTCACTATTCACAAATCCCAGGGATCGGAATTTGAGGCGGTGATCATTCCGGTGATGACCCAGCATTTCAAGATGCTGTTTAAAAATCTGATCTATACCGGGATCACCCGGGCAAAGAAACTGGCGGTGTTTGTGGGCACCCGCAGGGCCCTGGCCCTGGCCGTTAAAAACGAGGATATCTCAAAACGCCAGACCGCCCTGGCGCAATTGCTCATGGATGAGGCTGCCGGGTGATTTTTTTCTGAAGGTTTTGTTGGAAAAAAAGATTACACCGGGCTGCTTCACCGTTTAATTGCGGGATTTTTGTTTCACCAACCTGATAAACAACGGAATGCTGCTGTTTTTGTGAAACCGCAGGTGCACCCTGGCCCGGGTCATGGCCACATAGATCAGGTTGAACTCGTCCGGGTCCACCCCGGCCGGATTCACGGGGCGGCCGTCCTTGACCAGGGAAACAAAATCATCCATGACCAGGACATTGTCCCATTCCAGCCCTTTGGCCTTGTGGGCCGTGGTCAGCAGGATGCCTGCCTGGTCCGGAGTCACAGCCGTTTCCTTGATCCGGTCCACATGGCGCCGCAGGGCAGGGCCGTATTTTTCCACTACAGCACACACCGATGACAGCTCCAGATCCTCCACAGCCGCTGCATAGGACTTGAGATTGGTGAAGTTGGAAAATCCATTTATGAACGGGTCCTGAACCTGGGTTGCAGCCTTGTCATGCAGAAAGGACACTGACTTGAGCAGATCCAGGCGATATCCCTGGATCCCGCCGGCAAACCCGATATCATGGGTTTTGTAAAGCTGCACGGCCCGGTCAAACAGCACGGCATTGGTTCTGGCGATGATGGTGTATCGTTCCGGGTCCCAGGGAGACTTGGGAACCTGGTTCATTGTGCCCCGGAGGCGCCGGGTCTCTTTTTTGAATATGGAAAGCACCATATTGGCGGCTTTGGCTATATTGTTGTCAAACCTGAAGCTCTGGGTCAGATAACAGGTCTGGTGGGCGGCCAGAGAGTTCAGGGTGTCCCTGGCACCCCTGAAGCTGTAGATCTGTTGATGGTTGTCCCCCACCACGATGACGGCAGGCGCATTGCCGGAAGTTTCAGGCCGCACCTGGGACAGAACAATGGCGCTCACCACCGGGTTGATGTCCTGGGCCTCATCCAGCAGGATGCAGTCAAAATTCAAGGCCGGCCCTGACAGCTGGTACAGCTTGAGATATCCGTCATGGACCATGCCGATATCCGGAAGTTGTCCGTTGCACATGAGCCGTCCCAGCTGGTTGGCATAATCCACCAGATCAGGCATTTTACTGCCCTGCCTCTGATAATGGCTGCGGGCGGCAGCCGGTACATGGAGGGCTGACACCACCGGATCGGCAGACGACAGAAACCGGTGCAGGGTATCCATGGTAAACCTGGCGGTTTCATAATTGTCCAGATCCAGGGCAGCCATGACCTGGTTGGCACGAAATCCTTTTACCAGCCTGTCTTTGTATTGGAATCCTTTGGCCTGAAATGCCAGGGAATGTGCGGTGCGGGCCATGACATTGGCAGGAAATTTTTTTGCCGCCTCCAGCTGCACACTTTTGTTGAATGCCATGTAAAGAAACCGCACCTGGGGCCTTTTTCGGGTGTAGGCCACCAGGGTGGTGGTCTTGCCGGTGCCGGCAAAGGCCAGAATTTTGAGCACCTGGCCAGGGGAAAGATCGATGCTGATGATTTTGTTCTGTTCTGTGGTGGTTTGAATCATGCAATGGCAGGCAGGGGTCTGATGTTTGAAAAACCTTTTTTCTCCAGAAAAATTTTTATCATAATATGTATAGTTCCATTTTGGGAATGTCAACGTTTGTGATCCCCTGATGTAGAATTATTTGCTGCTTGACTTCACAGACGGTTCTGATAGAAGATGTTGATATTATGGAAAAGTCCATGGATATTAATCTGGCAGGAATGTATGATACTCTATCGGCACTCATTTACTTGGCGAGGATAAACGGTGGTTTTTTCAGAAAACAGATCCTTGTTTTCTGGATGTCTTTTCTGCTCCTTGTGCTGCCGGTCAGCCAGGTCCTTTCCAAAGAAAAGGTGACTTTCCTGCCCCAGTGGATTCCCCAGGCCCAGTTTGCCGGATACATGGTGGCAAAGGAAAAAGGGTTTTACAATGAGTGGGACCTTGACGTGACATTGCTGCGGGGAGGGCCCGACATCAATCCTTTTTTTAATCTGGCAGCAAGGGAAACCACCTTTTGTTCAGGCTGGCTGTCTGAAGGTATTCAGCAGAGGGCGTCAGGAATAGAGGTCGTCAACCTGGCCCAGATCATACAGCAGTCTTCACTGCTTCTGATTGCAAAAAAAGAACGTCATATAGATACCCTGGCTGATTTGAACGGCAGAAAGGTCGGGTTCTGGATGGGTGAATTTTATATGCCGATCAGGGCGTTGATCTTCAAACATGATCTCAATGTCAAACTGGTGCCCAATTACACGACTGTGACCATTCTGCTCAAGGATGCCGTGGATGCCATGGCTGCCATGTGGTATAATGAATATCACCGCATGATCCTTTCAGGATACAACCCTGATGAGCTGTCTGTTTTCAGGTTCAGCGAACTTGGGGTCGACTTTCCGGAAGACGGCATCTACTGCCTGGAAAAAACCTATCTTTCCAATCCCGTGATGTGCGAAAATTTTGTCAGGGCTTCCTTAAAAGGGTGGCAGTATGCCTTCACCCATGAAGAGGAGACCCTTGATATTGTAATGGCGTATGCAGATGCGGCAAATACAGGCACCAACAGGGCGCATCAGCGCTGGATGCTGGCGAGAATGAAGGACCTGGTACTTGATTCAGACACACCCGGCAGCTTTGGTATTCTTGACAGAGATGATTACAGAAAGCTGGGACAGACCCTTGAGAGAATGTATATGATTGATGAGGTGCCTGAGTTTGATCTGTTTTTCAAGGGATGGCACTGATGTTGTCTTGGTTCCGGAACAGTATTGTTTATAAAATGACATTTCTTGTTATGGGAACGGCCTCTCTGGTTCTGGGATTTGTGATTGCCTACAGCTATCACTATTCGTATGAAATGATTCTTAAAGGATCTGAAACAAATGCCAGACACCTTACCCTGTCTGCGGCAAGACGGATTGAACAGGAATTCAGATCAGTAGCCAAAGTCGCCCAGGGATTGGCCGATCATCTGTCAGTCAACCTTGACAACAATGAACAGACCCTGCTGAAACTGGTGAAAACCAGTGTTGAAAACAATCCGGAAGTATATGGGGGGGGCGCCATTTTTGAGCCCGGCGGATTTTTCAAGGACCGCATCGCCTATGCACCCTATTTTTACAAAGCTGGAAATGAAACCAGGTTTGTACAGCTTGCGTCTCCTTTTTACAATTATTTCCAGAAAGACTACTATCATATCACCAGGCTGCTGAACCGCCCCACCTGGAGTGACCCCTATTTTGATGAAGGCGGTGGAGATATCCTGATGGTGACCTTTTCCGCCCCGGTTTACTGGTCAAAAACCAGGGGAAATCCGGAAGATTTCAGAGGCATTGCCACGTCAGATATCTCTTTGGAATGGCTCACCAGCCTGGTTGAAAAAATACAGGTCGTACAGAATGGTTTCGGGTTTATCATCTCTGATACCGGTATTTTTGTCACACATCCTGTCAGAGAGGATATCATGCGCGAGTCCATATTTTCCGTGGCAGAGGAAAAAAACTCTTTGGCCCTCAGAGAAGCCGGAAGAAAGATGGTTCTCAATCACTCCGGTTTTGTTGATATCGGCACTGCCTTGACACCCCAGGAGTCTTTTCTGGCTTTTGCAAGAATCCCTTCCACAGGGTGGTCTTTGGGTGTGGTGCTCCCCAGAGAGGAGCTGCTGGCTGATCTGGTCCGGCTCCACCAGCGCACCTTGCTGCTTGCCCTGACCGGTGTCTGCCTGCTTTTTGTCGCCAGCTATCTTCTGGCACGCTCCATGGCCCGGCCTTTGCTGCGGATGTCCGGAGCAGCCCGAAAGATTGCCACAGGGGACCTGGCGGTGGATCTGTCTGATATACGCAGCAGTGATGAAGTAGGTCAACTGGCGGTTTCATTTGAGGAGATGGTGGAAGGACTCAGGCAGAAGGAGTTTATACGTGATACATTCGGACGGTACCTGACCAAGGAAGTGGTGCAGCAGCTGCTGGAATCCGAAGACGGGCTCAAACTCGGGGGAGAGCAAAGAGAACTGTCCCTGATGATGTCGGATTTGAGGGGGTTCACTTCATTAACATCGTTTATGGCACCTGAAGAGATCCTTACATTTCTCAACCGTTATCTTGGTAAAATGGTTGAGATTCTTATGAATCACAGAGGCGTTATTGATGAAATTATCGGTGATGGCATACTTGCTTTTTTCGGTGCACCTGAACCGATGAAGGATCATACCGTCAGGGCGGTGGCATGTGCCCTTAACATGCAGGCAGCCATGGATGAAATCAATACCATGAACGAACTGGATGGATATGCCCATCTGGAGATGGGAATCGCTGTTCATACCGGGCAGGTGGTGGTGGGCAATATCGGATCTGAGAAACGATCCAAATACGGGGTAGTGGGATCGGACGTCAATTTTACCGGCAGGATCGAGGGATACACGGTTGGCGGCCAGGTTCTGATCAGTGATACTGCCTATCAGCTGATCAAAGAATACGTGGATGTCCGTCAGACCCTGACGGTTCAGATGAAAGGCATTCCCGGGATGGTGACTCTGTATGATATCCGAGGCATGAAAGGGCCGTACAACATCGTGCTTAAGGACCGGGATGAATCCCCCAAACTTTTGAAAAAGGAGATTGTGATTGAAGTTCACCGCCTGCACAAAAAAGTGATGGATAAAACAAAGATTTTTGCACGGATTACGCATAAATCCCAGACATCTGTGATCGTCCTGTTTGACCGGAAAATTGAAACATGGGAAGATATCCGGATCAAGCTGGCTGATGATGATTACCCGTCCAGGGGAGGGGAAGCGTTTGGCAAAGTGATCCATACCCGGCAGCTGGAAAATGCATGGGAGGCCACAGTCCGGGTGACCTCCCTGTCCCCGCAGCTCTATCAGCTTTTCAAGGATACCGGAAGCGACTGATGCAAAAAGATAAAAAAAAAGATTTCCAGCCGAAACTGAAAACCCTTGATGGTTGTGGCTGGGTGACTAGGATTCGAACCTAGATTGACGGAGTCAGAGTCCGTAGTCCTGCCATTGGACGATCACCCACCATGATTGAATGTCCGGGGTTTATACACCAAAGACCCAGATGTGTCAAGAATTTTCTGGGCATATGGCATCAACCCGGGCGAAGGTCCGGTCCCGGAACAATAAACCCGATAGTGAGGGGTGCATGATGTGTGATAAAATACCGGAACTCAAAGCCGGGCTAAGGAACCTGAAAACCTCGGCAGTGGCGTTTTCCGGCGGAGTGGATTCAGCCTTTCTTCTGGCGTTGGCCGCCGGTTCCGGCCTGGAGCGCCTGATGGCAGTGACCGTGGATTCTGCATTTGTAACCAGAGCGGAGATCCGGCGGGCCCGGCAGGTGACACAGGATCTGGGTGTTTCGCACCAGGTGTTGCAGGCAGATATCCTCAAGAGGTCAAAGGTGGTGAAAAACTCGCCTGAACGTTGCTATCATTGCAAAACAGCCGTGTTCACCCTGATTCGGGAGGCTGCAAATAAGGCATGCATTTCTCATGTGCTGCACGGGGTGAACACCGATGACCTGGCGGATTTTCGGCCGGGTCTGAAAGCGGCAGAGGAATTGGGGTTTGAAGCCCCTCTTGCGGATGCAGGATTTTCCAAACAGCAGATCAGGGAGTGTTCAAAACAGATGGGGCTTGCTACATGGGATCTGCCCTCCCAGTCCTGTCTGGCCACCCGGATTCCGTTTGGTGATCCCATCACCAGAGAAGCGCTTCTTCGCATTGAAAAGGCGGAATCTTTCATCAAATCCCTGGGTTTTGTCCATATACGGGTCCGGTGCCATGGCAAAATGGCCCGGATTGAAACCGATGAAGAATCCATTGTTCCCATTATGCGGGTGCGCCAGCAGATCTCAGCAGCCTTAAAACCCATGGGATTTGCTTTTGTGAGCATGGACATGGACGGATACCGGACCGGCAGCATGAATTATTTGCCGGAGACAGATGAAAAATAAGCGCAGCCCCAATGGCGGCTGCGCTTACAGGGACAGGCGGGTGAACCGGGAATGCTGCCGGTCAGAGTCTGGCAGACCTACCGGGCCTGGATTTCCAGGTTGTTGAAAAAGTAACCGATCTCAAAAGCAGCGGTCTGAGGGGCATCTGATCCATGCACCACATTTTTTTCAATGTCGGTGGCATATTCGCGGCGGATGGTGCCTTCTTCAGCTTCCTTGAAATTGGTGGCACCCATGAGTTTGCGGTTTCTGGCAATGGCATCCTCACCTTCGAGCACCATCACCACGATGGGGCCTGAAGTCATGAAATCGGTGAGGCTGTCAAAAAACGGGCGTTCCCTGTGGACCGCATAAAACCCCTGGGCCTGGGATTTGGTCAGCTGGAGCATTTTCATGGCGGCAATTTTGATGCCGGCGGTTTCAAAGCGTTTGATGACGTCACCAATGATATTTTTGGCAACCCCGTCCGGTTTGATAATGGACAATGTTCTTTCCACGGCTGATTTTTCCTTTCTTGATTGTTAAGGTATTGGCAAGACAGAGCCGAAGGGTGGTTATACAAATGGTTTGACCCTGTCATGATATGATCTGCTCAAAACAGGCGTGAAAAATATCATACCTGCGTATTATAAGTCAATATGATGGCCTGTTCCTGAAAAAGAATTCTTGACAAGAAAAAATTAATGCACTATTAGTCAGTAGTTATTCAAAATACCAGCCATACTGTTTGTTTTTCCACATTTGTTTTGAGATTATCAGACCATCGAAAGGTATCCTGTATAAACAAAACCGATCCGTGCCAATGATTCTTGCCGGAAACATAAAAACCATGCCGGAATACGAAAAATCAAAAAAAATTCGGGAGTGCGAATGAACCTTGTAGAGCTTAATAAAATGAAGATCAGTGAGCTGACCAAGCTTGCAAAAGAAAACAATATCAAAGGAATCGGCGGATTAAAAAAACAGGAACTGATTTTTGCACTGCTCCAGGCCAATATTGAAAAGACCGGTCAGGTATATGGGGAAGGCACCCTTGAGATTCTGCCGGACGGGTTTGGGTTCCTGCGGGCACCCGGCTACAATTATCTGCCCGGTCCGGATGATATTTATGTGTCTCCCTCCCAGATCCGGCGCTTTAACCTGAGAACCGGTGATACCATCTCCGGCCAGGTGCGGCAGCCCAAGGAATCAGAAAGATATTTTGCCCTGCTAAAGGTGGAAGCGGTTAATTTCCAGAGCCCGGAAATGGCGGCTGAAACCATTCTGTTTGACAACCTGCTGCCGTTGTATCCGGAACGGAAAATGAACCTTGAGGCGGAATCAGATAATTTTTCCATGCGGGTCATTGACCTGATGTCACCCATCGGATTCGGCCAGAGAGGGCTGATCGTTTCCCCGCCCAAGGCCGGTAAGACCATGCTTCTCCAGAATATTGCCAATTCCATGATCAAGGGCCATAAAAATATCGTTCCCATGATCCTTCTCATCGACGAACGGCCTGAAGAGGTAACGGACATGGCCCGGTCCGTGGATGCGGAAGTGATCAGTTCCACCTTTGATGAACCGGCGGAACGCCATGTGCAGGTGGCGGAAATGGTGATTGAAAAAGCCAAGAGAATTGTGGAGCAGGGCCATGATGTCGTCATTCTTTTAGACTCCATCACCCGCCTGGCCCGAGCCTATAATGCGGTTATGCCCCCGTCAGGAAAAATTTTGTCCGGCGGCGTGGACTCCAATGCCCTGGATCGGCCCAAACGGTTTTTCGGCGCGGCCCGGAATATTGAAGACGGCGGCAGCCTGACCATAATCGCCACCGCACTGGTGGAAACCGGCAGCAGAATGGATGAGGTGATCTTTGAAGAGTTCAAGGGCACCGGCAACATGGAGCTGGTCCTGGATAGAAAACTGTCAGACAAGCGGGTGTTTCCCGCCATTGACATAAACAGATCCGGCACCCGAAAAGAGGAACTGCTCCTGGATCCCATGACATTGAACCGGGTATGGATATTGAGAAAACTGCTGTCCAGTCTAAATTCTGTGGACAGCATGCAGTTTTTACTTGAAAAAATGCAGGGAACAAAGGATAATAAAGAGTTTCTTGAATTGATGAATTCTTGAGCCCAATTTTTTTTATGAATCAAATGCCTTGTGTCAAAAGGCAGATGTTGTAAGGAGCAATGAGGAAAAATGAAAAAAGACATACACCCGAAATATGCAAAAACCACCGCCACCTGTGCGTGCGGTGCCAGCTTTGAAGTGGGTTCCACCAAAGAGAATATCAAGGTGGAAATCTGTTCCAGCTGCCATCCGTTTTTTACCGGAAAACAGAAACTGGTGGATTCAGCAGGACGTATAGACCGGTTTAAAAGAAAATATGCCAACTTTGATGCAACCAAACTGGTTTAATCTTTATATCATTGGAATCTTGCAAAAAGGGGGTTGCCATGGGCACCCCTTTTGGATTTTCAAGCCATGATTGAAAAATTAAAAGGCATTGAAGAACGGTATGTAAAACTGGAGCACCTCCTGAGTGATCCTGAGGTGATCAAAGACCAGCAAAAATACCAGAAATATGTTAAGGAGCACGGGGAACTCAACCGGATTGTTCCGGTTTTCAGAAACTATGAAGGGGTTCTGTCCCAGCTTGCAGAAGCCCGGGATCTGCTCAAGGATTCTGATCCGGAGATCCGGGCCATGGCCAGAGAAGAGATAGCCGCCCTGGAAAAAAAAGCGGAAACCCTGACATCAAAGCTCAATTTGTTGCTGATGCCCAAAGATCCCAGGGATGACAAAAATGTGATTCTGGAGATCCGGGCCGGCACCGGCGGAGAAGAGGCCGGCATCTTTGCCGGAGATCTTTTCCGCATGTATTCCAGGTATGCTGAGAATAAAAACTGGAAAACTGATATCATTGAGAAGAATGATTCCAGTGCCGGCGGCTTCAAGGAGATCGTCTGCCTGGTCCAGGGCAGGGGGGCATTTGGTGCATTCAAATATGAAAGCGGCACCCACCGGGTGCAGCGGGTGCCTGAAACCGAAACCCAGGGACGGATTCACACCTCTGCTGTGACTGTGGCGGTACTGCCTGAAGCTGAAGATATTGATATTGAAATCAATCCGGCAGATATCAAAGTGGATGTGTTCCGGGCCTCAGGCCCCGGGGGTCAGTCTGTGAACACCACCGATTCTGCTGTCAGGGTGACCCATGTACCCACCGGTGTGGTAGCCACCTGCCAGGATGAAAAATCCCAGCACAAAAACAAGGCCAAAGCCCTTAACGTTCTTAAATCCCGGATACTGGATGCCAGGGTAAGAGAAGAGGATGCCAGGCGGGCCGCTGACCGCAAAGGTCAGGTGGGAACCGGGGACAGAAGCGGCCGCATCCGGACCTATAATTTCCCCCAGGGCCGGATGACAGACCACCGCATCGGACTGACCCTGTATAAACTGGACAGCATCATGGAGGGCGATATTCAGGGTATTGTCGATGAATTAAAAACCTATCACCAGGCCCAGGCCTTACAGGACAGCCACACCTTTGCGTAATGGAATGGACTGTTTTCAAGCTGATATCCTGGACCCAAACCTATTTTACCAGGCACAAAATTGACAGCCCCCGTCTGACCGCTGAAATTCTGCTGGGGTTCTGCCTGGGGGTGCGGCGCCTGGACCTGTATCTTCAGCACGACCGCCCTCTGGAAAAAGAGGAACTGACCAGGTTCAAGTCGTTGATTAAACGGCGCAAAAACCGGGAACCCGTGGCCTATATCACAGGAGAAAAAGCTTTTTTTGAATCCAGTTTCCAGGTGGGTCCCGGTGTGCTCATCCCCCGGCCGGATACAGAAACCCTGGTGACAACCACACTTGAAATTCTGGACCGGGAACCAGGCCGTCCCAAAACCGTTCTGGAACTGGGGGTCGGTTCCGGTGCCATTGTGGTGTCTCTGGCAAAATCACGGCCCTGCAACCGGTTTTTCGCCGGCGATATTTCAGGGGCAGCCCTGGATATGGCCCGGAAAAATGCCTGCCGTGCAGGGGCGTTGGATATCCATTTTTTTAAGGGGTCCTGGCTTGATCCTTTGAACCCCCGTCCTTTTTTTGATGTCATTGTGTCCAATCCCCCTTATATTCCCACCAGCGATATTACCGGCCTGGCTCCGGAGATAAAAAACCATGAACCGGTGACAGCCCTTGACGGAGGAGATGATGGCCTGGACAGCATCCGGGATATCATGGCAGGTGCCTGTGATCACCTTGTGCCCGGCGGTCACCTTGTTCTGGAAATGGGGTTTGATCAGAAGGACGGGGTAACCGCAGCTGCACAGAGCTGCACGGCATATGGCGGCATGGTATTTATACAGGACCTGGCAGGGCACGACCGGGTAGTGCATCTTGAAAAAAAAAATTGATTAATTGACCAGTCTTTGATATATACGATAGGATTTTGTCAGAATGAATAAAACACACACCCATGGACCTGGTATCGGGTGCTTTTCACAAAGTTGATTTCCGGGAATGAAATGGGTGAAGGAAAACAAAACCATTAGATGATTTGGAGAACAAATGTCTTACATTACCATCAGAGAACTGCTCGAAGCAGGTGTGCATTTCGGACACCAGACCAAACGCTGGAACCCCAAGATGAAAAAGTATATTTTCGGGGCCAGAAACGGAATTTATATCATTGACCTGCAGCAGACCGTCAAACTGTTCAGACAGGCCCATGACTTTATCAAGGGCATTGCGGCAGAAGGCAAGGATATAATGTTTGTGGGGACCAAAAAACAGGCATCAGAAGCTATCTATGAAGAAGCCAACCGGGCTGAGATGTTTTATGTTGAAAACCGGTGGCTGGGTGGTATGCTCACCAATTTTCAGACCATCAAGAACAACATCAACCGGTTTCATTTTTTAAATTCCATTGAAAATGACGGCACCCTTGAAAACTATCCCAAAAAAGAGCAGTCCAAAATGCTCAAGGAAAAAGAAAAACTGGAGTTTGCCATCGGCGGCATCAGCAACATGAAACGGCTGCCTTCCGCTATTTTCATTATTGATCCCAAAAATGAAGCCATTGCGGTAAAAGAGGGCAAACGCCTGGGTATTCCCATTGTGGCGGTGGTGGATACCAACTGCGACCCGGATGATATTGACTATGTGATCCCAGGCAATGATGATGCCATCAGGTCGATCCGCCTGTTTGCCTCCCGCATTTCAGATGCCTGCATTGAAGGCCGGCAGATCTATGAAGAAAAAATGCAGGCCCAGGCTGATGGCGACAGAAAAGATGATACAGAAACAGGGGACCAGAAAATCGCCATTGAAGTGGTATCTGACGGTACTGACGGGCCGGTTGTGGAAAAGATCAAACGGAAAACGACACCTGCGGCACCTGTTGAAGAAACAATTGAAACTGAATAACGACAATTTAAGAGGAGCAATATAAAAATGGCTGACATTTCCGCAGCAATGGTAAAGGAACTCCGTGAAGCAACCGGGTCCGGTATAATGGATTGTAAACGGGTACTTGCCGAAGCAGACGGCAACATGGAAAAGGCGATTGACCTTTTACGCAAAAAAGGTCTGGCCAAGGCTGCCAAACGGGCCGGGCGCTCCACCTCGGAAGGCATTATCTATTCTTACATCCATACCGGCGCCAAACTGGGCGTGCTGGTTGAAATAAACTGCGAATCCGATTTTGTGGCAAAAACCGATGATTTTGTGGAGTTTGCCAAAAATATTGCCATGCATATTGCTGCTGCCAACCCTGCCGGCCTGACCCCGGCGGATGTGGACAGCAGCGTGGTGGAAAAAGAACGTGAGATCTTCAGAGCCCAGATGCAAGAAGAGGGCAAGCCTGAAAATATCATTGACAAGATTGTTGACGGCAAGGTGGAAAAATTCTACAAAGAGGTCTGCCTGATGAGCCAGCAGTATGTTAAAGACCCCCAGAAGACTATTGAAGATGTTGTAAAAGAAACCATCGGCAAGATCGGTGAAAATATTCAGATCAGAAGATTTGCACGCTTCCAGATAGGAGAATAAATATCTTGGACAACCTGCCTGAGTTTAAACGGATTCTGATCAAGCTGAGCGGGGAAGCCCTGATGGGAAATCAGGGCTTTGGCATCACCCCGGAGATGATTCATTATGTGGCAGAGGAGATTGCCAAGGTTGCCCGCCTGAATGTTGAGATCAGCGTTGTGGTGGGGGGCGGAAACATCTTCAGGGGGGTGGCAGGCAGTTCCGCAGGCATGGACAGAAGTTCCGCAGACAACATGGGCATGCTGGCCACTGTGATCAACTCTCTGGCTCTGTGTGATGCCCTTGAAAAGCGGGGTGTCCCCACACGGGTACAGTCTGCCATCCGCATGGACCAGATAGCTGAACCGTTTATCCGCAGAAAAGCGATCCGGCACCTGGAAAAAGGCCGGGTGGTAATTTTTGCGGCAGGCACGGGAAATCCATATTTTACAACAGATACTGCAGCAGTGCTCCGGGCCCATGAAATCCGGGCACAGATCCTGTTCAAAGCCACCCAGGTGGACGGGGTCTATGACAAGGACCCGGTGGTTCATGATGATGCGGTCCTGTTTGATGAACTGTCCTATATGCGGGTGATCGAAAAACAGCTCCATGTCATGGACATGACCGCCATTTCACTTGCCATGGAGCATGATCTGCCCCTCCAGGTGTTTGATCTGCATAAGGCTGACAACATCTGCAGGGCGGTTATGGGAGAGGATGTCGGTACCAGGATAAAATAACGTCGGTGGGGTCAGGCTTGGCTTATTGGCTTATTGCAAAGGACCACAATAAGCTAAGCCTGACCCCACCTTCCCCAAAAAGGTGACCTCATATGATAAATGAATTGATCGAAGAAAGCAGAGACCGGATGAAAAAAACCGAAAACGTCTTTGTCAAGGAAATGGGAAAGGTTCGTACCGGCAGGGCATCCCAGTCTATGCTGGATAATGTGAGAGTGGATTATTACGGCA
>JAIPDY010000054.1 GCA_021737445.1 Desulfotignum sp.
GCCGGGGGGTTCCTGTGGGTTTCACCCTCTGCCGCGTTTGACATGGAGTAGGGCATGGCTGCGCTGAACGGCAAAAACTGCGGGCAGGTATGTCCTCAAACAATTTGCCGTTCTTAACGCTCCGCCATGCCCAACTCCATGTAGCAAACGCGTCAGAATGGGATTCAACCCACAGGAACCCCCCGGCACTAGTGGTTGATGGCAGAGGTAAGCGGGGATGAAATTTTAGGCCTGGTTCCTCCATGCACAGGGGGAGCTGGAAATTATTTTCATAACGAAAAATCTGAATGGCGAAGCAGGGCCAGGGATCTCTTAGACAGCGGAAACCCTGAAGGGTGACCAGGGAATGACCTGTACAGCGGTACCCCTACCAGGGGCGGCATCCTGCCGATCTGCCCTGATCATCCCATGGATTTAATGACAGGAAAAAAATTGCAATCCAATTTTAGAACTCATATAATAAAAAATTTTAAAGCGGAGACAACCATCAGATGCTGTCAACAGAGCTTCCTTTTTTCATAGATGATCCCATGAATGATATTGCTGTCATCAGCCGGGAAACCGGACTGACTGGAAAACAGGTAACCGCCGTGGTAGCGCTTCTGGACCAGGGAGCCACCATTCCCTTTATCGCCAGGTACAGAAAAGAGAAAACCGGTTCCCTGGATGAGGTGGCCATCACCCTGATCCGGGACCGGTATCAGGCATTAGGAGAACTGACTGCCAGAAAAACCGCTATTTTCAAATCCCTGGATGACAGGCAGCTGCTGACCCGAAAACTGGAACAGGCGATCAGGGCTGCCGGCACCATGACGGTATTGGAAGATCTGTATGAAAAATACCGGCCCAGGCGAAGGACAAGGGCCATGGCGGCAAAAGAAAAAGGCCTGGCACCCCTGGCGGATTTTCTGCTTGCCCAGTCCCATAAAGACCCTGCCGCAGAAGCAGCAAAATATGTGGATTCCGGCAAAGGGGTTGATACCATTGAACACGCCCTGGCCGGTGCCAGAGATATCATTGCTGAAACAGTGAATGAAGACCCAAAGGTCCGTAGTTCGGTGCGCCGCCTGTTTGAAAAACAAGGGGTGCTCCAGTCCCGGGTGAAAAAGGGGCAAGACAAGAGTGGTGCCAAATTTAAAGACTATTTTGACTGGTCAGAACCAGCCTTTAAGGCCCCTTCCCACAGGACCCTGGCCATGTTCCGGGGCAGCAATGAAGGCGTTCTCACCCTTCATGTCCTGGTTGATCCGGAAAAAGCCATATCCATGATGGAACGGTTTTATCTCAAAAACCATGCTTCCCTTTGCCGGGATCAGGTGCAGACAGCCATCCAGGATGCATATAAGCGGCTGTTGGGAAAATCCCTTGAAAAAGAGTGTTTCCAGACCCTGAAGCTTGCAGCTGACCACCAGGCCATCAAGGTATTTACCAGAAATCTTAAAGACCTGCTTTTGTCTCCGCCCCTGGGAGAAAAGCGGATACTGGCCATTGATCCGGGGTTCAGAACCGGGTGCAAAATTGTCTGCCTGGATGCCCAGGGAGACCTGCAGCACCATGGGGTGATATTTCCTCACACTGGGGAGCGCGCCGGGGAGCAGGCCGGCCGGACAATTGTTGACTGGGTGCAGCAGTATAAAATTGCGGCGGTGGCAGTGGGAAACGGCACCGCCGGCAGGGAAACCCAGGCCTTTGTCAGGGGACTGCCACTGCCTGGCTTTGTGGAGATCGTGATGGTGGATGAAAGCGGGGCATCGGTGTACTCGGCCTCAGACATTGCCAGGCAGGAGTTCCCGGATAAGGATATCACTGTGCGGGGCGCGGTTTCCATTGGCAGACGGCTCATGGATCCTCTGGCGGAACTGGTGAAAATTGATCCCAAATCCATAGGGGTGGGCCAGTATCAGCATGATGTGGACCAGAAACAGTTGCACCAGGCCCTGGATGATACCGTGAAAATCTGTGTGAACCAGGTGGGGGTGGAGGTCAACACTGCGTCCAGGGAGCTGCTGGCCCGGGTGGCCGGGTTGAACGATACCATTGCCGCCGGCCTGGTGCGGTTCCGCCGGGAAAACGGTCCGTTTTTGACCCGGCAGTCGTTCTTGCAGGTGCCCCGCTTGGGGCCTAAAACCTTTGAGCAGGCTGCCGGATTTTTGCGGATCCGCCAGGGAGACAATCCCCTGGATGCGTCCGGCATCCATCCGGAATCCTATCGAGTTGTTGAAAGAATGGCCCGAAACCAGGGATGTACACCCCGGGACCTGATCAAAAACCCGGTCCGGATTAAACAGATCGATCCGGATGATTATATCTCCGACACCCTGGGCATGCCCACCCTCATGGATATTCTGTCGGAACTGGTGCAGCCGGGGCGGGACCCCAGACAGCCTTTCCAGGCCTTTGCCTTTGATCCTTCCGTTCATAAAATGGAAGACCTGACACCCGGCATGCGGTTACCCGGCATTGTAACCAATATCACGGCGTTCGGGGCATTTGTGGATATCGGGGTGCACCAGGACGGCCTGGTGCACATCAGCCAGATGGCGGACCGGTTTGTCAAAGATCCCAGCGACATTGTCACTGTGAGACAGCAGGTGCAGGTCCGGGTGCTGGATGTTGATGTGCCGGCAAAACGTATCTCCCTTTCCTTGAAATCCGACCCCAAATGCCGTGGTACTGTATCTAAAAACAGATAATGCGTTGAAAAAATCCAGAAACAGATTACAATATCAAACATGCAGCTTAACTGCATAATCCTGAGATTTATGAAAAACGGGTGGATTTCAATAGAATCCCCGCCTATAATGATTCATTTCAAGCAGAAAGGAGAACTCCCATGGCTTCTACCAAACTTGCAGGCAACCCGGTTTCTCTGGCAGGTGAATTTCCGGTCAAGGGTACTGCTGCACCCGATTTTATCGCCGTTAACCAGGATCTGTCTGAAATCACTCTCAAATCCTTTGAGGGGAAACGCAAGGTTCTGAACATATTTCCCAGCATCGACACGGATGTATGCGCCACCTCAGTGCGCAAATTCAATGAAAAAGCCGCTGCCCTTGAAAACACCCGGGTGATCTGCCTGTCTCAGGACCTGCCCTTTGCCCATAAGCGTTTCTGCGGGGCTGAGGGCATTGACAATGTGGTGTCCGCCTCCCTGTTCCGGGATGCCGGTTTTCCCAAAAATGCCGGTGTACTGATTTTGGACGGGCCATTGAAAGGGCTGACCGCCCGGGCGGTGATTGTGGTGGATGAAAACAACCAGGTGGTGTATTCTCAGCTGGTGGATGACATCAAAAATGAACCGGATTACGACGCGGCCCTGGCAGCGCTTTAACGCGGTCGAACCGGCCGGCCTGCACTACCTTGAAAATATGCGCTATTTCAACATATGGAAATGAAGGGAGAAAAATTGTGAACCGGTTGATAAAATGGATTCTGGGGATGATGGCAGCCCTGGTGGTGCTGGTGGTGGCTGCAATTGTGCTGGTTCCCATGTTTGTGGATCTCCATCAGTATAAACGCGGACTGGAAGAACTGGTAACACAGCAGACCGGCAGATCCTTTACCATGGGCGATGACATGGATGTGTCAATATTCCCCTGGGTAGGGGTCCGGCTGTCAGACCTTCATCTGGGAAGCCCGGAAGGATTTGCTGCAAAGGATATGGTGGTGGTGGACCAGTTTGAGGTGCGGCTAAAGGTGATGCCTTTGCTGTCCCGGCGTATCGAGATCAACACCTTTGTAGTGGATACCCCGCAGATTTTTTTTGAGCGCAGAAAAGATGGCCGGGCCAACTGGGAAGGTTTGGGCAAAGCAGATGAACGCGGCGCTCAAAAAAAACCGGCCGAAGAAAAAACCGGTTCAACAGATCCGGCTCTGCCCATTGAATCTCTGATGGTGGGGGATTTCACCATTCGCAACGGACAGATTGTTTTTGCTGACAAGGCGGCCGGCCTGGAAAAACAGATTACCGAATTGAATCTGACCTTGGGGGATATCAGTCTGGACAAGCCGGTAAAGATAGACCTCTCGTCCCGTGTGGATGGAAAACCGTTGTCTTTAAAAGGCAAAATCGGCCCTGTGGGAAAAAATCCGGGCAAGTCAGATATCGACTTTGATCTGGTATTGAAAGCCCTGGGGATGATGGATGTGAAGCTGGCCGGCAAGCTTGTGGGTCTGTCAGATCGTCCACAGGCAAACATGGCCCTGGATGTGGCCCCGTTTTCTTTGCGAAAGCTCATGGCTGAACTGGATCAGCCCTTTTTCATGGAAACCGCAGATCCGGCCGTGTTTGAAAAAATAGCCATGCAGGCAAACATTTCCGGCGGGGCATCTGCGGTTTCCCTGACCAGCGGGCAATTGACCCTGGATGACTCCTTTTTGACGTTCAGTGGGGAGGCAAAAGCGTTTGAAAAGCCGGATGTCGTATTTGACCTGGCCCTGGACCGGATCGACCTGGACCGGTACCTGCCGCCGGCACAGGAAAAAAACAAAGCCGGGGTTCCGTCGTCTGATGGTAAAAAAGAAGCTGCCCCGGGTGCTGCACCCGACTATGGACCTTTGCGCAGACTGGTGCTGGATGGAAAACTGAAGATCGGGCATATGAAAGCGGCCAATGTGACAGTTTCAGATATTGCCGCCCATGTGACTGCCAGAAACGGTCAGATAGCAGTGGATCCTTTATCCATGAATCTGTACCAGGGCAGCCTTGCATCCGCACTGGGGATCGATGTCCGGCAAAAAAAACCTGAAACCCGCATAAACCTGGATTTAAACGGGGTTCAGGCCGGTCCCCTGATCCGGGATGCAGTGGCCAAAGACCTGATTTCCGGTACATTGACTGCGGACGTCTCCCTGGCCATGGCCGGCAGCACACCGGATCAAATCAAAAAAAGCCTGGACGGCAAGGGACAATTGACATTTACAGACGGGGCCATTGAAGGCATCGATATCGCCGGCATGGTGCGCAATGCCGCTGCCAAAGCAGGGCTGGGTCAGCAGACTGCGGAAAAACCCAGAACCGACTTTGCCGAGTTGACAGTCCCTTTTTCCGTGGGGCAGGGGATTTTTCATGTGAATGACGCCGGCCTGAAATCTCCGCTTCTGCGGGTCAATGCGGCTGGCAAGGCCTATCTGATGAAAGAAGAACTGGATTTCCGGGTGGAGCCCAAGCTGGTGGGAACCCTGAAAGGCCAGGGTGACACCATGGATCGATCAGGCATCATGGTGCCGCTGCTGGTCACAGGATCGTTTGCATCCCCCAAAATCCGGCCGGACCTGGCAGGAATGCTGGGGAGCGGGCTGCCGGATACGGAAAAGGTCAAGGAGATGATCGATACAAAAAAACTGCCGGCCACCGACGTAAAATCCCTGGAGGAAGAGGGGAAAAAAGTGTTGAAAGGGTTGATGCCCGGCCTTAAAAATTGATGCGGTACCAGAATTGAAGGAGAAAATGTTATGAAACGTATTCGCGTATATCTGATGTGTCTGTTTCTGGTCATGACCGCAGGCGTTGCCATGGCATCCAGCTCCTGGCTGCAAAAAGGGACTGATGCGCTGAAATCCTTTGGCCAGGGGGATGAAAAAACGGCTGTGTCAGGCACAACCACCCGGCTGCCCATGGCTGATGTTATCGCCGGTCTCAAGGAAGCTTTGACAGTGGGATCCGGCAATGTGGTGCAGCAGCTGGGACAGACCGACGGGTTTTTCAAGGATCCGCAGATCCATATCCCCCTGCCCGAAAAACTGGCCACAGTGAAAAATGCCCTGGACAAGGTTGGCATGGGATCTTTTGCCGGTGATCTGGAGCTGAAATTGAACCGGGCTGCGGAAGCTGCCGCTCCCAGGGCCCGGGACCTGTTTGTGAACGCCATCTCCCAGATGACGTTCGAGGATGCCAGAGAGATTCTCAACGGGCCCGAAGATGCCGCCACCCGATATTTCAAAAAAACCATGTCTCCGGAACTGGCAGATGCCATGGCACCTGTGGTGGATGACAGCCTGTCACAGGTGGGGGCGGTTCAGTCCTATGACCGCATGATGGGAAAATACGCGAACCTGCCGTTTGTGCCGGACGTGAAGGCGGATCTGACCGATCATGTGGTGGACAAAGGTATGGACGGCATTTTCCATTATATGGCCAAAGAAGAGGCTGCCATCCGCACGAATCCGGTGAAACGTACCACAGACCTGCTCAAAAAAGTGTTTCAATAGAATCAATCCCTGTATTGCCAAATGTGACTGCCTGATCTGCGCCGGTCAGGCTTGAAACTTCAAACGGAAAACTGAAAGAAAGAGGGGTCAAAATGGAATGTCAATTTCTGGGCGGAGCCGGTGAAGTAACAGGTTCCATGCATCTGCTCAATACCGGTGAAGACCGGATACTCATGGACTGCGGCATGTTTCAGGGCCGGAGAAAACAGAGCAATGAAAAAAACCGTCACTTTCCGGTGGACCCTGCCAAAATTACCAGCATGGTGCTTTCCCATGCCCATATCGATCATTCCGGCCGGATTCCCATGCTGACCCAGGCCGGGTTTTCCGGCCGCATCATCACCACCCGGCCCACCCAGAGCGCATTGGCCTACATGCTTCTGGACAGCGGCCATATCCAGGAATCCGATGCCCAGTACCTCAACTATAAATCTTTGCGGTCGTTTCTGTTTCAGGAGGAGCAAAAAAAACGGAACCAGCAACTCACCAACAGGGAAAAATCACAGATCAAAAAACTGTTGAAAAAAAATCCCTATGACCTGGATGAGGTGGCCATTGCCAGACTTCAGAAGGAACACGGACTTGACACCATTGTGCCTTTGTACACCCAGGAGCAGGCCAGGCAGTCCCTCTCCTATATCGACGGCTATCCTTTCGGACATACTTTGTCCATCGGCCGGAACACAAACGTCAAGTTTTATGTGGCCGGCCATATTCTGGGATCGGCGTTTTCCGTGATTACTGTCACGGAAAACAAGCGGGCCAGAAAAATTTTGTATACCGGTGATGTGGGGCGGTTTAACAAACCCATTCTCAAAAATCCCACCCTGGTGTTTGATGAAGAGGACCGGGATATCGATCTGATGATCATGGAAAGCACCTATGGCGACAGAGAACACGGTCCGGTGGCGGATCTGGAGAAAAGTTTGAAAAAAGTGCTGCAACAAACCGTTGCGCAGGGCGGATCATTGATTATTCCTTCTTTTGCCTTTGGCAGGACCCAGGAGTTGATTTACGTGTTCCACAAATTGTATGAATCCGGTCAGGTGCCCCGGCTGCCCATCTATGTGGACAGTCCTCTGGCATCCAATCTGACCCGGGTGTTCGGGGAGCACCCGGAAACCTATGACAGGGAAACCCATGCCGCGTTTCTGGAAAAAGGGCTGAATCCGTTTTACTTTGAAAAGATCCGGTTTGTGCAGACGGTTGAGGAGTCCATGGCCCTGACCCGGGACGAAACCCCCCATGTGGTGATCTCCGCTTCCGGCATGTGCGAGGCCGGCCGGATACTCCACCATTTGCGGTACAAGATCCACGATCCCAAAAACACCATTCTGATTGTGGGATTCATGGCCGAGCACACCCTGGGCCGGCGGATCGAAGAGCTGGGTGCCCAGGCGGCGCAGGCCGGCAATACAGATAAAAAACCCCCGGAGATCAAGATTCTGGGCAAATCCTATCCCCTGGCAGCCCGGGTGGAAAAAATCGGCGGATTCAGTGCCCATGCTGATAAACATGAGCTGGACAAAATTGTGACCCAATCCAATCTTAACATCGGTAAAATCGCTGTTGTACATGGGGAAACATCCCAGAGCCGGGCTTTTGCAGATCATCTGAAGCAAAAAGGGTATGCGGTGTTCATACCCGGCCCAGGAGATGTCGTCTCTGTATAAAAACAGGAAATTTATTGGACAAGTGCGGTTTGACGTTTTATGTTAAAAAACAGGTTCGTTTTCCCGGTACAGGTACCAGGGAAATAATTTGAATGACCGGCCTTTTAATCCAAAAATAAACAACAGGCCGGCGACCGGGGCAGGAAAATAAGCCCTGAAAGGAATTTTTTTAAAAATGACTGACACCATCAAGGCAGGCGATACCATTTCTGTAGATTACACAGGAAAAAAACAGGACGGCACGGTGTTTGATACATCTGAAGGAAAAACCCCGCTGAAGTTTACCGTGGGAGCTGGTATGCTGATCCAGGGATTTGACAATGCGGTTCTGGGAATGAAGCCTGGTGAATCCAAAACTGTTGAGGTGCCGCCGGAAGAGGGATACGGCCCCCGCCATGAAGATGCGTTTGTGGACATTCCCAAAACCCAGATTCCTGAAGAAATCCCTTTGAGTGAAGGGATCGTGCTTCAGCTTCAGGACCCCCAGGGACGGCCTGTTCCTGCCACTGTGACCGAGATTACAGACGAGAAGGTCAAAATGGATATCAACCATATGCTGGCAGGTGAAACCCTCACCTTTGACATTACTGTCAGAGAGACCGGGCTGGAACCGGATACCCAAGACTGCGGGGCCGGCGGGTGTGAGTCCGGCAGCTGTGAAGGCTGCTGATATCCCTTCTGGATTGCTGATTGACAACCCCTTGAGTTTGATGAATCAGGTCCGGATTTTCCGGACCTGATTTTTGAGGACAGGTGACATGAAAGTAGCGATGTGCCAGACCAACCCGGTGTTATTGGATGTTAAAGCCAATGTTGAGAATACCATTGAAAAGATCAATGTTTGCAGGGAAAAAGGTGCAGGCCTCATCGTGTTTCCGGAGCTGGCCCTGACCGGATATTTTGTGGGCCTCAATTATCACAAGGCAGCCCTGCAAATGGATTCTCCCCAGATCAGGCGCATCGTAGCAGCCACAAAGAAGACAGCAGCAGTGGTGGGGTTTATCGAAGAATCCCAGTCCATGAACTTTTACAATTCTGCCCTGGTGGCAGTGGACGGCGAGATCAAATTTGCCTACCGGAAACTGAATCTTCCCAACTACGGGGTGTTTGAAGAACGCAAATTTTTTGCATCAGGAAAACGTATCAGGGTATTCAGACTGTGCGGGCTGAACATTGCCGTTTTTATCTGCAATGATCTGTGGCATCCTTCGCTGCCCTATCTGGGGATCGCCCAGAAAGCGGATATTTTTCTTTCCATATTCAATTCATCTGAAGGGTCCATGGCAGATGAATTCAGCAATATTGAAAGCTGGGAAATTATCAACCGGTTTTATTCCCGGATTTTCGGTATTTACAATATCTGTGTCAACCGGGTGGGAGAAGAAGGCCCTGAAGAGGTTCGGTGCAGGGCCCTTAAAAATGGAGATACCGAGTTCCCCGAAGCGTTCCGGTTACCTGAGTTGAAAAAAAACTATCACTTCTGGGGAGGCAGCGAAATTATCAACCCCTTTGGCCTGGCCATTTATTCAGCAAAAAAATTCCAGGAAGACGTGGTTATTGGTGAGATCTCAAAAGACATGCTGCGCAGAAAAAAAATTGTATTGCCCTATTTGAAAAATGATGACCCCTATTTTACTCACCGCGAACTGGAACGTATTCTTTATTCTCAGGCAGGAGATCAGCTGCGATGAGAAAAAAGCGGCTGATACTGGCAGTGGATGACAACCCCCGGAACCTGCAGTTTCTGGGAAAACTGCTGTCTGATAATGGATATGACGTGGCAGTGGCCCAGAACGGACAGCAGACCTTGAATTTTATTTGCAAAAATGAACCTGACCTGATCCTGCTGGATATCATGATGCCGGAGATGGACGGGTATACTGTCTGTGAAAAGATAAAGACAGATTTTGCCACCCGCCATATTCCCATCATTTTCCTGACAGCCAAAACAGATCCAGGTGATGTGATAAAAGGGTTTGAAGCAGGCGGGGTGGATTATGTAACAAAACCTTTTAATTCTGCGGAATTGCTGGCCCGGGTCAGAACCCATGTTGAGGTCACGATACTCAGGGGATTGCTGCCCATCTGTTCCAGGTGCAAGAAGATCCGGGATGACCAGGGTTTCTGGGAACAGGTGGAAAGCTATCTTGAAGCCCACTCCCAGGTGACTTTCAGCCACGGTATCTGCCCGGATTGCCTGGATGCGCTTTACGGTGATTCTGACTGGTACCGGAAAAAAATAAAATAACTTTATCCCTTCCCCCCCTTTTCCTTTTTTTGTCAGTGTTGCTTTTTTTAAAGATTGCGTTATGTTAAGTGAATTATGAATTTAATCTGAATACAGGAGTGTTTATGAGCTGTGTAATTGCCATGGCCGGCAAGGGAGGGGTCGGGAAAACAACCGTTTCCGCGCTGGTTGTCAGATATTTTACAAAAAATGTGACCAGTCCTGTTCTGGCCATTGATGCTGATCCCAACAGTAACCTGGGGGAAACCCTGGGACTGACCATTGAAAAAACAGTGGGTGACATCCGGGAGGATTTCATGAAAGATCCCCAGGGTGTGCCATCTGGCATGGATAAGGTTTTGTACCTGGAAATGCTCATGAACCAGGTGCTGATTGAACATAAAAATTTTGATCTGCTGGTCATGGGCCGCCAGGAAGGCCAGGGGTGTTACTGCATGGTCAACAACATATTGAACCGGTTTGCCGAAGAACTGGAAAACAATTACCAGTACCTGCTGGTGGACAATGAAGCCGGCATGGAACACTTGAGCCGCCGGACCAGCGGGAAGGTGGACATGCTGCTTATGGTCACCGATTATGCCCTGCGCGGCCTGCGGGCTGTGGGCCGCATTGACAGCATGCTGGCTGATCTGAAACTGGATGTCCGGCATAAGGGGCTGATTGTCAACCGGGCACCGGAAAAGTTGAACCAGGCGTTTTTGGATGAAGTGGAGCAGATCAAGGTACCGCTGCTGTGTACCATTCCCCAGGATGACAATCTGCTGGAATTTGATATGCAAAGACGTTCCATGCTGGAACTGCCGGATGATTCTCCTGCAGTGCTGGCGGTGGATGATCTCATGGAAAAAATTTTAAAAGTAAAGGCCTGATTATGGGATATGTGTTTGATTTTAAAGAGGCAGATCAGTATGATGCCTGGTTTTCAGAGCCAGGCAACCGCCATTGCCTTGATCTTGAAATCAAACTGATCCTGGATCTGATGGATCTGCGGTCCGGTCAGCGGGTCCTTGACATCGGATGCGGTACGGGCATGAGCCTTGTGCCCCTGCTGGACCGGGGGATGAGCCTTACCGGTGTTGACCCGTCCGCTTATATGCTGGACAATGCCCGTCAGCGGCTGGGTACAAGGGTGGACCTTCACCGGTGTCCTGCCGAAGACCTGCCCTTTGAAGACAATGCCTTTGATACCGCTTTTTTCTTCACCAGCCTGGAATTCACAGACCGTCCGGCCAAAGCCATTGAAGAGGCCTGCCGGGTGGCCAAGGACCGGGTTGTGATCGGGGTTTTGAACCGCTATGCGCCGGTGAATATCTGCCGGCGGTGCAAAGGGTTTTTTTCCCCCAGTATCTATAACAATGCCCGGTTTTTCAGCATATGGGAACTCAAACAGATGCTGTTCAATATCCTGGGGGATGTGCCCGTGCATTGGCGGACCACACTCCAGTTTCCATTTTTCCGGGGAAAAATAGCAACCGCGTTCGAAAATAACGGGCTGGTGCAAAAATCCTTTTTTGGAACCTTCATCGGTGTGCGCATCAAACCGGTGCCCAAATTCAGGGTTCGGCCCCTGCCATTGAAAATAAAGAAACAGAAAATGCACAAACCGGCCACAGGGCTGGTTACCACAAGCTCACGGGCCAGGGCTGAGGATTGATATGCAAGCTTACCTGTATGACAAACTGGAAAACCGCCAGGTACGGTGCCGGACCTGCAGCCATTTTTGTGTGCTGGATCCGGACCGCAGGGGCATCTGCGGCGTCAGGGAAAACCAAAACGGCCGGCTCATGGCCCTGACCTATGACAAGATCATTGCCCACAGCGTTGATCCCATTGAAAAAAAACCTGTTTTTCATTTAAAGCCAGGCAGTTATTCCTATTCCATCGCCACGGCAGGGTGCAATTTTCAGTGCAGGTTCTGCCAGAACGCCGATATCGCCCAGGTATCCGGAAATAAAGAGAGCCTGATAATGGGCAGAAAAATGACGCCGGCAGATATTGTGGACAATGCCCTGGCCGCCGGGTGTCAGAGCATTGCCTATACCTATACCGAGCCATCAGTATTTTTTGAACTGGCCTTTGACACGGCCCGGCTGGCAAAAAAGCGTGGGCTGCTCAACCTGTTTGTCACCAACGGTTACATGAGTGAAGACCTGGTGACTCTGGCAGCACCATACCTGGATGCCGCCAATGTAGATCTCAAGGCATTCAACGATGCATTTTACCGGACATACTGCAAAGCCCGGCTGGAGCCGGTGAAGCAAACCCTGAAACGCCTCAGACAGGCCGGGGTTCTGGTGGAGGTGACCACGTTGCTGATCCCCGGATTAAACGATGATCCGGGTGAACTGGCTGCCATGGCCCGGTTCATCGCTGATGATTTAGGACGTGAAACCCCCTGGCATGTCTCCCGGTTTCATCCGGCCCATCGCATGACAGACCGGGGCCCTACACCGGCTGCCACCGTGGAAGCCGCCTGTGATATCGGAAAAAAAGCCGGGCTTTACTACGTGTATACAGGCAACCTGCCCGGCTCATCCCATGAAAACACCCGGTGCCATCACTGCGGTGCCCTGGTGGTGGAGCGCAGGGGGTATCAGACCATCAGCCATATGAAAAAAGGCGGCATCTGTCCCGGCTGTGGTACGGCTGTTGCCGGTATTTACTGAAAGAATCCCTGTCATGACCTATGTTTTTAAAAAAAAATTTTTGGATTACGGGAAAATGATCAAATTTTCCCATACGATTTTTGCCCTCCCCTTTGCCTTGTCTGCAGTGGTCCTGGCCTGGCAGAGCCATGTTCCGTCAGCATGGGACCTGTTTTTCATCCTGGCGGCCATGGTGGGGGCGCGGTCTGCAGCCATGGGATTCAACCGCATCATTGACGCGGATATTGACAAAAAAAATCCCCGGACCGCCATTCGGGAAATTCCGGCCGGTATCCTGACCCAAAAAGAGGCAATGGTGTTCGTGGTGCTTTCCAGCCTGGTGTTTGTGGGGGCTGCGGCCCTGTTGTCTCCCCTTTGCTTCTGGCTGTCTTTTCCCGTGCTCGGGGTGCTGTTTTTCTATTCCTATACCAAACGGTTCACCCCCTACTGCCACCTGGTGCTGGGATTTGCCATCTCCCTGGCGCCGGTGGGGGCCTGGGTGGCACTCACCGGCACCCTCAACTGGGGCATCGTTTTCCTGGGGGCAGCCCTGTGGTTCTATATTGCCGGGTTTGATATTTTATATGCCTGCCAGGATATCGAATTTGACCGTGAACAGGGGCTGTTTTCGCTTCCGGCACATCTGGGGCCGGCCCGGGCCATGCGGATTTCAGTGCTGTTTCACGGGATTTTCATGGCATGCCTGGTTGCGACGTATCTGGGTTTTGGCATGCACCCGGTGTTTCTGATATTCTGGATCGCCATTGCCGGATTGATCGTTCTGGAACATCGCCTGGTCAAACCCGGTGACCTGTCCCGCATTGACATGGCATTTTTCCACGTCAACTCTGCGGTGTCGATATCCCTGTTTGCCGGCATTCTGGCCCAGGCGTTTTTCAGGGGGGGAGCATGAGCCCAAAAGAGGTCACCTATCCTTATGTCGTGGCCATTTGCGGTGCATCAGGCGTTGTCTACGGGGTACGCCTGGCAGCCCTGCTGCTCAGACACAAGGTGAAGGTGATGGTTGTTGTGTCCCATGGGGGTGTCCAGGTGCTGGCCCATGAGATGGGATATGATCCCGGAACCCGGTTTCACGCGTTTATGGCCGGATACGGGGTAGGGCCTGAAACCCTGCAAAACCTGTCCGTGTTTTCCCAGGATGATATTGCTGCTCCGCCGGCTTCGGGATCATTTCGCCATGCCGGCATGGTGGTGGCCCCCTGTTCCATGAAAACCCTGGCCGCTGTGGCTGCCGGATATGCCGGCAACCTGATCACCAGGGCCTGTGATGTCACCCTCAAGGAGGGGCGCCGGCTGATCCTGGTACCCAGGGAAACCCCGCTGAGCCTGATTCATCTGGAAAACATGGCACGCCTGGCCCGGGCCGGGGCTGTGATCCTGCCGGCCATGCCGTCGTTCTACAGCTTTCCCGCCACCATGGATGCCCTGGTGGACACGGTGGTGGCACGGATCATGGATCGACTGGGGGTGGATCATACCCTGGTTCCCCGGTGGGGGGAATGACACGGCCGTTGACTGGGGCATCGGTACCGGCAGCGGCAGGCCGCATCCTGGAACGGCTGCGGGAAAACGGGTTTGCAGCAGTGGTGGCGGGCGGGGCGGTCAGGGACCTGTGCCTGGGCAGCGTGCCCCAAGATGTGGATATTCTGACCAATGCCCCTGTACCTGAGATTGAAGCCCTGTTTGGCGATCACAAGGTACGCACCGTGGGAAAAACCTTTCCGGTCTGCAGGGTGGATCACATCGAGGTGGCATCTGCCCGGGCCGGAACCAACCGGTTTCCCGTCGACGATCTGGCCATGCGCGATTTCACCATCAATGCCATGGCATGGGATCCGGTAAAAGAAACGCTCCTGGATCCTTTCAACGGCCGGACAGATCTGGAAAACCGGGTGATTCGGTTTACCCGGGACCCGGATGCAAGGATACTGGAAGATCCCGTGCGCATGATCCGGGGATGCCGGTTTGCGGCCCGTCTCGATGCCCGGTTCTCTGCATCTGCCCGCAACGCCATTGAGCACCATGCCGGCTCCCTGGTCAACAAAATTCCGGGGGAGCGGCTCCGCAATGAACTGATCAAGGCCATGGCCCTGCCAGAACCCTCTCTGTTTTTCCGACACCTGCATGACACCGGGCTTCTGGCCGGGATACTGCCCAGCCTGGGCCGGTGTCACGGCCTGGACGGGGGACCGTTCCATGGCGAAACCATTTTCGATCACTGCCTGCTGGTGGGGGATGCCCTGCCGGCCCGGCACCCGCTGCTGCGACTGGCCGGCTATCTGCATGATGCCGGCAAGATCGACTCCCGGGGAATCAAGGAGGGCCGGATCACGTTCCACGGCCATGAAACCTGCACGGGTTTAATAATGTCCGACCTGAACAGGCTCCGGTTCTCCACGGATGAAACAACCTATATCATTGCCCTGATAAAATGCCATATGCGGCCCCTGGCCCAAAAAACCCGGCCCAAGTCCGTGCGGCGGCTCCTGGTGGCCCTGGCTGAGAACCATCTTGCGTTTCACGATTTCATGCGGATGCGCATCGCCGATAAAAAGGGCAATCTGGCCAAAGCCCCCTATACCCTGGCCGATATCCGGGACCGGCTCCGGAAAGTCAAAGACGTACGAAACAGCCAGTCCGCATTCCAAAAGGACGACCTGGCGGTCACGGGACATGATATCATGGCGGTTCTGGGAATACCCCCGGGGCCTGAGGTGGGCCGCATCAAGCAGCAGTTGTTTGAAAAGGTCCTGGATGACCCGGCACGCAATACCCGGGACCGGCTGCTGTGCCTGGTGCGGGAGATGGGAAGATAGGTATCCGGGGTCGTACTACCCCAGGCCATGGGATCAAGGATCCGGTCATCCGTGCTTCTCAGCCAACTGTGCAGCGGTAAAGCCCAGGGACAAACAGTCATTTAGGAATTTTGGCAGTGCTGCCATTTTTCCTGAATGGTTTCCATCCTGCTCAG
>JAIPDY010000055.1 GCA_021737445.1 Desulfotignum sp.
GGTGGTGGTCATCAGCTTTCTGACCAGAGATATCAGCAGTTTTTTCACCTGGCCCCCTACCCTGGCCCATTACCGGGAGCTGGTGGATCCGGTGTATGCCAGGGTCCTGGGCAACTCTCTGGTCTACTCTCTTAACACCACCCTTTTGTGCCTGGGTATCGGCTATCCCTTTGCCTGGTTTCTGTCCAGGGCACCCCAAAAAATGCGGCCCCTGCTGCTCATGATGGTAATCATTCCCTTCTGGACCTCTTCTTTGATCAGAACCTATGCACTGGTGATTTTAATGAAAGCCAACGGCCTTATCAATGCCGCTCTTGCAGCTGCCGGCCTTGTGTCAGACCCGGTATCCATGCTGTATACCGATTTTGCCGTTTACGTGGGCCTTATTTATTCCCTTTTGCCTTTCATGATCCTGCCTTTGTATGCCGTACTGGAAAAAATGGACATCCACCTGATGGAAGCGGCCCGGGATCTTGGGGCAGGCAGGTTCCAGGTGTTTTTGCATGTGGTGCTGCCTTTGTCTCTGCCCGGGATCATGGCCGGCTGCATCATGGTGTTTCTTCCGGCCATGGGGCTGTTTTATGTCCCGGATCTTCTGGGGGGTGCCAAAACCATGCTGGTGGGCAATTTTATTAAAAATCAGTTTCTCACTGCGGTCAACTGGCCCTTTGGTTCCGCGGCCAGTGTGTTTTTGCTGCTGCTTATGGTCCTGATGCTGGGGATCTATTTTTTTGTGTCCAACCGGTTTGACCGGAGCCAGGCCTCATGAGAAAGTGGGTGGGGATATCCTGGATCTGGGCAGTGTTTGCCTTTCTTTATGGCCCGCTGCTGGTGCTGATGGTGTTCTCCTTTAACCAGGCCAGATATACCACATCCTGGCAGGGATTTTCCTTTAAATGGTATATCAGTCTTCTGGAAAACCAGCAGCTGCTGGATGCGTTTGTCAATTCTTTGACCGTGGCCCTGGTTTCCAGCCTGGCAGCAACAGCCATGGGCACCCTGGGGGCATTTGCCGTTTCCTGGTACCGGTTTGCCGGCAGAAAACTGTTTTTCAGCCTGGTGTATTCTGTGATGATGAGCCCGGACATTGTCATGGGCATCAGCCTGCTGATGCTGTTTGTCCTGGCAGGGGTGACGCCCGGATTTTTTACTCTGCTGACCGCACATATCACCTTCTGCCTGCCTTTTGTCATTGTGCTGATCCACGCCCGGATCGCAGGGTTTGATCCGGCAGTGGTGGATGCGGCCCGGGACCTGGGGGCAAAAGAACATGAGGTGTTTTTCAAGATTGTTTTTCCCATGATCCTGCCGGCGGTCCTGGCAGGATGGCTGTTGAGCTTTACCTTGTCTTTGGATGATGTGATCATCAGTTTTTTTGTCACAGGGCCTGGATTTGAAATCCTTCCCTTAAAGATCTATTCCATGGTAAAATTGGGGGTGACCCCGGAGGTCAATGCCTTGTGCACTGTTTTGTTTTTATTAACCCTGGCAGCGGTGATGACTGCCCATTTCCTCATAAAGGAGAAAAAAAGATGAAAAAATGGACCCTCATTTTATGCCTGCTTCTGTTCCCTGCCCTGGCTGCTGCCGGATCAAAAACCCTTTACATTTATAACTGGACCGAATACATGCCTGACGAGGTGTTGTCCGCATTCCAGGAAAAAACCGGCATCAGGGTGGTCTATTCCACTTATGACAGCAATGAATCCATGTATGCCAAGGTAAAGCTCACCCGGGGCAAAGGGTATGATCTGGTGTTCCCGTCCACCTATTTTGTCCACAAAATGCGCAGGGAAGGACTTCTCAGCCCCATTGACCATGATGCGCTCTCCAATTTCCGGCACCTGGATCCTGTGCTTCTGGACAAGCCCTATGACCCGGGCAACCGGTTTTCCATCCCCTATGTGTGGGGCTCCACAGCCCTGGCATATAACAGTGACCAGGTGGCCCCTGAAAACATGACATCCTGGAAAGACCTGTGGCGGCCGGAGTTCAAAAACCGCCTGGTCATGAATGATGATGTGCGGGAAGTACTGGGGGTCGGCCTGATCATCAACGGATTTTCAGTGAATGAAACCGATCCTGACCATATCCGGACCGCCTATGAATCCATAAGGTCGCTCATGCCAAATATCCGGGTGTTTTCAGGCGACTCCCCCAAACAGCCCTTGCTGAATCTGGAAGCCTGGGCCGGCATGGTCTGGAACGGGGAAGCCTATATGGCGGCCCGGGAATTTCCTGCCATCCGGTATGCCTACCCTGAAGAAGGGGCTATTTTCTGGGTGGATTCCATGGTGATTCCCACTGGTGCGGAAAACAAAGAAGAGGCCCATGCGTTCATCGATTTTATCCTGGAACCTGAAAACGCGGTCCTGGTGTGTGAATATATCGGATACGCCCCGGCCAACCGCACAGCTGTCAACCTGATGCCTGACCAGTTGAAAAACGACCCCACCATTTTTCCGGCCCTGAAAGATGTAAAAAAAGGGGGGTTTCAAACCGATGTGGGGGATGCCATCCTGGTATATGAACGCTACTGGGAGCGGCTTAAAACCGGCATGTAGCCATTTTATGGTTTCAATCGCGCCTGAGCTTAAGGGTATGGGAGATCAGCAGTGTCTCAGGCTCATAGGACATCTTGGCCTGGCGCAGGCCTTTGATCCCCAGGTCCTGTTCCCGGTTGATGTATCGGCACCGGTCTTTTAAATACAGGGCGGTCTGCTGGTTGATCACCTGGGCCGCTCCTTTGTAATCAAAATCAGATTTTTCAAACTGCACATTATAGGTGTCATGGTTCAGCGGGCTGAAAATGGAAAATGCGGCCATCTGCTGATCCACCAGCAGGGCCAGTCCCTCAAGCCCCAGATCTTCAAAATGGTCAAACGCTTTTTCCATGGCTGACAGTTCGGTAATCAGGGTTTGGGAGGGGGGCCCCTGCCTGTGCAGCAGATCCTGGGACAGGGCTCTGGCTGCAGCCCGGTTTTGTGCATCCAGCGGCTGCACTGCATAGGCGGGATATGCCCGTTCAAACTGTGAAATCAGATTTTTTTTCTTGTGAAGTCTGGGGGTGTTCAACCGGCACAGCCGGTCTACTGAATAGATATATTCCGCAAAGTCCCGTTTCGGTTCAATGGAGAAATATTGCTCACACCGGGGAAAGGTTTTCACATAGGTTTCCGGCACAAGGCCGATATTGGGTTCCAGTCCGTTGCGCAAAAGTTCCCGGCCCAGTTCAGCCAGTTCATCCGGTGGCAAAGGTTCTCCCAGGGGCATGAACCCACACTGGTTCACCCCGTCATAAATCACCAGTCTCCCCTTGTACAGGCGCCAGGAATACTGATAGGCCTCCTGCCAGCAGAAAAGGTTGGCAAAATTATATTCACAGGACAGAGGCCCGTATTTGTCGATATAAATCTGCACCATCTGCCGGTCGGACAGTTCAAACATGCCGGCAGTGGGAAAGCTGATGGTCTGATAAAGTTCGGGAACATAGGTGTCACACCTGTTATACATATATTAGTCCTTTAGCCTGTATGGGATATGGCCCTGCATCTCCCTGAATCCCAGATTTTCATAAAACCTGCGGGTACCAGGTTCCCCGATCAGGCCGATCCAGTCAACCCCATGGTTTTTGAGGCCGGTGATAAGTTTTTCAATAATCATTTTACCGATACCTTTACCGCGAAAGGCGCGCAAAACAACTACATCCTGAATATAAGCATCACTTGTCAGATCCGAAAGGGCCCGGCCCATACCGATCATATTTTTTTTGCAGAACGCCCCCACAAACAGGGCGGAATCCGGCACCACACGCGATAAGAACATGGGATGCCGCTCACACTTTTCATCCCACCATCCGGCATCTTTGTAAAGGGCCATCAAGGCGTTTGTGTCTGCCTTTTGCAAGAATCGGCAGATAACGGGTATTTTTGGCTCCTCCATGTCAAAACGCTTCCATCAGGGATATGAACCGCTGTTTTTCTGTACTGCAAGAAAAGTTGCGCTGCTTTAATTTTCTGATCATGACATCGCTGTTGAATCTGAGAAAAGGGTTGACCAGCTGTTCATCGGCCAGGGTGGATGTCACAAACAATGGATCATATTTTTCCAGGTAACGGGCAATATCTGGATTGTCAGGGTCAAGGGCTGCGGCAATTTCCAGAGATTCGGCCACATAGTCGTGTCCTGCAAACACCCGGGTGGCACGGGGGAACGCCAACAGTTTTTTCAGCGAATGGTAAAAAGCGGTCAGATCCCCGGAAAAACAATTGCCCACTGTGCCGTTGAACAGGGTATCGCCTGTCACCAGAAAACCATCTGCTGCAAAACACACCGAATCACTGGTGTGACCCGGTGTGGCAATAACTTTAAGCACCTCTTTGTCCAGCTGAATCTGCTGGCCGTCATAAAATTTTTTGCAGTCCAGAAAAACAGCACCGGTTTTTTTGATTATCTGTTCATTACCACTGGTATGGTCCGGGTGAAGATGGGTATTGGTCACCTGGCTGATGCTGATCCGATGTTTTTGAACAAAATCCAGGATCTCTTCCACGGCACCGGCATCAACGGCCACACCTGTGTTTTGGCAAAAAACAAGATATCCCAGGTTGTCAGCCCCGTATCTGAACTGCTTAATCTGCATCCTCTTCCTCCTGATCACCTTCTTCGTAGGCATCCAGATCTATTTTGTGCGGCTTGATTCCATCTTCAAACTTGTCTTCATAGATCTCGGTGAGATCATCCTCATCCGGCACGGGAAACTCATCCAACGGCAATTCTCCCAGGCCGTATTCCTCAAAAACAGCCCACACCGCATCCCTCAGATTCCTTTCAAAACTTTCCGTGTAATCTCCGTCCGGGTCGGCAAAAAATTCATACTCCTCCTCATGCTCTTCCAGCAGATCCATGAGTTCTGATGCAATGGAATCCGGATCATCCATCTCCTCGTTGTATGAATCCACAATTTCACTGAACAGATCATACAGGTCAAACGCATCCACGGCATCACTGATGGTCATCCATTTTGCCATAAAATCCCCTCCCCTTTAAATGCGCTTCACATTCACGAAGTCAAATTTTTTAATAATGATAAGAATAAAACTTTTTGTGTCAAATGTCAGATGTTTTTTTGGGAATGGCTATGGTAAATTCGGTGAATTCCCCGGGCACCGAATCGATATGGATCACCCCCTGGTGCTGCTTCACTGACCGCTGGGCGATAAAAAGCCCCAGACCTGTCCCTTTATTGCCTTTGTCAGAATAAAAAAGGGAAAATATCTCTTTTTGGTAGTTTCTGTCCAGACCTTTTCCATTGTCCCTGATTTTAAACAGGGCCTGATTTTGTGTAAACGCAGCCTGTATCCGGATGTTCAATTTTTTTTTCCGGTCCCTTACACTGACACAGGCATCCACGGCATTTTCAAGAATGGCCAGACAGGCTGCAAACAACAAGGTTCTATCCATCATGACCCGGATGTCGGCACTGGGTTTGGGAATATCGAGCACAAGCTCGATGCCGGCTTTTTTTATCCTGGGATCCATGGTGGTGACCAGTTCCTGGATAAAATCAAACACAGATACGGGCTGCAGATCCAATGGCCGGTCCTTGGAATGAAACAAAATATCCAAAACCATCTGCCGGATCATGGAGATTTTTTCTTTTACAATTTCCCAGCCGTCTGAAACCAGACTGAAATCGTGTCTTTCAAGGCCTGATCTGATCAGATAATCCCCCCCGTCCAGACCGGTGAGCATGCCCTTAATACCATGGGAGATGGAAGAGATATGCAGGCCCAGGGCTGCCAGATGGTCCTGGAGCTGTTGGATCACCGTGACATCGGTGGACATTTCCATGACATGGCTGATATCTCCATGTTCGTCTAAAATGGCAGAGGTCTGTATGAAAAGATGACGAGTGCTGCCGTTCTGGAGGGTGACATCCATCTCAGCGTTATGGGATCTGCCGTCGGCAAAGGTTTTTTGCACCGGACAGTTGTCACAGGGGGTGGTGTGCTGCCTGTACACCTGGTAGCAGCACATGTGCGGGGCATCACCGAACTGCTCTTTGAACCGGTTGTTGGACTCAATAATTTGAAAATTTTTGTCCTGGATGGTGATAAAGGAGGGGGATTCATTGAACAGCTGGACATACCGTTTTTCAGATTCAGCCAGCTTCCGGGTTTTCTCCTCCACCAGGGTTTCCAGGTTCCGGGTGTATCGGTCCAGCTGCCTGCGGGTGGTGATCCGGTCGTTGGCCCTTTTTAAGGCGATCTCAAGGATATCATTGTTGATGGGCTTGGTGATGAAGTCCACAGCATCCATTTTCAGGCTTTCAATGGCAATCTTGAGGTCTCCATGTCCCGTGATCATGATCACCTCTATCTCTGCAAACGCCTGTTTGACAGCTTTGAGCAGTGCAATGCCGTCCATGCCCGGCATGCGGATGTCAGTGAGCACAATATCGGGTCTTATTTTTTTTACCAGATCAAATCCCGTGCTGCCGTCCTCTGCCGTGTGAACCTCGTATCCGGCATCTGCCAGAGCGATGCCCAGTACTTTCCGGATCCCTGCCTCATCGTCAACCAGCAGAATTTTTGTTGCCATGAATCACCATCCGCATTCATCAATTAACAGATACACATGTTTATCACCTCTCTTAAATAGTCTGGATCAGCAGATTTTTCAACATAGTATTTGGGTTCAGGGATATTCAGGTCCGGATCGGTGTTGAGCATTTTCACATAATGGGAAAACGCATCCTGGTTCACTCCGGAAAAAACGATCAACGGAATATTTTTGTAAACAGCATGGGTTTTGAGCTCCTTATACACCAGGCCCCCGCCTTTTTCCGGCATCATCACATCCAGAATGATCAGATCCACCCGTTCTTTTGCAAGCATATCCAGGCCCTGGATCCCGTTCTGGGCCAGCACCGGTTCATGCCCCAGGGACTTGACCATGGTCATCAGATAAAACCGCATGTCCATCTCATCTTCCATGATCAGCACACGTGTTTTTGTGTTATCTTTTTGCTGCGGCATTGTTTTGTGCTTTTTTAAAAAATCTTCTGGTTATAATTTGTCAGGCCGGTTCACACTGGCCACGGGACAGGCAGAGCGCAGCACCACCTGCTCCACCGTGGAGCCGAACAGCGCCTCATCCTGGTCCATCTCCCTGGTATGGTGTGCCATGACAATGAGATCCCCGCTGACCTCCCTGGCATATTTGAGCAGCTCCACATAAGGAACCCCTTCCCACACAGTGATCTCATAGTTGTCAAACTTGTCCATCTGCGACACATAATGCTTGTTTATCATCTCTTTGGCTTCCGCAATACGGGTTTCAATCGATTTTTGCCCCGGCGGAATTCCGGCCTGGGATATCTGGATATCCAGGGCGTGAAACAGGTGCAGCTTACACCCGATGTGACTGGCCATTTTATAGGCAAACTGAAACGCTGCCAAAGATGCCTTGGAAAAATCGGTGCCGAATATGATCTGGTTAAAATACCAGAAACAGGTTTCACAGGGCCGGGAGATGATAAGCACCGGGCATTTGGCCCGCTGGGCCACCTTCTGCATGGTGGTGCCGACAATACCCCGGAACCGTTCGGCAGCTGTGTCATCCTGCCTGGCATGGGCCCCCATGATGATGCAGTCCGCATCAATATTTCTTGCCAGGCGCAAAATTTCCGTGGACGGGATCCCGGCTTTGGCCGCAAATTCTGGTGTGGTGTGTTTGGCGATCAGATCGGCATAAGTGGTCTGCATCTCTTGTGTGATCCAGTCAACATACTCGGGCCCCAGTTCCGCTTCCTGGCCAGTGGCATAGGATTTCACCCGCTGGCTGGCACCCCGGGAAGGTTCGCCAAACACATGAAACAAGGTCAGCTGTGCCTCATATTTCTGGGCCAGCTCAAAGGCGATTTTTGCTGCGGCATCACAGGCCGGAGATGCGTTTGTGGCAAAGAGTATTTTTTTAAACATAACTTACCTCCTCAGGGTACATTGTATCGGGTTAAAGCAAAAAGACAGGTCCCAGGCGATCCCCTCCACCAGTTCAAACAATGAATAACAGGTATCATAGGTGAACATCTCCTGGCCATCCCCAAAAATCACATGTTCCAGCTTTCCAAGGGTCAGCTCATGGGCAGCAAGGGTTTCAATCTGAAAAAATTTCAATGATATCATTTTGTTATCCTGGACACCCTTTAAGCTGTTATAAATCTCCACCCTGGGGGTGCCGGGGAACCCTTTCATGGCGATGGTCTTGTAAAACACAAGCTGCTGTATTTCCCCGGATTTAACCGCTTGAGCATCCCCGGTGTCACCTATTTTCACCAGCGGTTCCAGATAATGGGATAACCGCATCAGATCCGGGTAGTGTTGCACCATTTCAAAAAAAGAAGCAAGAGAAAATCCCGGTGCCAGGCAAATGGTATTCGACAGCAGCGGCAGGATCTCTTTTGCCGCTTTTTTGTTTTTTGTTAAAACCCGGCCCTCTGAGGTCAGCGTGACGATATCCATTCAATCTCCTTTGGGATTTTTTTTCAATAACGGAATCGTTATCCAGAATTTGGAGCCTTTCCCTTCCCGGGTGGTAAAACCGATGTCGCCATGATGCTCCTCAACAATTTTCCTGGTGGTCATGAGCCCGAAACCGGTACCCCGGGTCCCCTTGGTGGTGATAAATTCCTTGAAAACCGTCTGTTGAACCGTCTGGTTCATGCCCATGCCGTTGTCGTGCACCTGATAGACAACGGCATCATCGGTCTGCTGAACAAAGACATGCACCTGTCTGGTTTGTTCCGGGTCCTCTGGGATTTCAAAGGCATCCAGTGCATTGGCCGCCAGGTTCATCACACAGGTATGAATCGCTTTTGCATCCATGTTTACCCGGATATCATCGCTGCCCAGAAGGGTTACAGTCAAATCGATGCCTGCCTGCCTTGCCTGGTGATCCAGCAGTGCCTTGATCTCTTTTACCGGATCATCCGGATGACAAGGTTTGAACTCCAGTCGGGTGGTCTTGGCATAATTTAACAAATCCAGCGACAGATTGGTGATCTTGTCGATGTTTTTTTTCATCATTTCCCAGCCCTTGACCAGGTATTCTCTGTTTTCGTTCTCAATACCCTGTTCCAGGATGAATGAAGACCCTTTCAGGCCGCCTGCGATATTTTTAATCACATGGGACATGCCGGCAATCGTCTGTCCGATGGTGCTTAAGGTTCTTGATTCATCAATGGCCCGGTCCTTTTCTTTTATCAACTGCTCCAGGTCCGCCATATAGCTGCGGATGCGGGTGTTGATGGAGATGCGGTCCACCGCCTTTTGTACAGCCGTTTCTATTTCTGCGGAATCAATGGGTTTGGTGATGAAATCAGCCGCCTCATATTGCAGGCTTTTTACAGCCAGATCCATATCCCCGTGACCGGTGATCATGATCACTTCGGTGTCAGGGCTGATCTCCTTGATCTGTTTTAAGAGATCAATGCCGTCAATGCCCGGCATTTTGATATCGGTGATCACGATGTCAGGGTGGTTTTCTCTGAACAGGTCCCATCCCTGATCTCCGTTTGAAGCAGGCCAGACCTTGAACCCGGCATGGGTCAGGGTGATGTCGAGCACATTGCGTATACCCGGCTCGTCATCCACCAGCAAAATGGTATAGTTTTGATTATCAGGCTTCATGGGATGTCTGACCTTTCCGGGTGTTGAACACAATCACAAATGTGGCTCCCCCGTCCCTGTTGTTGTAAACACGGATATCTCCTTCAGATTCCTTGATGATGCCATAGGAGATGGACAGGCCCAGACCGGTGCCCTCCCCCACATTTTTGGTGGTGAAAAACGGCTCAAAAATCTTGCTGATATGGGCCGAGGCAATACCGGTGCCGGTATCCCGGATCTTCACCTGGATTGTATCTGCTTTGTGCCGGGTGGAAAGACTGATCCGGCGTAAAAGTTCCCGGTCTTCCCCGGCATTCTTTGCCTTGGCCACAATGGCATCTCTGGCATTGATTAGCAGGTTTATGAACACCTGTTCCAGGCGTACCGGATCGGCCTGGATATCAGGCAGGTCTTCTGACAGGTCCCATGTGACCTCTATTTCCCTGAGTTTGAGCTGCTGGCTGAAAATATCAAAGGCCCGCTTGAGCACCTCATTGATGTTGACCATCTCTTTTTTAAACACGGTTTTTCTGCCGAACAGCCGCATATGACTGGTGATCCTGGATGCCCGGTCCACATGGGATTCGATCTCCTCAGACAGGGTTTTAAGGATGGACCGGTCGATCAGCTCGTCTGAATTTATTTTTCTGGCAATAAGCCCGGATGCCGTCTTGTTCACCGAAAGCGGCTGGTTGAGTTCATGTGCCACCCCTGTGGCCATCTCCCCCAGGGTGGCCATTTTACCGGCCTGGATCAGCTGCTGTTCGGTTTCCACCGACACGGTGATATCCACGGTGGTGACGATCAAAACATTGCGGTTGACAAATTCCGCCGGCCGAATCCAGATATTCACATAAATATGATCATCATCGTTTTTCACATGCACGCACCGCTCATGAAAGGCGATGTTGATATTGTTTTTTATCTGTTCATACTCCCGGGATGAGGCAAACAGCATGTCAAATCCCCGGCCTTTAATGGCAGGTCTTTCATACCCGTAAACGCTTTGGGCCGCGTCATTGAGATCCAGGATGCAAAGATCGTCTCTGTTCAGGATAAACACGGGATTAGGGATGTTCTTGAAAATAGCCTGGTATTTTTTTTCTGAAATACGCACCTCTTCTTCCAGGCGTTTTCTGCGGGTGATGTCCAGGCTCATCTCCATGGCTGCCACCACCCGGCCGCTTTCATCCTTCAACGGTGCTGTTTTAACAAACCAGTGGGTGGTGGTGCCGTCTTTGTTAATCCCTGATTCCTCACTGAAATGGGATTTTCCGTCCAGGAATGTTTTTTCCACCGGACAACGGCTGCATTTGGCATCCAGACCTTTATAGGCTGCATAGCAATAGTCCCCGTATTTGGGATTGAACCGGCGCACAAACTCCTGGTTGAATTCCACCAGTTTATACTCCCGGTTCTGGACGGTGATGGTACAGGGCACCTGTTCAAACAGATGGCGGTACATATCTTTTTGCCGGTTCAGTTCCACCTGTTTTTCCTGGATTTTCTGACCCATCTCATTGATGGCCACAGACAGCTGCTCAATTTCATCAGCCCAGACCCGGTGAGGCCCTGTTCTGGTGAAATCGCCTTCCGCGATCCGCCGGGTCTTGCCGACCAGTCTGGTGATGGGCCGGTTCACCTGAAACAAAATAACCAGCCCGATGGTCACTGCCAGAATTAAAAACAGACCCACCGCACTCCAGGCAGACAATTTTTTGCTGGCTGCAATGTTTTTCCGGATGGTTTCCAGAGACACGATCACATCCAAAGACCCCAGTTTTGCCACATCCGGCGGATGATAATGGCAGTCTGAGGTGGCACAGGATTGTGCATTCACAATCGGGTTGATCAACCCCAGCAGCAGCTCCCCGTCACCGGATTCAAAAATGCGCACCCGGTCTTTGATATCGGTTTTCATTTTCGGCGGATCCATGCTGTGGCAGGTACTGCATGTCTCATGGCTCTTTTCTCTGACATGGCCCACCTCACCCGGATTATTGGAAAACCGGATCTGCCCCTCACAGTTGAACACCCGGATCTCTTTGATGTCATTATATTCAGACATGGAGTTGAGGATCTCCTGCATATCCTGGGTGGGATTGTGGAGCATGGCAAACCAGGTCAGTTTCAATACCGAGTTGCAGAACTTGTCCACCTGGATTACTGCGGTGTCAATGAGCTGTTTCTCCCGGTACTTGCTGCTGTAATGGGTCCAGATGAAAATAGAGGCAAACAGAACAATCCCCACCGGGATAAACAGCTTAAAGGCAAGCCCTCTGTTGGTTCTTTTTCTTTTCATGCCTTTGCCTCTTTGTCTTAAAAAAAACAGATTACCCGCCTAAAATCTCTTTTACCTTTCCCACCACCTCATCAGCATCAAACGGCTTGGCAAAAAAGCCGTGGGCTTTGGGAATGGAATGTTTGCGGCCGGACAGCCCGGATATGACAATCACCGGTGTTTTAAACCCTTTTTTGGAAATTTTCCTGAAAAACCGGGGGCCCCATTCTTCAGGCATTTCCAGATCCAGGGTGATCAAATCCGGTTTCTGGTCCAAAAACAGATCCATGGCCTGTTTGCCGTCATCAGCGATACAGGTGTCATACCCGTTGTCCCTGAACAGGACATCAAGGTAACGGGTGACGGCCGGATCATCATCCACGATCATAATCTTTTTTGTCATGGTCCCCTCCTTATTCATTGATATGGCATTCACCACACAGAACCGGTCCTTTGCCCCTGTCAAAATGGCAGTTTTTGCACAGGTTGTGATAGGCGGCTTCCAGGGGCATTTTGTTGTCAGGCGCAGATGTAAGGCTGTGGCAGTCGGAACAGTAATAGTCCTCGCTGCTTTCACCGGGCATCAGCTCGCCGTCTTCATATACATGGTGACAGATGCTGCAGTCATCATCCAGGTCCATGATATGGTCGTCATGGCTGAACACAGCCCCCGGCCTTCTGGGAGATTCAAATGCCCATGAATCAAGCCGTTCCAGATATTGGTCCTCCTGGGCAAAAACAACCATCCACCCTGCTGCAGACAACAGTCCAAAGACAACTGCCAATATGGTCCATTTTTTCATTTTATTTCCCCGGTGTATAAATTTTTTTTTCCATGGTTTCATAAATCAGATCTCCCAGGAATTTAATCTCCATTTCAAGGCCATAATGGTGGATAATATCCTCCAGCCCGCTGTGACAGTTATGGCAGGGGGCGATGAGCACCTCGGCTCCTGTGGCGGCCAGCTGTTCGGCCTTGTTTTTGTTGTTCACCATGCGCTCGCCTTTATAGGGAGGACCGCAGTTGATCACCCCGCCGCCGGCACCGCAGCAATAGTTGTGCTCCCGGTTGGGGACCATCTCCACAAAATTCTCACACACCATGTTCACCACTTGTCTGGCCTTGTCATGCAGGCCCCTGCCCCTGGACACATTGCAGGGATCATGCAGGGTCACTTTTTTCTTGTATTTTTCCTTGATGGTGATTCTGCCTTCAGTGAGCAGTTCATGATAAAACGCCAGGGCATGGACCACCTCAAAAGGCGGCATTGCCCAGGAATTCCACCGGTTGCCCATGTCATACACCGATCGTAAGGCATGGCCGCACTCCCCCATGACAACGCGTTTGACCCGCAGTTTTGCCGCGGTTTCAAAAAAAGCTCTGGCAATGCGGCCTGAAATTTCATTGTCTCCGGTATACATGGCCATGTTGCTGTTGTCCCATCCCGGAGTGGAAGGCATGGTCCAGTCCATGCCGGCTGCATGCATCATGGCGGCGGCCTGGTAAATAAGTCCTGCCTGGAATTTGGGTTCAGGTGCAATCACCGAATACATGATATCCGCCCCCACTTTGTCCAGAGGAATCTGCAGGTCTTCAAATTCATCTCTGGCATCCTCCTCCTGCCACTGCAGGGTGTCGATCCACTCATCATCCTTGACCCACATCTGGTTTAATGTAACGGAGTGGGAATTCACCGTGTCCTGGATATACTGGGGTGTGATTTCAAGCTTGTGGCAGATGCGGCGCACCAGCAGCATCATATAGGCGATGTCAATGCCGAATGGGCAGTACATGGCACACCTTTTACACACATTGCACTCCAGGTGGGATATGCGCACCGCCTGCCGCAAAAAATCTTTGGATACCTCTCCCTTTTTTGCCAGCATCTTCCAGATGGTGTTCTTTACCTTGGCGGCAGGCATGAAATGGGGATCACGGTCATTGGACAAAAAGTAGCTGCACGCATCCGCACAAAGGCCGCAGCGCATGCAGGTTTCCACATACGCCTTGAACCTGGGGCCGGTTTCTTTTTCCAGCACCTGGTTGATGGTTCGTTTAATCCGGTCACGGGTCAGCCTTTTTAAGCCTGATTCAATGGCAGGATCTGTGGCTTTTGTTTTTTTCAGATCTGTTGTATCTTTTAATTGTTCTGTCATGGTATTATCCGGTGTCTGCATTGGTGTCTCCTCCTACCAGTCCCTGGCATGCCTTACATTACCGAACTCAGATCCCATGTAGGCCCGGGTCAGGGGGGCTGTCAACATATGGGAAAACCGGGAAAAAGGAATGATGATGAGCATCAGCTCCCCGGACAGCACATGGGCCACCACCATCCACCGGTAGGCAAACCACTGGTGATAGGCCAAAAATCCGGTGATAAAGGGCAGTATCACCACAAGGATAAGCAGATAGTCAGTGGCTGCGGTGAGAAATTTCACCTCAGGCACCATGTTTCTGCGGACGGCAAAAAAAACCAGTGCGGCGATCACCACCAGGGTCAGCCAGTCAGCCAGGCTGTTATTCAGGGCCGGCCAGGATACCTGGAACGCCTCATTGATCAGCACAATATGGGATGCCAGAAACAAAGGGATCACAAACAGCAGAATGTGAAACAGATAGGATACCCCGTAATACACCGGCCGCAGCCGGGTGCTTTTAGGGAAAAACGGAATCAGCCAGGCCCCGATGGACCGCAGGCTGTGTCTGACTGTCATGTAAGAAAAAATATAGGGTTCTTTTTGCCGAACCGACCAGATGATGCCAAAAAATTTTATTAACAGGCCCCCCAGGAATATAATGACCGATATCCAGACCATGGGACCCATGATAAAGGCGATAAAGCTGTTCATTGCATGCTCCTTTAAAAAAAATTTTTCTGCCTGGTTTAAAGATTGATGATCCGGCGCTTGTATATGCCGTTTTCAATGCCCTTGAGCATTACACTGGATCCGTTTGGACTCACCACCGGTTCTGCCATATAGCTGAAACCTGATGCCAGTACCCGGTTGTTGACCACCAGTTGATACTGTCCTTTTTTTTGTACCACCACTGCCACCACACTGCCGTCCGGGCTGATGCAGGGAGCAAAGACCATGTCGGCAGCCATCTGCCAGGATGTCTGGTTGACTGCAAGATCCCAGACATCCTTGTGTTTAACCACGGCAGCCAGACAGGACCCGTCTTTGGAAAAATGGATATCTGAAACCATGGTATCCCAGGACAGGTCCCAGACAGTATCGTTCACCGCCACTGTCCAGCGGCCGAAAGGTGTGGACACAACAGCTGCCACATCCCTGCCGGCCGGAGAAACAGTCAGATGCCACAGCTGGTCATAGGCCCTGGTCCAGAACGGAACATTATTTTTGTACAGGTGCCATTTTCCATTGAGGCGGACCGGTGCCAGCAGGGAGTGCTGGTCGAGAAATTCAGGTTTCCATACCGACTGAAACCGGTTGTCCCATATGGTATCATTCTGGACAATGGTATAGGTTTCCCTGTCTGTGCGCACCCCATATCCGATGTTTGCGCCTGATGTATCAAAACTGATATCCCAGATATTTAAAAACCGCCGGGCCTGGGCCCTGCCGTTCCAGGCCACACTGAACATGCCGGATTAAAAGGCATCCACATCTCCCGCAGCCATGGATGCCACCTGGACCAGGGCAGCTGAGGTACCATCAGGGGCCATGGCCGCGCCGGTCAGATTCTCATACCGCTCTTTCCAGG
>JAIPDY010000056.1 GCA_021737445.1 Desulfotignum sp.
AAAATTCCACCACCAGATATATTGGGGTCCCCATATGGCCAGGCAATAATACGCCATGGCACCGACAAATGGGTTTCGCAATGTCTGCAAGCCCGTGCCCAGTATGGCTGCAAACAGTATCAGCTTTCCCATGTATGCCTTTTGTCAATTTGACAGCACTGACCATTTTTTTCAGATTTCACAATATTTATCCAGATTTTTCCCAAATAACCGCCTCATTCTTGGAATCTAACGGTACCCATAGGATTCATTTAATTTTCCACATTTGGAATAAAACAGTTTCAGATGGGATTTTGATAATTTTCGTTTCCAGGAATCATCATGCTTTTTAATTTTTCCATCAAATTTATGCCGCATGGAATTTCCCACGATATGTCTGTGGAGAAAATTTGCATAGTCTATTGTTGAAAAATCGGTCACCCCGCAAAATTCAAATAAGGCTTTTTTATATTTTTCAGGATTGTCACACAGATCTTCCAGGCGTATCTGTAAAAAATTCTCGTCTTTTAAAAAATTCTTTTTTATTATTTCAATATTTCTGTTTCCCCATTTCCATGCAGCCACGGCCTGTTCCGGCGAATATTTTTCGCGCTCAACAAGAGAGTTCATCACTGCTCTGCCATCCCTTATCAGAGAAATGACCCTTAAATTTATGTCTGGTTGCTGTGCAAGAAATTTTATCTGATATGGATTTTTACTTGTATCAAGAAAGATATCTGTGCCTTCTATTTCACATAATATCCTGGAAAGAGCTAAATATTTTGAAAGTCTTTTCTGGACGACCTTGTTATACCGGGATGATCTGAAAAAGAAATTCACTGCCATATCGATTTTTTTAATGGGAAAATTGTAATAAAAAAGATCTTCCAGCTTATCTTTATTATGTTCAGGCTGGAGGTTGATTCCCAAATTTCCAATATTAAAATCCAATCCATGTTCCCGGGTTTTTCTGGACCAGTTTTCCCAAAATTTGCAATGATCGTACTTTTTACCACAGGCGCACAATCCTTTTTTTGGAAAACCGATCGAAAATTCACCCACAGTTGATATTTCCGGGTGGGCACCAAGAATGCACGCAATTAACGTGGAACCGCTGTGTTCAACAGAATGGAGATATAAATATCTGATATCTTTATTCATCAATACTATACCTTTGCACGACCACATCGAGTTCGCCGCGCGTTGGGGGCGCCACTTGGGGCCGAATTCGAGAGAAATGACTCTCAGATGTCATACGTGCGGGGGGATGATATTCGGGCGGCAATGAAGGCGCTTGAGTCGAAAATTCAAGAAATTTTATCCGCATGTTACAATCCTGGAGAATGCGCTCAATTTTCAAAGGTCTCAATTTGTATACAACATGATCACTTTGTAAAGCTTGGATTATTGTTTTTTTGGAACCTACATGGTTCAAAGGCGGAGAATGTTAAGCATGATGGCGCCTTTTATTCCCCTCCAGGCCCATATATTAATGTTGCACCTGTTTTACCGGACAAAGAGTATAAACCAATTAACATTTGTTTCCATAATACACCCGCCTAAAAAACCAATTGCGATAGAAATTTCTGCTTTGCACCATTGTCCCACTGATTCCAAAACAAATGCTCATCATTCCTGGAAAAGGAAACCACCGGGGTATCAACAAAGACAAGCCCCTTGTCCCGGCATTTTTGCTCAAGTTCCTGTTCATCTGAGCCGGCGACAGGATATCTTTTGAAGGCTTTGCGCAAGGCAGTCTTGCTTATTTTTTTGCTGTTTTTGAGCTTTTTGGCCATGTTTATGAGTTTATCCTCAGGGAACAAGCTCTTGCCCTGGTTCATGCGGTTATAGATAACTTCAGCTGCCTTGTAATTGTGCCTGAAAAAATGTTGCGTTACCCCCTGCAGGGTATTCAGCTCCTGACCAGGTTCGAGCTTTAAGGCAAAACCCTTTTGTTCTCCCGGCCTGGGAAAGGGCTGTAAGCCAATAGCTGTAAATTTTTCGGTATACTTTTGGGCAGGTTTACGTTTTGATCAAAAGGCTCCGGCAGCACTGTGTAGCTGTAAATCACCCCGTAGCCCCCGCTTTTTACAGGGACATATTCACCTTTTACCTTACTGCAGGTGGCAAAAAAGGCTGCCACCCATTTATCATTTGTAAAATCCATCAAGTCCGTCTTGAGCTCATAGTGTTGGGCCAGCCCCAGGTAGTCAACCTTAATGGGGACTGGTTGCTCCTTTCCTTGTATCAGCAAGCCCCGCTCATATATTGATTTCACAAAGGGGTGAGTCTTAAGCAGTAATTCAAATTCTATTGAACGTAACCGGTCAATGAATATTTCCAATTCATCCCTTGGCTGATTCTTTTCCTTTCTATAGATTGTTGGCAGACACTCAGAATGATAGTCTGTCTGACCCCGAAAAAAGATATTCACTGTTGAAGAGGTGGGGTGCAAAACATAAGGTCCGTTTGCCGACTCCGGCCTGATCTCAAACTTATCCTCTGCTCCCATATCGCTCAAGAGAAGGCGCCAGCGTTTATCGTTTCTAAGCTTTTCCTCGCTCTGGGCTATCTTATCCAGAATGTACAATACAGTGTGTAAGTCGTCGATTTCTTTCCGGCTTAATTGCATGGATTACAGGAAAGCCCTAACCACTATCGGCGCTACTGGCTTGATTTAACTTACCTATTGAATCTATCGCATTAAGAAGATCCTGACTTTGCCCTTCAATCAACTTATCTCCAATCGCTTTTGACATCTCAAGTGCTTTCTGTCCATATTTCTCAGCTTTCTGCATGTTTGAGAGATTATAATAGCTGGAACCAAGCATCTCCAGACTTTCAGCCTGACCTTTTTTGTCCTCGGCCTGGGCATAAAAGCGATGGAGCTTCCGGGCATAATCGATGGCCTGTTCAAACTTCTCTTCCCGGTTGCTTATGCAATATTTGAGTCTGAACAGAAAAAAACGCCAAGGGCTTTCCTCGGGAATCATGGACTGAATGCGATTGATAAGTTCTTTGGACTTATCCACCATACCCAAAGACAAATAAGTGTTGGCCCTTTCATATATGGCTTCTATAAGCCCCGGCTTATATTCAATTTCCCTGAAATACCTCTCAGCCTGCCGAAAATGATCTATGGCCAGATGCAAATAACCGCCTTCCAGGAAAATTTGAGGATCAGCCCTGAAAATGTAGCCAAGACGAATCAGTGCCCTGCCTTCCCTTTGCTTGTTCTGGCTTTGCCTGCTAAGCAGGAGGGCTTTGCTAACTGCCTTAACAGCCTGTGACCACTGCCCTTTTCTGAGCAGGATTTGTCCCAGCGTCAAATATTCCTCACTCAGCAGCAGGTTGTTTGTTTGCTTTTTATAAAGTCCAATTGCCCTTTGAACATCTTTTAGAGCCTGGGAATAATCACTTAAATTCAAGTAGCTATTTGCAAGATTGCTGGCTACCTTAGCCTCTATCTCCCGTTGCTTTTGCTTTTTGATTATTGCCTGTGCCTTATGGCAACATTCTATACTTTCCCAAAACCTGCCGCTATTATTGTATATCGATGAAAGATTCAAATAGTATACAGCCCATTTACTATTCTTGGAATGAAGTCGTGATAAGGGCTTATACGCTACTTGCAAATGCCTATAAGCAGAAGTGAGATCGTAGTTGTTCAGAGCCTCTATGCACTTGTTAAAATGTGTATCTATAGAAGGGTAAAAGCTTATGCGCATTGGTCCTGTTTGCCTATGTATGATCTGAGACCTTTGCACGACCATATCGATTTCGCCGCGCCGGAATTGCCATCTTGACTGCTACTTTACTTTCTGTCTCCATCATATTTTTACTTAAAATCAAAATGCTACCCGCCTAAAGGCGGGGGTTTAAACCTTTAACAGAAACAATTAATTACATTGATCATATAAACCAATTTGAAACTTCAACGATAATATTTTTCTATCAGACATTCACATTTTGATTCAATTTGTCTAAACCATGAATCGGAAATTGATGGTTTCCATTTTTCAATTAAGGATTTATTTACTAATTTATCAAGAATTGTTTCATCTATCAATTCGATATTCAAACAATTGCATACCAAATCCATTTGAACTTTCGGGTCATCAACAATACGTTCAAAGGGAATAGAAATATCGGAAAATTTTATTCCAAAACAATATGATAATTTCCAGATCAAAAAAAATAATTCATAAGCATATTTTAAATCTTTTTTATCCAGAAATGGAAAAAAATATTTTAAATCTTCACCCCATGAATTTAAATAAAACCTGTCAATTGAGTCTAACTCTTTAATTTCAGCATAAATACAGGAAATATTTTGTTCTCCGATAAATGAGCACCATTGATCTCTTGGGTTTCGAAAGATATGGATGATTGATGAGTCTGGATAATTCGCCTTGATCCAAGGCAACCGAAAATCGATTCTATTAAATTGAAGAACTGGTATATTTTTAGCTCGTTCAATCAAAATATCAATATATTGTTTCATCCTGGGATTCCAAGAACTGCCTGACATATAAAGGTCACGATCTATCCAAGATTCCTGATAAACTGAGCTTAATGCTTCAAGCCCGTCATATTCTCTCCAATAGTTATCAACACCTATGTGAGTTACGTCTGTGTTTTTTCCTCTGATTGACGGGTCAAACCATCGCCTTTCATTAAAAGGCTCATAATAGGCTGTAAAAGATTGAACTTGCCTGAATATGTTCCATAAAAGCGTTGTACCGCTTCGAAACCGGCCTGTTATAAAAATGGTTTTTCTACAAGAACACATATCAGCCGGTATATCAGATGACCTGCCCAATTCAGGATAATTTTGATAGGCATGGTTGAGCAGGAATGATTTATCAAGTTCAGGTAAAACCAGTTGATTATTCAATGTCTGATTTATTATAGACCTGAATTCATCTGTTTTGGCCAATCTGTTTAAAAAAGAGAAAAAAAACGTTCTCAAAAAAGGCCTGATTTGTTTCTTATACAAAGGTATTAATCTCCAGGCAGAATCTATTGACATACACCAGTATTTTCCAGCCGGCTTATTGTTTCATAAGTTTGTTTTGCAATTTGATACCAATCATTTTTCTGAGCCCAGATTTTGCCGGATTCACCCATTTTCCGTCGGATCTGTTCATTTTCGATCAAAAATTTAATTGCATCTTTAAGTTCAGAAAAGTTGTTTCCATCAACGACCAAACCCGTCTTTCCATCCTGAACCGCTTCTTGTTGTCCACCGGTATTGCCTGCTATGGAGGGTATTCCTGCGGCGGCAGCCTCAATAAAGACAATCCCGAACCCTTCGAGCATGGATCCGGCCTGGACCGACGGCATCACATGAATATCTGAAATCAAAAAAATAGATATCCTTTCCTCTTCGGACACATGGCCTGTGAAATGAACAAATCTGTCCAGATTCAGGTCTTTGACCCTTTTTTTCAATCGGGATTTTTCCTCACCATCGCTTCCGACAATATAAGCCACATTGAATCCTTGTTTTCGCAACACATCCACGGATTCAATCACCTTCAGATGATTTTTTCTAGGTTCCATGCGGGCCATGGTACATAAAATAACGGTGTCTTCAGGCCAGTCAAACGTGGCTCTGAATTTCTTCAACCGGCTCTTTTTCATGTCAAAGGCGTTTGCATCCACTCCCGGATGGATACATGCCACAGGCCCGGATGGTGAAAAAGACCTTAGCAGGTTTTTTGTGGATTGACTGTTGACGATCACCTGATCTGAATTCTGGTACACCCATCTGGCAGCCAAAGACAATTGCCTGCTGGTCTGTGCAGTCAGGATCTCCTCTCCATGGGCATAGGTGATAACCGAGATTTTTTTGGGACTTGTTTTTTTTAAAAGAACCGCTGGAATAGCTTCCGGAAATGCCCTGAGGCAATGAATTCTGGTTGTGTCATTTGCTGTATATGTTTTAAGTTTTTTATAAATATGCCATAGTTTTCTTATAAACTGAAAATCAAAAAAATCGATGTTTTCAATTTTCAGATCGTATCTTTCAATACATAATTCACCGTGATCATTTGAATCAAAAACAACCTGTTTTTCACCCAGAATCGGGTCGAAAGAATAATCCTGAACCAACGCTGTAACCGGGGTGGGCCACCGTTTGTAAACTTCATACAGCCATTTGTGGGCACCGCCGATTTCCGGAAAAAAATCTTGGGCAATAATGATATCCATCAGTTTATATTTTTCCCCGGACAGGTGATTTCATTTGTTCCGCTCAAAAACAAGTTTCCCATAGGCCCAGGATTCCCGAAGTTCGCCAACTCCGCCGGGAAAAACAGCAAATGAAACCAGATATGCTGCAGCTGACAAAAACAAACCGGCAGGCAGCCAGAGCAGGTTGTTGAGATCATCCATGAACGGCACAACCAGGACAACACACACACCTCCCATCAGAAGACTGGAAAAAAACGGCTTGTAAACAGCTCCGGCCAGATGCCCCAGGGTTATGCCCGTATTTTTAAATGTATAATAAAAAATGGGGAAAAATAATAAATAGTTGGCCAGTGCATAGGCCAGTGCCACCCCTTTTGGCCCCCAGGGCAGGCCTATGGCAAAGGAAAGACACGTAACCACCGCAGTTGCCACACTTAGAACAAGAAACAACCGTCCTTGTCCGGATGAAACAAGCACCATTTCACTGGTACTGGCCACCGGCTGTATAAAGGCGGCCAATGCCAGAATTTTAAAAATCTCACTGGCCCCTATCCACTGGGATCCGAGCAGCAGGCTGATGAGTTGATCTGAAAACACAAACATGAATGTAACCAGCGGCATCGATATAAACGCAAGCAATGACACACATTTTAAAAAATATTCGCGATACTGTTCCGGATTGTTCTGCAACCGGCTTAAAGACGGTATTGCCACCCGTGTCAAGGGATTTCGCAAATTTGTAATGGGCATCATCAGCAATTGATAGGCCTTGCTGTAAAGCCCTAAGGAATCACTGCCGTGAAACCGGCCGATGAGAACATTGTCCAGGTGGCGCGGAAAATAGTTCACCACATTGGATCCCACCAGACTTGAACCGAACCGGATCATGGCACCCACTCTGGAATGCCTGCGGGGCAACCCCGGAATCCATTTACAAAAATACCAGTACCCGATGGTGTTCAATGAAACAAACGTCAGCAGGTTAAAAACCAAAGCCCAGTATCCAAACCCGAAATAACCGGCAATAACGGCCACAACAACCCCGGCCAGCATAGATATCACATTGATGCTCACGATTGAAAAAAACCGCATCTGCCGTGTCAGCAGTGCCTGATGCTGCACCCCCATACCTGTGATGACAAAGATCACAGATAAGGTCAGCATCACCCAAAGCAGTTCCGGTGTTTTGTAAAACCACGCGGCCACAGGAGATATCGCTGCGGTGGCAAGAGTGATTAGAAAACCGATCAACACGTTTATCCAAAATAATGTGCTGACCTGTTCATGGGTGATATCTGGGCGCTGGACAGTGGCCGTGGATAACCCAAAACTGGAAAACATGCCGGCAAAGCCGGTGATGGTCATGGCCATGGCATTGATGCCGTAATCCTGGGGGCTCAATATCCGGGCCAGGATCATGGTGGATCCCAGCTGTATAATGAACATGAGTGCCTGGGATCCCAGTGTCACGGCCCCGCTCTTCAAAGACCGTTTTTTCAGATCCGTGTTCAGCCGGTGGGTGTCAAAAATATGGGCATATTTTTCCATATAAGATCACAGCACCTGTGTATAGAGCCTTTCATATGCCAGGGCCATTCTACTTGCTGAATATTTATTACAGACCAATTTTTTCCCTGTGGATGCTATTTTTTTTGCCTCCGGGTAATGGGTTGAGACGGAAACAATTTTTTGAAAAAGATGGTCTGGATCCTCTGATTTGAATATATATCCTGTTTTTTCATCTTTGATCAATTCTGCTGACCCGGGGATATCAGAACAGATCACCGGTTTTTGTGCTGCTAAAGCTTCCATCAGGCATCTTGGAATACCTTCAAGCCGGGACGGCAGCACAAACACATCAAACCCGTTCAAAAATTCAAGCCGGTGATCCTGAAACCCGAAAAACATTATATTTTCTGAAATTTCAAGATCTCTTGCCAGCGCTTCAAGAAAGGGCCGCAATGGACCATCACCGACCAATGCCAGCTTCCAGGGCAGGTTTTTATCAATCTTTGACAGGGCGTTGAATAAAACATCCAGTCCTTTGCGATGGATGAGCTGCCCGATATAGCCAAGGATGAAAAAACCCTGTTCCTTCCACTGGATCAGTTGCGGGCGAACATTTTTGCAGACTTGAATTTCTGTAATATCCACACCGTTTTGAATGAATACCAGTTTTTTTTTGAGAAAAAATATTTTTTCAAGGCCGGCATACAGCTCCGGTGATAAAGGGACCACAGCATCCAGCCAGGGAAATATCATCCGGTCCATCATTTCATAGCATTTGAGGGCAAATCCCGCTTCCCTGCTCCATCCATGAGGGGTGGAGATGATTTTACAACGGGTTCCCCTTGTGGTCAGAAACCCGATCATATCGGTTTTGTACCAGTGGGTATGAAGAATATCGATCTTGTTTGCAAAGATATACTGCCGCAGTCTTCTGACAGCAGACAGATTGATTCTGCCCGGCGCATCGATCATGACGGTGTGAAATCCCAGGGCGGCCGCCTCCCGGACCAGGGGCGGGTCTGTCGGCCCGGAGAAATCTTTGATCACACCGACAACAGACGTGACTTTGGCGGGGTCCAGGTGCCGGACCAGAGCCAGAATCCATCGTTCCGCACCATACAGCCCGGCAGGGCTTCCCAGCTGCAAAACACGGATGGGCCTTTGTTTCATTGCAACGGCCTTTTGTGAAACTGTTTTTCCCACAGCCCCAGCATCATCAGGCCCCAGAGCAGCACACTGTGGTCTGCCCTTCCTTTCTGGTGATAAGACCAGATTGTGTGAAGCTGTGCCGGGTTCATACAGGACAGAACCACCTCACTGTTGAAGATATGATCATGGGCAAACGCGTTTAAATCTTTGCGAAGCCAGTGTGCCGCAGGAATGGCAAATCCCTGTTTGGGCAGATCTACAATTTTGGGGGGCAGGTGTTTTGCTGCAAGGTGACGCAGCAGCCGCTTGCCAGACCCATTTTTCACCTTCAAATGCAGGGGCAATGCAGCGGCAAATTCCAGGATCCGGTAATCCAGCAGCGGATTTCTGACTTCAAGGGAATGGGCCATGCTCATTCTGTCCACCTTGACCAGCACATCATCGGTCATATAGCACTGGATGTCGGTGTGCTGGCTTCTGGAAACCGGGTCTGTACCGCTGCTTTTCTGATACACCGGTATCACGGTTTCCGCCGGGGTAAAGCCTTTCAGGGTATCCATGAAACCCTTTGCATACAGGTTCTGCCGGATCTTTTGCCTGAGCCAGATCAGGTCGTTGTAAAACGCCTGGGCATCGCTGACAGCCAGATTTTCAAAGATGGTTTTCAGCCGCAGGAACCGGGGCAGTCCGGGGCCGGCCGGATACAGGGCACCGATCAGAGAAAACAGCGGGGTTCTCAAAACCGCCGGGAGCACCGACCTCAGTCTGAATTCCATCTGGTGGGGCAGATACCGGAAGGTGTATCCGCCGAATCCCTCATCCCCGCCGTCTCCAGACAGGGCCACGGTCACATTTTTTCCGGCCATGCGACACACATGCCAGGTGGGAAGCGCACTGGAATCGGCAAGCGGTTCATCAAAAAAAGCGGCGATTTTCTCAAGGGTCTGGGATGCATCCGGATTGACGATGAACTGGTGGTGGTCAGTTTTTAAAAAATCCGCCACCATGCCGGCTGCCGGCAGTTCGTTGAACCCTGTTTCATCAAACCCGATGGTGTGGGTGGCAACCGGTTGGGATGATATCTTCGCCATGAAAGACACCACCAGAGAAGAGTCTATCCCGCCGGATAAAAACGCACCCAGGGGCACATCACTGATCAGCCGGAGCTTTACCGCGTCATACAGCAGTTCCGTCAACCGGTCTGAAGCCTGGTCCATGGTCAGGTCACGGGTTGACCCGAAATCAAGATGCCAGTATTTTTTCAAATTCAAGCCATCAGATGTCAAAGTCAGGGTATGGGCAGAAGGCAGTTTGGATATGTCATCATAAATTGAATAAGGAACCGGGATATAGCCAAAGGAAAAATAGCAGTCCAGGGCTTTTGGATCTATTTTTTTCTGTGACAGGCCCGCAGCCAGGATCGCCTTGAGTTCCGAGGCAAAAGCAAATCTTTTGCCATCCCAGAAATAGTAAAACGGTTTTTTGCCCACCCGGTCCCGGGCGGCAAACAGCGTTTTTTTCCGGCTGTCCCAGATGGCAAAGGCAAACATGCCGTTGAATTTTTTAACGCACGCTTCTTTCCATTCAATATAGGCATTCAGCACCACTTCGGTATCTGATGTGGTGCTGAACCGGTAATTTTTGCGCACCAGTTCTTTTTTTATCTCATGAAAATTGTACACCTCTCCATTAAACACAATGTGCAGGGTCTGATCCTGGCTCGCCATCGGCTGTTGGCCGGTAGAAAGATCGATGATGCGCAACCGTTTGTGGCCCAGGGCCGCAAAATCATCCACATAAACCCCTTGTTCATCAGGGCCCCGGTGGCCCATGGTGTCTGCCATGTTTGTGACCTGCGCCATGGCGCTGTCCCGGTTATGAGGAACAAACTGAATAATTCCGGCTATACCGCACATGCTGGTTCAATGTCCTGATCTATAACTGCTGGTAAAGGGTTTTATAGGTGTGTATCATCCGATCAAATGTAAAATTTTCCAGAAACCTTTTGTTTGCCTGATTTCCCATTGCCTGTGATTTTCTTTTATCCAGGGCCGCTTCTGTCAGTGCCCTGGACAGGGCCGAACCATCCCCTGTAGGTACCACCCATCCGGTCTGGTTGTTTACAACAATTTCAGGGTTGCCCCCGGCATTGCTGACAATGGCTGGAACCCCGGCGGACATGGCCTCAAGAAGAGCCATGGATGTGCCTTCACTCAAACTTGCCAGAACAAATACATCCAGGACCGATGCCAGGGCAGCGGCATCTTTCTGATACCCGGCCAGGACCACATGATCAGAAAGCGACATGTGAATAATTTTTTCTTTGATTTCATTGAACAGCGGCCCATCCCCGATGATCAACAGTTTCAGGTCAGGACAGCCGGCCAAAGCCGTCTGAAATCCATCCAGAACAACACAGAGATTTTTAATGGGATCCAGCCGGCCGATAAATCCGGCCACCACATCTTTTTGAGTGAAACCGAATCTGGCCCGCAAGGCCCTGCGTTCATCCGGGGCCATGGCAGGCAGGGGCCGGGTCCCGTTATACACCACATAGGTTTTGTCCGGGTCAAGGCCTTCATAGAGAAACAACCGGTTTTTCACATCATGGGACACGGCTGTCACCGTGTGTGTCAGTCTCTGCAAAACCATCCGGTTGAACGCCCGCCTTTTTTTATTGAGCACCTCAGGATACAGCCGGCCGTGTTCTTCAAACAAAAGTTTTGGCCTGGGATACAGGAGCCGTGACAACCCGGTATAAAACCAGGGGGTACACTGATGGGCGTGAAAAAAATGGATAAGGTTCCGGGCCGCATACCGGGCCAGCATTACCGGCAGCCGCAGATCCAGTCCGGGCTGGCGGTAAAAGGACAATACCGGTATGCCGGCCGCCCTGATCTGGTCCGCCCAGATCCCGGGTTCATCCAGGCAGATGATCCGGATATCATATTCTTTTTGCAGGGCCAGGGCCATGTCAGCTGCCAGGCGCTCTGTACCGCCCAGGTTCAATGAATGCACCACATATGCCACCCGTTTTTTCATGACAGCAGATGATCCAGTTTTTCCAGGCTGGTCTGCCAGGCATACCGGGTTTTGATCATCTCCCTGGCTGACCGGCCCAGAGCGAGGGCATATAACCGGTTTTTCAAAAGCGTCACAACCGCCCCGGCAAACTCGGTTTCCGTGTCTGCTACCAGCACATGGGTCCCGGTCCGGGCATTGATACCGCAAAAAGCAGCGGATGTGGCAACAACCGGCCGGCCCATGGCCATGGCCTCAAGCACCTTGTTCTGAATTCCCCTGGCAATGCGCAAAGGCACCACACACACGGTTGCCTTTTTATAATATTCCCGGATATCTGCAACATACCCTGTGACAACCACACCGGCTGTTTTTGACAATGCCCTGATCTCAGGGGATGGATTGCTTCCCACAATCAAAAATCTGACCTGTGGGAAAACTTTTTTTATCTGCGGCAAAATTTTTTTGTAAAACCAGATTACCCCGTCAATATTGGCATAATAATCCATGGCACCGGTAAACACCAGGGTGGGATCACTGCCGGGTTCAAACCATTGCGTATCCCCGCAAAAATAATCAGCATCCACCCCGTTGGGCACCGGGGTCACATGTCTGGCACCAGGCACCTGCCCCTTAAACAGGGCAGCTTCATTTTCAGAAACAAAGATGGAAACATCAAATGACTGGTTGATTTTTTTCTCATACGCCAGCAGCCGCCTGGACTCAGCCAGAAAAATTTTTGACATGGGGAATCGTGCGGTTTTGGCATACTGGCGCCACTTATCAGAATCCACGTCACAAAAATCGATGACCAGCCGGGGAGCCGGCTTTTTTTTTCTGATGGCCGGCAGGTTATAAAGCACATAGGGAGCCATGGAAGAGGAAAAACAGAAAACAGCCTGGTAGGGTTTTTCATTTAACAGCGCCAGCACCCGGTGTCTGGCTGCGGCATCATAAAAATACCCCTGTGTGATCGATTTTCCTGCAACAAAACCCAGGATGCCTTTTATTTTCGCCTTCAGTGCATTTACCGGAAAAACAAACACCTTTTCACACAGTTTTTCCAGGTCTGCGGCAAACCGCACATCACCCGGATCATCTGCAAAGGTCACCAGATCAATCTGCCATTTTCGGCACAGATAGGTTATCTGGTGAAAGGTGCGGATCTTGTCCCCTTTATCAGGTGGAAAAGGAATCCGGTGGCAGATATACAGCAGCCTGGGCTTTGGATCAGTCATGTTTTTTTAAAAAAACCACTGCCATGGTCCGGGCAGTAAAATAGAGATACAATAGTACAGTCAACTGCAGTTTTTGGGTCAGATCTGTTTTTTTTCCTCTTAATTTATACAGGGCCGGCAGGATAGGAAAACAGGCCGCAGCCAGCACCATCCAACCTGTTGCAGCTGTGAGATGAAACATCAGAAAAATCAGACAGGCCGGCAGAAATATCCCGAAATAGACCGGCACTGCAAGACTTGGCAGCTCCTTTAAAGAGATACCGTGGGCAAACACTCCGGAAAAACTTGACCTGCCCCGCCACAGCTCTTTTTTGAAAAATTCTGACATGGTGGCTGCCTCTCCCAGATGAAACACCTTTATGGAAGGATCTGACACAATTTTTCCATATGCAGATACCCGGTAGGAAAAATCAACATCTTCGCAGGTTTCCAAAGATTCATCAAACCCGCCGGCTTTCATAAACACCTTTTTTGCCACAAACAAATTCATGGATTCAAGCCAGTCAACATCAGCCACATGGTTTTGCTTTTGCCTGACAAGAAACCAGGTGTTCTGAACCCATGTGGCGTTTTCAGGGATCTTTGGGGCCGATCCCCAGGCAGCAATGGTATCATCCTCAAAATACCGGGCCGCACATGCAACCCAGTCAGGCGAGACCACACAGTCGGCATCCACAAATGCCAGGATATCTCCTCTGGCATGCCCGGCTCCCAGGTTTCTGAGGCCTGAAACATTTTTTGTGGCATCCTGTAACACAATGGCACCAAATGAACGGGCAATATCACTTGTGCTGTCAAAGGATCCATTGTCAATGACAATCACTTCCAGGTGCGTTTTGGGCCAGTCCAGATCTGCAATGGATTTAAGGCACAGCGGCAGGCAGGCTTCTTCGTTATACGCGGGAATGATAATGCTGACTGTGTGTGTCATGCTAAAGAGAGATATACTTTCGGGTCAAAACGCCCAGACCGGTGCTCACCGGCACCGGCAGTTTTTTTATTACAGCTTCCGCCAAGTCTCTTTTCATCCCTGACCTGCCGGCCGGCTGTTTCTTTAACGGGGCAAGATGCGGAAACGCAGCCGGGTCAAATGCGGCCCAGTGCAGATCAACCGGGACCGCTCCCCACTGTTTTTTAAACCGGAATGTGCCGGCATCGGGCGTGGACCGGCCAAAGTCCAGCATTTTAAAACCATTGGCAGCGGCAAAGGACAAAAATCCCCAATACAGCAGCATATTGGGGTTCAAGGAATTGAAGCGGCGCAGAGACGATGCCCAGGGAACCGATACCAGACAGGGATGGCACAGGATCATGCCTGCTGCGGCCGGCTCGCCTGCCGGCGTGGTCACCACCCCGATATGGGCACGGCTGCCGTAAAAAGCCAGAATCCGGTAAAACCATTCAAATGAATGCACCACCGATCCCAGATCCCGCATGTTTTCACAAAAGATCCGGTAAAACAGGGGCAGACAGCTTCGGCCTGCCATGTGAAACTTCAGTCCGTCCCGCATCGGTTTTATTACCTGGCTTCTGACTTTGGCTTTCAAAGATCCCAGCAGGCAGGTTGGATCATGCGGCAGAGGGCGCACCATCCTGACCTTGCCGGAATGGCGCGTAAGATTTGGATCCAGACCTGCAAAAGGCCTCACAGACCGTATTGCCACCCCAGGGATCTTTTTTTGGACCGCATATGCCATTGCATGGGCAAGCAGAGCTGCTTCAGTTTCAGGTGAATCAGCCAGAACTCCGCCTGCATCACAATAGGGCAGTGACACCAGTGTCCCTTTTGTAAAGGGAGCATGCAGATGAATCAGGGGCAGAATCCCTTTTACCCGGCCCTGGTTCTGCTGCCGGCCCTGGGCCATAAAACAGATGCTTTTGAACCGGTAAGCGGCTTCAACCGCCCGGATGAACCCGGATAACTGGTATGCGGTGCCGCCCGGATGGTTGCAGACATAGTGGTTCCATGCACCCTGGTCATGAGGGGTGGTGGGCCGGATAAAAACTGTTGAATTCAGCATGGCATCTGCGACAGAAACCGGCTGATGGTCTCAAACCTGGCCCATTTAAAGGCCTGGATCATGGCGGTCAGTTTTGAGGCGGTGCGGTTCAGGCAGGTGTAATGACGGAATTTCAGCCAGGGATGGATCCCGGTGACCCGGGGCTGGCCCGGATCAAATTCCCAGGGGTGGGCATAAAACACAAACGCAGTTTGTTTTTTTAATACAAACTGCATCCCAAGCTTGAAAAAAGCTTGCGGCAGCAGCCTGAAATATCCGCCTCCGCCCAGGGGCAGAACCCGGCCCCTGAACGCAAAATTGCTCACCGGCACTTCACAAAAATCCGGGCTGATGCAGACAGATCCCCGGTGCTTTAAAAATTGTGAAAAATCAAATTTTCCATAGCGGCCATGGCCTGAAAAGGAATTGTAGCTGGAATCATATCTGTAGCCGGCCTTTTGGATCAAATCCAGCGCCTTTGGTGTGATGGAAAAACTTGGGGCACGGTACCCTGAAACCGCCATGCCCAGCATATCTTCCAGCATTTTTTTGCTCATATCCAGGTCTTGGGCCAGCTCTTTTG
>JAIPDY010000057.1 GCA_021737445.1 Desulfotignum sp.
TGCCGATATACATGGTGGGAACCAGCGGCGCAAAGGTGACCCGAAATTTTGAGATAGCTTCCAGCAAAGGCTCAGGCTGGGGTTTGGGCACCAGTACATTGGCCCATCCCATGCGCACAGCCAGGTTCATGGAAACCGACATGCCGAACACATGGAAAAAGGGCAGCGCACCCAGCATGATTTCTTCGCCTTTGTTAAATCCCGGGAACCAGGCCTCGATCTGCTGGATCTGGTAAGAGATGTTTTTGTGGGTGAGCATCACCCCTTTTGAAACCCCTGTGGTACCGCCGGTGTACTGATACATGGCCACATCATCCATGGACAGGCTTTCCTGGGCAGGGTCCGGGGAATACCTGGCCATGATCTCTTTAAAGGTGTGCAGGTCAGGTGCCGGTGATACATCGGCAGCCAGGCCTTTCTTTTTTGCCACTAAAGGGAACAGCAGCCGTTTGACAAAGGGAAGATAATCGCCGATGGAGGTATAAACAATGGTTTTTATGCCGGTTTTTTCCCGCAGCTTTACCATCCGGTCAGCCAGAAGATCCAGTGTGATAAGAAACTGAGCTCCGGAATCGGTAAACTGATGTTCCAGTTCCCGGTCTGAATACAGCGGGTTGTTGAAAACCACAATCCCCCCGATTCTGAGGGTGGCGTAATAGGCCACCACACAGGGGATCACATTGGGCAGCAAAATGGCGACACTGTCGTTTTTTTTGATGCCCAGATCCTTGAGAGCGGCGGCAAATCTGCCCACCATGTCATCAAGTTCTTTAAATGTCACGGTATATCCCTGGAAAATAAGGGCAGGATGATCCGGAAACCGGTTTACCGATTCGGTCAGGTACTCGGGGACCAGTGTATCGTTAAATTCAATTGTGTCCTTTATTCCCGGTTCATAGGAATTTGCCCAGATTTTTTTTTCATAAATGCTCTGATCAGCCAAGGTCAGCTCCTTTCACAAGACGTTAAATGGTTCCCGGGGTTGCCCGGGAAAAAATATTTTAAATTGAATAAACAGGTTAATCCAGTATGGAATTTGGTCTGCGTTTTCTGCCCGAGACACGCTGGCCCAGGAGCCATCCTAAAAAAATCACCCCGAATCCTGCCAGAAACCATTTGATCATGGTGTCTTTGAAAAAATGATCAGATTCGTTTTCCAGCAGGGCCAGGTTTTGGGAAAGCTGTTTGTTTTCTTTTTCCAGCGCTTTGTTTTCTTCAATAATCTGGAGCACATCCCCGGAGCGTTCTTTCAGTGCCTCATATTTTTTAAGGGCTGATGCCGTCTGGTCCTTGAGATCATCCAACTGCTTTTTCAAGGCTGTGTTTTCTTCTTTAAGCTCCTCAATAATCAAGGTTTTCGGCAGATCAAAGGTCACAAACTGTTTGTCCACCCACCCGGTTTCCCCGGATGACAACTGCACCTTGAAATAATCACCTTCCTCATCCAGAATGGTCAGCGGGGTGTTGCTTTCCAGGGTTTTCAACACCTGGTATGAGGGACCTGGACCCTGCCTGAAAGTGAGAATGAGCATGTCGCTGACATACCCTGTAGAAGACTGGCCATATGCAAAAACCCCGGTGCACAGGATGACCAGAGTCAAAAAACAAATTGAAAAAACACGCATTTTACCTCCAGATGGTTTTATCCATTTCAATAACAATCCCTGGAATATTTTACAATACCCAAAGGAAAACAGAATAAAAAAAACTTGCCAAACTGCCGGAAACAAGGGTATCAAACATCAGTTACCGGCAAATAAACACAGGGCAAAAAAAAATGGATAAGGCAGTGCATCAAAAATTGTGTGTGGCCAATATCATGAACGGGGTGGTAGAGGGGTTGTCTAAATTTTCCCACCCCAGCCGGGTGGCACTGATTTTTGCTGCCGGACCGGATGATCCGGTGATGGTGCTGGACCCCCAGGATCTGCTCCAGGGACACGGGGTGAAAATCCGCACCATGTTTTATTCAGATGACACCCAGTGGCGGGATCAGGTCCTGGCCAGGATAGAAAATCAGCCCCGGGGGTGCCTGATCCAGGAAAACGACCTGGCCCTGTCCGGTCTGATCTCCTATGGCAGCAGCTCCAGTGATTTTTTTTACCAGGCCTGGTTTACAGAGCATCATCCGGATCTGTGCTCTGTCCATCCCACGGAAAGATGGCTGGAACAGGCAGCCACCCTGCTTATTCATGATTATAATACCGATTATGTTCCCATTAACTCTTCTGAATATGTTTTGAAAAACTATGCCCTCCAGGCCATTGCAGACCATATTGTGGATGAGCGGAACCGGCATCTGGGGTATGACAGCAAGATCCGGGTGACCTCTATTTTAAACAATATCCTGGATATTTCCAAAACCAAAGAAGAGGGGACCTGGCCAAGGGGGGTGCTGTTTTTTTGTGATCCCAGGCAGATTGCAAAAATTGAATTTATCACCCGGATACAGGAACACGAACGGCCCAGGGTATCCAATGTCAAACATATCAGAAAACTGCTGGTGGCTGTGGAGAATTCTGACAGAAAACTGGTGTCAGACGGGCTTGCCATTATCGGCATTACTGCCGAACCAGTACCTGAGTATGCCATTGCAGCCCATTTTAATGGGGATTATGGATTTTTGTTTATCGAGGATGCCAAAACAGCCTCTTTTTTTGACGGCAGCTTTCATTCCACCACAAGGGAGGCCAGGATGCCGGAACTGGAAGAGCTTCTTCTTGATACAGACCTGGATACTGTCACGGCCACCATTTTATTCCAGGTGATCTCCCACCTGGTTCACAGTGCCGGCCGCGCCCGGCATGGCTGCACCCTGGTCATTGATCTCAATGACCCGCCCATGCGGTTGTCCGGCCATGTCCTGGACCCGCCCCTGAGCCTCATGGAACCCCAGAATATCAATCTGGCCTGTTCGCTGCTGAAAATAGACGGGGCGGTCCATCTGACCCCGGACAGCAGTATCCACGGGTTTGGCTGTCTGCTGGACGGGCGGACCATCAAATGGGAAAACATGGCCAGGGGCGCCAGGTATAATTCAGCGTTGCGGTTTTCTGCGGCCAACTCCAGGATTATTGTGGTGGTGGTGTCTGCGGACCGGCCCGTATCCATTATTTTCAACGGGATCGAAATCAGTGCTTTCAGCAATTGGCGGCCAATGAGCCAGCATACTCCGGAGCCTTTGGCCCTGGATAAATATTTAGATGGAGTACAGTTATGACCCATGATCATCATCACGACCACGGCAGCAGCCGCAGTCATTCCCATGACCACGCCCATGAAGAAGGCCAAAGGATGTCTTTGAAAGAAAAACTGGAGGTCCTGTTGTCCCACTGGGTGGATCACAATGACAGCCACAAGGACAATTTTTATTCCTGGGCCCAAAAGGCAAAAGAGGCCGGGCTCGAGAAAACCGCCTTGCACCTGGAACAGGCCGGTGATCTGTCTGAACAGGTAACCCGGCAGCTGGAACAGGCAATAGAAAACCTCGCCAGAGAAAACCGCAATGGATAGGGGCATCCGGCACCTGGCAGGTCAGCGGCTGATGCTGGGATTTGAGGGGACACGGTTTAACCCGGATCTGGAAACGATCATCCAGACGTTCCAGGCCGGGGGAATTATTTTGTTTCGGCAAAACATCCGGTCCCCGGACCAGGTGGCAGCCCTGTGCGCAGATGCCCAGGCATTTGCTGCATCCTGCGGCCAGCCGCCGCTGTTTATTGCCGTGGACCAGGAAGGGGGCGTGGTGTCCAGGCTCCCCAAACCCTTTACCCAGTTTGGGGGCAACCCCTGTATCAGGTCCCGAAAGGAGGCACAGCAATTTGCCAGGATCACAGCCCGGGAGCTTGGCAAGGCCGGTATCAATATGAACCTGGCACCGGTGATGGATGTGGTAGCGCAAAAAACAGATTCCATTATGCAAAGCCGGGCTTTTCCCGGAGATGCAAAGGCTGTGGCAGCCTTAGGCACCATGGTTATCAAGACCCTGCAGGAAGGCGGCATCATGGCGGTTGCCAAGCATTTTCCCGGCATCGGCAGAACCGTGCAGGATTCCCATTACCATCTTCCGGTTCTGGATGCAGACCTGGCCGCACTTGAGGCCTCTGACCTGATCCCCTTTGAAGCAGCGGTACGCGCGGATGTCACAGGCATCATGCTGTCCCACATCATCTGTCCCCGGCTGGATCCGCAGTGGCAGGCCAGCCTGTCTGTGGCCATTGCCCGGGACATGATCAGAAATGTTCTGGGGTTCAATGGGTTGGTGCTTACAGATGATCTGGATATGAAAGCGGTTGACCATGACATGGCAACCTGCATGGCCCGGGTTCTGGTCTCGGAAATCGATCTGGCCCTGATCTGCCATCAAGGTCCCAATATCAAGCAGGCGTTCGACACCCTGGTTGCGATGATGGGATCAGACACAACCTTTCAGGCTCTGGGAGCTGCATCACTGGAGCGGATATACCAATACAAGGAAAAATACCTGGCCTGGGACAGAAGATCCAAAGACAGAAGATAGAGGGATGTGCCGGTCTAAGTCAGGACCCTGGAAAACACATCATGATCCAGGCCGCAGGTCTGGCCGTCCCTGATCATGACTGCCCCCCTTGCCGCCACCATGGCGGCATTGTCCCCGCACAGAGACAGCGGCGGGGCAAAAACCCGGATATTTTTTTTGGCAGTCCGGCCGGTCAGGGCGGCAACAAAGGTCTGGTTGGCGGAAACACCGCCGGAGATGCCGATCTGCCGGCAGTTTCGAAATTTGGCCGCACCAATCAGTTTTTCACACAGCACATCGATGACAGCAGCCTGGAAAGCGGATGCCACCCGGGCCTTGTCTGCATCGTCTTTAACAGGATTTTCAAGGATATGACGGGCCACGGCTGACTTGAGACCGGAAAAACTGAAATCAAAACTGCCTTTTTCCAGAAGCGACCTGGGAAAGCGGATATCATTTATGTTCTGTGTGTTTGCCATCTCTTCAATCGCCGGTCCCCCGGGATACCCCAGGCCAAGCATTTTTGCCACTTTGTCAAAGGCTTCTCCGGCAGCATCATCCCTGGTCTGGCCCATGAGTTCAAATCTGTTCTCAGCACTGACATGGTAAATATTGGTGTGCCCGCCCGATACCACCAGGGCGATAAAGGGAAAATCAGGGGCACAATCTGTCAGGAACAAAGAATGAATATGGGCTTCCAGGTGGTTGACCCCGGCCAGGGGCAGTTCCCTGGCCCAGGCAAACGCTTTGGCAAAGTTAAATCCCACCAGCAGGGCACCGACGAGTCCCGGCCCCCGGGTGGCAGCCACTCCCTGGAGGTCGGTGACGGCAATGCCGGCCTGGTGTACGGCTTTTTCCACCACCGGAGTGATCGCCTCACTGTGCATGCGCGATGCCAGTTCAGGCACCACACCGCCGTATTGTCTGTGGACATCCACCTGGGAGGCGATCACTGAAGACAGAATCCGCATCTCTTTATCCACCACGGCTGCCGCGGTTTCATCACAGGAGGATTCAATACCGAGAATGCACATCAAAGATCAGATCCACTGGATCTGTTTTTCGCTGTTGTTTCTGGCGGAGATCTCACCGATGAAATAGGCTTTTTCTTCCATGGCACCCAGGCGGTCCATCACATCCTGGGCAGATTTTTCCGGTACCGCCATAACCATGCCGATGCCGTTGTTAAAGGTCCGCTGCATCTCTTCATCTGTTACATTGCCCAGGTTCTGGAGCAGGCTGAATATGGCGGGTGTTTCCCAGGCGTTTTTGCGGATAACCGCCTTGCAGGCATCAGGAATCACACGGACAATGTTTTCATCAATACCGCCGCCGGTGATATGGGCCAGTCCATGGATGGGCAGATCCCGCATAAGGCTTAAAATGGTGGATACATAAATGGTTGTGGGCCTGAGCAGGGCCTGCCCCAGAGTGGTTCCCAGTTCCGGAATCCGGGTGTTCACGTCATATTTGCAATGGTCAAAAAATATCTTTCTCACCAGGGAAAATCCATTGGAATGGATGCCGCTGGAGGCCAGGCCGATGAGCTGGTGTCCCGGCCGGATATATGACCCGTCAATGATCTTGTTATTGTCCACGATGCCCACGGCAAACCCGGACAGGTCATATTCTCCCTCCTGGTAGAGACCGGGCATCTCAGCGGTTTCCCCGCCGATCAGGGCGCATCCGGCCAGGGTGCACCCCTGGGCTATGCCCAGAATGATCTGCTCGGCCACGGCATTGTCCAGCCGGCCCATGGCCAGGTAATCCAGAAAGAAAAGGGGCTTGGCACCCTGAACAATAATATCATTGACACACATGGCCACAAGATCGATGCCGATGGTATCATGCTGATCCATTTGAAACGCGATTTTCAGTTTGGTCCCCACCCCGTCTGTGGAACTGACCAGCACCGGGTTTGAGACATTGGACAGGTTAAGGGAGAACAGGCCGCCAAATCCGCCGATCTCCCCCATAACTCCGGATCTTGGGGTGGTTTTGGCAATATCTTTGATCCGGTCTACCAGTTGATTGGCCTTGTCGATATCAACACCGGAATCTGCGTATGTCAGTGAATGGTTCATGAAAGTCACCTTGTCTGGATGATTGAATCCTTAATAGATCCCTGCAATGATAAACAGTTGGGCCTTAAAAGTCAAAAGCTTTTTGACATGGGCGGTTTTATATTGTATCTATCTTATTTTTAACCTGCTTTTTAGCAGAAAATTGCTTGCCGGAGAAAATAATGCCATGAAAACAATCCACATCGGCATCCTTGGGTTTGGTGTTGTGGGAACAGGTGTGGCCTCGCTGCTCACCCAAAAAAAAGATCTGCTGGAATCCAGGATCGGTGCCCGTTTAAATCTGAAAACCATTGCTGATATCGATACTCAGACAGACCGGGGCATCGATCTTGGCACCACCGCCCTGGTGCAGGATGCCATGGCAGTGCTCACCGATCCTGATATTGATATTGTGGTGGAACTTATCGGCGGTGAGACCGTTGCCAGAAAGTTTATCCTCACCGCACTGGAAAACAAAAAGCATGTGGTCACGGCCAACAAAGCCCTGCTGGCGGCATTTGGCAATGAACTGGTGAACACCGCCCGCAAAAACCAGGCAGACCTGGCTTTTGAAGCCAGCTGCGGCGGGTGCATGCCCATTATCAAAACCCTGCGGGAATCTCTGGTGGCCAATGATATCAACACCATGTCCGCCATCTTGAACGGCACCTGCAACTATATTCTTACCCGGATTTCCCAGGATGGGTCCTCTTTTGAAGATGCCTTGAAAACCGCCCAAAAACTGGGGTTTGCAGAAGCGGAGCCATCCCTGGACATCGACGGTCATGACACGGCCCACAAGCTGGCCATCCTTAATTCTTTGGCCCACGGCATGGAGATCAATCTCAAAGATATCCATGTGGAGGGGATCAGGCACATCACTCCCACAGATATTGAATTTGCAAAATCGTTCGGATATACCATCAAACTGCTGGCCATCGGTAAATTCCACGGGGATCATGTGGAAGCCCGGGTTCATCCCACCATGATAGATAATGCCAACCCGCTGTCCCATGTGGACCATTCCATGAACGCCATCGCCATTGATGCAAACGCCACCGGCAAAACCATGCTTTATGGCCGGGGGGCCGGTATGATGCCCACGGCGTCGGCGGTGCTCAGCGATATTGCCGACATTGCCAGAAATATTATTTGCAGCACCGTGCGCCGGGTCCCCATTCTGGGATATCCGGAAGACAATATCCGAAAGATCCCTATTCTGCCCATGAAAGAGCTGATGACAAAATATTACCTGCGGTTTGAAGCCCAGGACCATCCCGGTGTTTTGTCCAGAATTTCAGGTATTCTGGGGGAAAACCGGATCAGCATCAGATCTGTTCACCAGAAAGGCCGCAACACCAGCGGCAGGGTGCCGGTGGTCATGATTACCCATACTGCCAAAGAAGCATGGGTCCAGACCGCGCTTTCCAAAATATCGGTCACCGACTGCGTGGTGGGAGATCCCATGGTGATCCGCATTGAAGACGAGGTGGCCTGATGGATATGCTGGTGGCAGATCTGGAAGGGGTGTTTCTCCCGGAAATATGGATTAATGTGGCACTGAAAACCGGTATTGAAGAATTGAAACTCACCACCAGGGATATCAGTGACTATAATGTGCTCATGACAAAGCGCCTGTCGCTTTTAAAGGAAAACCACCTCAAAATCCAGGATATCCAGGATGTGATCGCCACCCTGGACCCCCTTCCCGGGGCAAAGCAGACCCTGGACTGGATCAGAGCACAATCCCAGATCATCATTTTGTCAGATACGTTTGAAGAGTTTGCCAGGCCCCTGATGGGCAAACTGGGATTTCCAACCCTTTTGTGCCACAGCCTGACCATCGATGCACACGGCAATATCACAGACTACAACCTGCGCATTGACAACCAGAAGCACCAGGCGGTTTTGGCCCTGAAGGGGTTGAACTATAAGGTGACCGCATTTGGCGATTCCTATAATGATATTGATATGATCCGGGCTGCCCACCAGGGTTTTTTTTTCAGACCTCCTGAGACCGTGATCAAAGATTTTCCCAGGATACCCGTGGCTGGCAGTTATGATGAACTCAAAACCATGATAACCTCACTGTTGCAGATATGAGTATGGATATTGACCGTTTCAGACAGATCCGGGTTCTGGTGATCGGTGACCTGATGATCGACGAATATTTATGGGGCCGGGTGGAGCGCATCTCTCCGGAAGCCCCGGTCCCCATTGTGACAGTGGAAAAGGAAAACCATGCCCTGGGGGGTGCCGGCAATGTGGTCAACAATCTGACAGCCATGGGTGCCAGGGTGTTTGCCGTGGGCACGGCCGGAACCGGCAGGGCCGGCCGGATGATTTTTAAAAAACTTGAAGAACTGGGGGTGGAGACCCTTGGCATCATAAGTGAACCGGACCGGCCCACCACCCTGAAAACCCGCATCATTGCCTCCAGCCAGCAGGTGCTGCGCATTGACCGGGAGATCAAGCGGCCCATAAGTGCCGGGACACTGGAGCATCTGGTAGAAATTATCCGCTCCAGGATAGACCGGGTGGACCTGATCATTATTTCCGATTATGACAAGGGGCTTGTTACGGGTGAACTGGTCCGCCGCTCCGTTGAGCTGGCAAAAAAAAACAGGGTGTTGATCCTGGCTGACCCCAAAGCCCTGCGGTTTGAAAAATATGCCCGGGTATCGGTTCTCACCCCAAACCGGAAAGAGGCGGCCCAGGCCGCCAACATGGAAATTGACTCCCGGCAGGACCTGTTTGCTGCAGGCGAAAAGCTCATGGAGAAAGTGGGCCTGGACAGACTGGTGATCACCTGCGGCAGGGACGGCATGGTTTTGTTTGAAACCGGGGCCCGGCCCCATGTCATCGCCTCCAATGCCCGGCAGGTGTTTGATGTGTCCGGGGCCGGAGACACGGTCATCTCATTGCTGGGCCTGGGCCTGGCATCAGGGGCCTCGTTTCTGGACAGTGCCCTGGTGGCCAATGCCGGTGCCGGTATCGTGGTGGGCAAAGTGGGTACAGCCACGCCGACCATTGAAGAACTCAAACATGCGTTAAAGGGCTGATCCATCCAATTTAAATCGATGTCAGGGAGATAAAAGCCTTGGGGGGGCAATAAAAATTTAATAAAACCCTTGACCTGGATTAATTTTTAGCCTATATTTATCAAGTTGTTGCGGGGTGGAGCAGTCTGGTAGCTCGTCGGGCTCATAACCCGAAGGTCGTTGGTTCAAATCCTTCCCCCGCTACCAAAGAAACTAAGGGGTTCAGCGTTCGGCGCTGCCCCTTTTTGTGATTTTGGAACAACGGTTCATCACTCAGGCCTGAGCATGGTGTCTTTCAACCGGTAAAATCCCATAAGGTTTTCCATCCAATAGGCATAAAAAACAAGGTTGTCGCTGTGAAAGGTGATGACCTGGCTGCGCTTTTCAGACGCATAGATCAGATGAAGCCGTCCGGTTTTTTCAATATCATAGATCAGTGCGGCAAGCTGGTTGTCCAGTACCATGAGATCCCCTTTCTGAATCCGGCTCTCATCTACCTTTTGTGTGTGTTGCAGCAAATTGGCCATGGGCAGGTAACCATGGTATCTCAATCCGGCCAGCTGGGCGGCTTTGGAATAGATGGAAAAAAAAAGATAGGAGTTGTCAGAGGTTCCGGATGTCAGCGGGTTGCCCCCATATTGATAGGGGATCCCGACAAACTGTCTGGCCACGGCAGGGATGTTCTGCCGGAATATTTCTTGTTTATCACGGGCCATGGTTCTTTCCGGCTTTTGATTGAACGGGTTTTTTTCAAATTGCACCCCCCATGCAGAGAATGCATTTAAAAGAATCAGCGCTGACACGGTAAAGATATATTTTTTCATTATTTTCCCTTGTATTTGAGAACCTTTATGCCATATAAAGATAGGATATTATCAGGGAAAATACAAGTCATATCCGTGATCAGTATGGGGGTGACTCTGCTGATTTAACCCGACAGCATAAATATTTTTTAAACGTTGTTACAAACACCAAAAAAAAATGTTATGAAAATTGTGACCACCCACAAGGGATCAGATTTTGACGCCCTGGCCAGTCTTGTTGCAGCAACACTTATCTATCCGGATGCAAAACCCGTGCTTCCAGGCACCATCAATGAAAACCTCAAACCGTTTCTGGCCATTCACAAGGATCTGTTTGCATTTCAATCCCCTGGTGAAATAAACCTGGATCAGGTGGACACCCTTATTGTGGTGGATACCCATTCCTGGGGACGTCTGGACAGCCATCTGGCTGTTTTAAGGGAAAAACCGGATCTTGAGATCATTGCCTGGGACCATCACACGGCAGGGGATATGGCAGTGACACAACCCCATTTCAGAGAAACCGGGGCCTGCGTAACCCAGCTTGTCGGGGAGATTAAGGAAAAAAGGCTTTTGATCACCCCCATCCAGGCCACCTTGTTCCTCATGGGCCTTTACGAAGATACCGGTAACCTGACCTTTCCCTCCACCCTGGCGGAAGATGCCCACACAGCCGGATTTCTGCTGGACAGAAAAGCAGATCTGAATATTTTGAGCACCTTTTTAAAGCAGGCGTATGCAAAAAAGCATAAAGACATTCTTTTTGATATGATCAAGACAGGAGAAAAGGTTAAATTGTCAGGATTTTCAGTGGTGTTCTCAAAACTGGATCTTTATGGCCGGGTTCAGAATCTGGCCATGGTGGTGCAGATGTACAAGGAGATCGCCAATGCAGATGCCGCATTCGGTATTTTTCGGGACATGGAGCAAAACAGATGCATGGTGATCGGCAGAAGCGGTGTGGATGAGATCGATCTCAGCCTGATCATGCGCAGCCTGGGGGGCGGGGGGCACCCCGGTGCCGGATCCGCCCTGATCAAGGCGGCCAACCCGGAAGTTGTCCAGGAGATGATCGTGGAGATGATAAACGGGAACCGGCAATCTTCGGTCATGCTGTCGGATATCATGTCCTATCCCGTGGTGAAGGTGCATGAGGATACGCCCGTGGAAAAAGCGATGATGATCCTGCGGGACCTGGGATGCACAGGCATGCCTGTGGTGGATTCAGACGATCGCATTGTGGGGGTGGTGTCCAGGCGGGATTTTAAAAAAGTGCGCAAATCAAAACAGATGGCTGCCCCTGTCAAAGCGTTCATGACCCGGGATGTGGTTACCATTTCCCATGATAAAAGCGCGGTGGAGGTGGCCCGGCTCATGATCAGGCATGATATCGGTCGGGTGCCGGTGATCAAGGATGACAGGATTATCGGCATCATCACCCGGTCAGATGTGATGGTCTATTTTTATGACATGCTGCCTGATTAGCTGTTTTGCAACAGCTTTTTCGCCTTGACTGCCAGTTTTTCCCTGAAGATTTTGGAGTTGTGCCGGATATCCACAGGAAAATTTTTTTCAATGAAAATATGGTTTATATCAGCAGTCAAAGGTGTGGCTCCGGCCAGTGCCAGCAGTTCTTCAATAAACCGGGGTTCATTATCGATGTGAGAGCAGGGTTCCACAAAAACCACGGGTATCTGGCGGTTCATGGGGCCCACGCCGGTCAGTGCACTCCGGTAAACCTTTTTATGATTGTTGAAAATCGCTTCCACGGGAATGGTGAACAAAGTTTGTTTCTCAGTGACGACCCGGTGGCTTTTTCGTCCGCAGAACCAGATCCGGCCCTTTGAATCCATCCACCCCAGGTCCCCCATGCGGTGCCAGACACGGCCGTCAGAATCAGGAATCTTGGCCAGCAGATCGGATTCACGGTTGTTGAAATAGTGTTCTGTTACCAGGTCGGCCTTGACCGTGATCTCTCCCACCTGTTTTCTGGAAACCATCAAAGATTCTCTGATATGGGTAATGGGGTCATCCGTGATTTTGATCAGCTGCACCCGGGTGTTTTCAATGGGCCGGCCGATACACAGGCCGAATCCTTTTTCCGTGAGCTGCCTGGTTTCAGACAAAATCTCCCGGGAGGCAATGGAGATGACCGGCACAGCTTCAGTGGCCCCATAAGGGGTGTGGATCTGGGTCTCTTCTGACAGCAGGGCGGAAAACTGTTCAATATTGGCCGGTGACACCGGGGCCCCGGCAGAAACCACCCGGCGCAGGCACGGCAGTTTTATGCCGTGTTCTTTGCCATATTTTCCCACCCGGTTCAGCAGGGCAGGGGAGGCGAACATATTGGTGACCCCGTGGTTTTCAATGGCTTCAATAATTTTTTTTGGATCTGCCTTGGCCGGCTGGGTGGGATCCATGTCCGGAATGACAGCGGTCATGCCCAGGGCCGGGTCAAACAGGGCAAACAAAGGAAATGTGGGCAGATCGATTTCATCGGGTCCGATATTGAAATGGGCCTGAATCTGTTTTATCTGGGCATCAAAATTGCCGTGGGTGTAAACCACGCCCTTGGCCGGGCCTGTGGAGCCGGTGGTAAATACAATGGCTGCGGTTTCATCCCGGGTGGTCTGGGCCTGGGCAAAGGGTTTTTGTTCACCTGTCAGAAGCTGTTTAAAGGTATGTCCGCCCCAGAACCTTCTGCGGCCCACGGTGACCCAGTGCCGGACCTGTTTGAAATATCCGGGTTTCAGCATTCTGAGCACATGGGCTTTTTCAATGCCGATAAACGCTTTGGGCCGGCCCTGGTGAAGGCATTGCAGCATCCGGTCAATACCCATGCCCGGATCCACCACCACAGGCACGGCCCCCGTTTTGAACATGGCAAACACAATGATGAAAAACGCCATGCCCGGCGGTACCATGAGAATGGTTCGGGTTCCTCTGACAATACCGATGCTTTCCAGACCAAAAGCCATGCGGTCAGACAGCTGGTCCAGCTGTCTGAAGGTGAGCTGGCTGTAAAGGACGTGGCCGTGTTTGTCCCGGCCTGCAGGATAAACCACTGCCCGCTTGAAGGGAGCAGACCGGGCGGTTTTTTTCAGACTTGATGCAATATTGGTGTAGGTGGTCATAAACAGCTCTTTGTTTTATCAAAAAATCGGTAAATATGGTCAAAGGTCTCTTCTGGCTTGTCTTCAAACAGGTAGTGGCCGGCATCTTCAAACAGATGGAACCCGGCCCCGGGCAGCCGGTCCAGAAATTCATCCAGAAAACAGGTATCAAACACAAAATCTTTTGCCCCCCATAAAAACAGTACCTGGTCCGGATGTAGGCGCGTTAGATGCCTGTCCACCCGGTCCACCACCTCCCAGCTTTTGTCTGTGTGATCCAGGGGGATGTCCTGGACAAATTTCAAGGTGGCGATCCGGTTTTTCCAGCAGTTATAGGGGGCTGTAAGTCCTTTTTTCACCCGGGAGGACAGGCCGGTGCTGGCCCCAAGATAAAGTGCCCCTAAAGAAAACAGGTTTGCCCCCAGAATGGCAGGCACTGCAAACCAGTTCATCTTTTTGATCAGCCACAGAACCAGGGGAAACCGTTTGTTGGCCGGCAGAAAAAACCCGGCTGTGTTGGTGATGACCAGTTTGTCCACCCGGTCCAGGTTGTCAAGGGCCCAGGCAAGCCCGATCATGCCGCCCCAGTCATGGACAATCAGGCTGAGCCTGCCTTCAGGCACTGTGTGCGCCACCAGTGCATCCAGGTCTTTCACCCGGGATGCCAGGGTGTAGTCATAGGCGCTTGCATCAGGCTTGTCTGAAAAACCGCAGCCGATATGGTCCGGCACCAGGGTCCTGAAATCTTTTGACAGGCCGTGCACAAGGTTGCGGAAATAAAACGACCAGGTGGGATTGCCGTGGACCATGAGCACGGGCGGGCCAGACCCCTCGTCCAGGTAATGCAGGGTATGTCCGTTGATATCCAGGTAATGGGGGGCAAACGGATACAGATCCTCAAATCCCTTTGTGGAAACCATGCGGCTGTTGATGCACCGTTCGGTTACCATTCCACCCCCAGTACATAACAGTTCAGTCCTGACCCCACCCCGATGAAGGCTGTAAAATCACCAGGCTGTAAAAATCCCCGTTCATCGGCAATGGCCGCGGTGATGGGCAATGATACCGTGCCCACATTGCCCAGAAAAGCAAAGGTGGAAAAATCCTTTGCCATGTCCAGGCCCAGTGCCGCATAGAACTGCTGGTGGTGAATGGCCCCCACCTGGTGGCCGATGAGCTTGTCAGGCTTGTCATCGGGCAGATCAAACTCTTTTTTGAACCGGCCAAAGGTTTCCACCACCAGCTTGACCCCGTATTTTAAGACCTCGCTGGCCTGGGTGCGCATGATCACTTTTGCATCCGTGGGCATCCCTTTTTTTTCAAACCGCCAGTAGCACAGGCCGTGATGCTGGATGGCATTTTTCACCACCCCGCCTTTGAGGGCATGGTGCCGGATCTGTTCATCCCCAAGGGTGCCGTCGGTGAGCAAAACGGCTGCCGCTCCGGAGCCGCCGGTCATGGTGGCCACTGTGTCCCTGTAAAAATCAACGCTTTTGTAAAAATTGATCTCCGCAATGGTGGCATCAACAATCTGCCGGGCGGTTTCACAGGAGACCACCAGACCGGCTTTGATATTGCCCAGCTGGATTTCATTGGCCACATGGACCATGCCGGTGACCATGCCCAGGCAGGCGGATTTGACATCATATACATGGGCATCCGGGCCGATGTTGAGCTGGTGGGCAACGGCACAGGAGGTGGCCGGTTCAAACCCGTCCTGGCCCACCCCGCAGAAAGCCAGTGCTCCGATATCTGCCGGATCGATGCCAACGTCGTCAATGGCCCGCTGCCCGGCCACGGCGGCATCCTCGGCCAGGGTGTGGTCACCGTCCCAGTCCCGGCGTTCCCTGATCCCGGCCAAGGCTTCCAGCAGACCGGGCTCAAGCCTCACGGCATCA
>JAIPDY010000058.1 GCA_021737445.1 Desulfotignum sp.
TTCCAGGCGCTGGGGCAGCATGCAGGCCAGGATCTTCATCTGTCCGGCTTCCACATAATCTCTGATACCAGGGGTTGAAAAAGTGATGACATCTGCATCCCCCTTTACCACCAGCAGAGGGTTCAGCTGCTTATACGCGGTTTCCTGCCATTCAAACCCACCGATTTTGGCGGCATTCATGGCGATCAGAGTGGGGACCGCCCCCAGGCCCCAGTGGGCCAGTTTCAATTCATGGGCTTTGCCGTATTCCGCCAGTTCCGCCAGGTTGTTGTAGGGGGCATCCGCCCGGCAGGCAAGGGTGAAAGGAGAGGACCACACCAGCCCCAGGGGCTTGAGGTCTTCATTCTTGTAAGGGGTTTTTCCCCGGAGCACCTGGGTGATCATGGGGCCGATGGAGATCAGGCCCATGGTGTATCCATCCGGCCGGCTGTTTTTCAGTTCATTGGTGGCCAGGACCGCGCCGCCGCCCGGCTTGTTGACCACTTTCACCGGTACCCCCAGTTCGTCAGACATCATCGGGGCCATGGCTGTGGCCACCATGGTGGACGGGTCATTTCCCGCAGGCCAGGGAATCATGATCATAATGGGTTTTTTGGGCCAGGCCGCCAGGCAGATACCAGGCAAGGCCAGGGCCACAAACACGAGAGCCAACACCAGACTTGCAATCATTTTTTTCATGGCACAGCATCCTTTGCATGATTAAGGTTAACAATTATCGCCTGTAACATGGGTCAGGCGGAGCTTTTTTTATGATCAGCCTCTTTTTGAATAATCTCATCCAGGGTGTCAAAATGGTCTGCCATCACTTCGGCGGCCCTTTGTTTGTCACGGTCCCGGATACATGCATAAAACAGCCGGTTGTACACCAGATCCTGTCTGGCGGTTTCCAGATCCGGGGTTTTTGCCAGGACCTGTTGGACCACATGGACCAGGGATGCCATCAGGGCGGATATAAAGGGGTTATGGCAGGCATCGGCAATCAGGCAGTGAAAGGAGATGGCCAGGGTCTGGTCCGGTTTCCCGTTCTCAATGGACCGGGCCACCTTGTCAATGCAGGCAGCCATTGCAGCCAGATCTTCTTCAGTGCGCCGTTCCGCTGCCATGGCGGCCAGACCCGGCTCCAGCACCCGCCGCAGTTCTGCCAGATCCGATGCGGTGATATCACCGAAAAGGTAGGCATTGGTCACCACATCCATGATCTTTTCCGGACCCGGGGCTGCCACAAAACTGCCGCCGAACGCCCCTCTTTTTTTCAGAATCAGGCCTTCAGATTCCATTTCCCGCAGGGCCTCCCTGGCGGATGCCTTGCTCACCCGGTATTTTGCGGCAATCTCCAATTCCGGGGGGAACTTGTCGCCTGGTTTGAAATGCCCGTCCAGAATCGCCTGTTTCAAAATGGTCTTGATCTGGTCGGAAACCCGTTCTTTTCTGATAACCGCATCCTGAAGGGTGTGCAACATGCATATAATCCTGTTAAAAGTCGGTTTTTTAAAAGTCTGCTTTTTATCTGAAATGTCAGATTTTCACCTGCCTGTCAAGGAAAATTCAGGAAACCGGAAACAGCCAGGCGGCAAACCGCCGGTGCCGGCCGGATGTCACATCCGCCATCACATCGGCCAGCAGCCGGGTGACCGGCCCTGGTACCGGAGAGAGAGGTCTTTGTTCACATGTTTTTATCGGCAGCACCTTCATGGGGGTGCAGGTAAAGAAGATCTCGTCAGCGGTTTCCAGCAGATCCGGAGAAATCCGGTTTTCCTCCACCGGGATCTCCAGGGTCCTTGCCAGGGCGATCACACTCTCCCGGGTGATGCTGTGCAAGACGGTTCCCAGGGACGGGGTCATGATCCTGCCGTCTTTGACCAGAAAAATGGATTCTGTGGCCCCTTCTGCCACAAAGCCCCGGGTGTCCAGCATGACCGCCATATCACATCCGCGGTTTTTTGCCTCCTGGCGCGCCAGCATGCCGTTGAGGTAATTGGCCGCTGCTTTGGCTGTAATCGGGACGGTCCGGGGGTCCAGCTTACACCATGTGGAAACACACATATCCGCCCCGTCAGATGCCGGTACCAGCCTTTTGCCCAGATCCTGCACCGGGTCGATGGCGAAAACGGCAATATCCAGGGTGTTGCCCGAGGGCAGGATGTCAAAGGCGATCTCAGGATTATACCCCATGATTTTCACCGCTCCCTGACGGATACCGTTTTTGTGCACTGTCCGGCACACAGCTGCCTGCACCGCTGCCGGCGACAGGCCCGGCACCATGCCCAGGGCAAAAGCGCTGGAAAACAGGCGCTGCACATGTTTGTCCAGTCTGAAGACGCAGGGGCCTCTGCCCGGAATATCATGGACACTCATGACCTCGAAAATGGCCGACCCTCTGGAAAAACTGTGGCTCATCATGTGAATGCCGGCCTGTTCCCAGGCTGTGAACTTTCCGTTTACAAACACCTTACGGTCAGAAAGCATAGGACCTCCCTGAAAAATTATTTTCTGCCATGCAAAGCAAGCCTGTGAAGTATACCCTGTATCTGCTGTAAAAAAAAAGAAAAACCTTTTTATACCGGATCACCCTGGCAGACAGCTGTTTTTTCCTTTATTCATTTTACGGTTTGCTTTACTATAGAAAAAACAGGCAGCACGCCCGGACACAGGTCTAACACAGTGGCCGGCAGGACATGGCCGTTATTGGGAGATAAAGATGAAACCGGACCGCTTTGAGATAGACACACCCGATCACCGCAAGCTGGCCTGCATGCGGTTTGTTCCAACCGTCACCCCCAAGGCAGTTGTTCACATTTATCATGGTATGGGGGAGCACAAAGAACGGTATCTTCCTTTCATGGGTTTTCTGGCGGAACATGGCTATGTGGCGGTTGCTCACGATCACCGCAACCATGGGCAGAGCGTGAAAAACAAAAACGGACCCGGGCTTTTCACTGCCACAGATACCTGGGACAGGGTTGTCCATGATGCCTTTCTGGTAACCCGGGCATCCAGAGAACTATATCCTGATCTGGATACCTGCATTCTGGGACATTCCATGGGCAGTGTTATTTTACGCAGGGTTTTGTTTACCTATCCTGATGCGGCTGACAAAGCCGTCATTATGGCCACTGTCCCGCCCTATACTTTTGCCGCCGGATCGGGTCCGTTAGCCCTGGCAGGGATGGTTGCGTTTCTGACAAAATCAACCCGCAGGTCAAAGTTTCTGGCACAGGCACTCAACAAACCATTGCTGAAAAAATACAAAAACCCGCGAACGCCCTTTGATTGGCTGACCCATGATAAAAAAATCGTCGATCAATACATCAATGATCCGTTATGCGGGTATGCGTATACACCCAAATTCTACGTTGAGTTTTTCAAAGGCATCATCAACCTTCATCAGGTTGACCGCATCCGGCAGGGGAAAAATATTCCCCTGCTGTTTATTTGCGGCACCCAAGATCCTGTGGGCAACTTCGGACAGGGGGTCAAGGAGGTTGTAAGCTGCTATGAAAAGGCCGGATTCAACCAGATCACCCTTGAGCTGGTGGCACATGCCAGGCATGAAGTGCTCAATGAACACAACAGTGCACAAACATATGAGACGATATTGAACTGGCTGGACCAGGCCGGCCGAACCAATGATGGAACAAATCACCGGCGCAGCGCAACTGCAAAATCAGGCGGTTGATCTTTCAGGAACAGCGGTCTCAATATCCAGCATCTTTTTCAGGTAATGGCCGGTATAGCTTCCGGGAACGGCTGCAACGGTTTCCGGGGAGCCCTGGGCCACAATCTTGCCGCCCCCGGCCCCGCCTTCGGGTCCCAGATCCACAACCCAGTCAGCGGTCTTGATCACATCCAGGTTGTGCTCGATGATGATCACGGTGTTGCCGGCGGCGGTGAGGCGCTGCAGCACCGCTAAAAGCATGCGTACATCCCTGAAATGCAGGCCGGTTGTGGGCTCGTCCAGGATATACAGGGTGTCGCCGGTTTCCCGTTTGGCCAGTTCCCGGGCCAGTTTGATGCGCTGGGCTTCCCCGCCGGACAGGGTGGTGGCGGCCTGCCCCAGTTTGATATAGGACAGACCCACATCCATGAGGGTATCCAGGATCTGGATGATTTTCGGGTGGGCGTCGAACAGCTCCCTGGCCTGGTGCACGGACAGGTCCAGGACATCGGCAATGGAATGGCCCTTGTAGGTGATTTCCAGGGTGGCCCGGTTGAACCGCCTGCCGTGGCAGACCTCGCAGGGCACAAACACATCTGCCAGAAAATGCATCTCCACCTTGATATACCCATCCCCGTTGCAGGCCTCGCACCTGCCCCCTTTGACATTAAAGGAATACCGCCCCTTTTTATACCCCCTGGTTTTGGATTCCGGGAGCATGGCAAACAGGTCCCGGATGGGGTCGAACACCTTGGTATAGGTGGCAGGATTGCTCCGGGGGGTCCGGCCGATGGGCTTCTGGTCGATATTGATGACCTTGTTCAGATGGGACAGGCCGGTGATCTTTTCATGTTTTCCCACACTGAGCTGGGATTCGTGCAGCTTCACAGCCAGGGCCGGGTACAGGATCTGGTTGATGAGGGTGGATTTGCCGGCCCCTGACACGCCGGTGACCGCCACCAGCAGTCCCAGGGGCAGTTTCACAGTCACCTGCCTGAGGTTGTTTTCATTTGCCTTCACAATCGCAATCCATTTTCCGGGTGCAGGGGTTTTGCGCTGTGCCGGAACGGCAATGGATTCTGCGCCGGTGAGAAATTTGCCGGTGATGGAGGCCGGGTTGGCCCGAATCTGGGACGGGGTGCCCTGGGCCACGATGCGGCCCCCCAGGTGCCCTGCCCCCGGGCCGATGTCCACGATCCAGTCCGAGGCTTCCATTGTTTCCTGGTCATGCTCCACCACGATCAGGGTGTTGCCGATGTCCCGCAGGTGCTGCAGGGTTTTGAGCAGCTTGATATTGTCCCGCTGGTGCAGGCCGATGCTGGGCTCATCCAGGATGTAGAGAACGCCGGTAAGTTCCGAACCCACCTGGGAGGCCAGGCGGATCCGCTGGGATTCCCCGCCGGACAGGGTGGGGCCGCTGCGGTCCAGGGACAGGTAGTCCAGACCCACATTCACCAGGAACCCTAAGCGGTCCCGGATCTCCTTGAGCAGCTCTGCGGCAATGAGCCGGCGGCTGCCGGACAGATCCAGAGAAGAGACAAACTGGTGGGCCTCTTTCACCGTCATTTCCGTCACATCGATGATGGACTTTCCCTGGATCCGTACATTGCGCACCTCATCCCGGAGGCGCTTTCCCTGGCAGGCGGCGCAGGTGGAGGCGGTCATGAATTCAGTATAATATTTTTTCTGGCTTTCCGACTGGGTGTTGCGGTACCGCCGCATCAGGGTGTGGAGCAGCCCTTCATGGGTCCGGGTGAACTCCCCCTGGATCTTGGCGGAGTGCCAGTTCACCCGCATTTTTTTGGTGTCAGATCCATAAAGCAGCAGATTTTGCTGGGCTTTTGGCAGTTTTTTCCAGGGCCGGTCAAAATCGATGCCCCACTGCTCCTCCATGGCGGTGAGCTGGCCCAGGCCCCATGAGTTGTCGTTCTGGTACCGGGGGTTTTTTATAAAATAGTTCTTCCACGGTTTCACCGCCCCCTGGCGGATGGACAGGTCCCTGTCCGGCACCACCTTGTCCGGGTCCATGGACAGCAGGGTGCCGATACCGTTGCAGTCCGGGCACATGCCCAGGGGCGAGTTGAATGAAAAAATCTGGGGAGACAGCTCCGGGTAGGCAGTACCGCAGCAGGAGCGGGCCTCGCTCATTTTTATATCCTCTCTGCCAAGAATATGCACGATGATCTGTCCACCCCCCAGCTTCAGTGCTGCTTCCACCGAATCGGTGAGCCGCTCTTCAAAGGTACCTTCCTCTTTTATGACCAGCCGGTCCACCACCACCTCGATGTGGTGTTTTTTATTTCTGGCCAGGGTCTGGACATTTTCCAGATCCTGGACCACCCCGTCCACCCGGACCCTTGCATAACCCTGTTTTTTGAGTTCTGCCAGGTGTTCTCTGTGTTCGCCTTTGCGGTTTTCCACCACCGGGGCCAGGATCAGGATTCTGGAACCGGCCGGCAGGGCCATGATCTGGGAGACCATACCCTGGGCATGGCCCCGGCCCACTTTTTTACCGCAAAGAAAACAATACTGGGTTCCCACCCGGGCAAACAGCACCCGCAGGTAATCGTAAATTTCGGTGATGGTGCCCACGGTGGACCTGGGGTTTTTGCTGGCTGCCTTCTGTTCGATGGCAATGGTGGGGGAAAGTCCCCGGATGGTGTCATACCGGGGTTTTTCCATCTGGCCGATGAACTGCCGGGCATAGGAGGACAAGGACTCCACATACCTGCGCTGGCCCTCGGCGAAAATCGTGTCAAATGCCAGGCTGGATTTACCGGACCCGGACACCCCGGTGAACACCACCAGCTGCTTTTTTGGAATCTCCACCGCGATATTTTTGAGGTTGTGCTCCCTGGCCCCTTTGACGATGATGCGGTCCAGCTCCGTGGCAGGGGCTATTTCCGGTATGGTTTCAGCCTGATCCGGCATATCGTTGACAGCACGCAGTTTCTTCATTTTTATTCCCATATGTTTAGATCTGCTACAGATCTTTTTTTCAAATCATTGCAAAATCATAAGCATGGCTGTCTCAAAAGTAAAGACAGGTGATTGGACAAATACAATTTATGTTTGTAAATTCAAAATGAGGATGTTAAGTGAAAAATAAATCCAAAAAATTGTAACAGGAGAAGAGGATAATGACCAGAGATGAGCGGATCAGGCTGCTGCCCCGGGGCGGCATTATTGTGTCCACCAGCCAGGGGACGGTCCAGTTCGGGATACCGCCTGAAACCATCAAAGATACGATGAAAGAGGGAGTGCCTGGCATTTTCATCCTTCCCTGGTCCTTGTTTTCCCTGGAAAAAGGGGTCAGCCTGGCTGAGCTGGAGTTTCCGGTCTATTATCATTTCTTTTTTTTAAAGAAAAAAATTGAGGTGGTCTGTACCAGAGAACAGAAACAGCGGTTGAAGACCGTTCTCACCGAAGCCCTTTTCGGTCCCAGTACTCTGGCACATGAAGCGGAATTTTCCCAGGGGACGGCCACACCCGGGTTCCCGGATCTGAAAGCTGAAATGAACCATTTCAGAACCATGCCTGTGAACGGCCGGACAAAATATCTGACCCTGGCTGATGTGGTCCGGTTTCATGTGTTTGATCAGACCGGTACTGTCTGCATAAAAGACCTGACCATCCAGGTGGACAAAAATCTCACCTATACCATTCAACAGGGAACCTTCACCCTTGCCGCCATTCCGGTCAACCAGCCCCTGATTCCGGAAAATCCCATTGATTTCAGCATCCAGCATGTTTTTTCACCCCCGGTGTTCGGGGTAACCACCCTGGGATCAGGCCACGGGTTTGACCCGGATGCCATGACTTCGGGCATGATCATCTGGGTCAACCAGCGGGGCATCATGGTTGACCCGCCGGTTCATTCATCTGTTGACCTCATCCGCCTGGGAGTGAACCCCAAGATCCTGGACGGCATCATCCTGACCCACTGCCATGCAGACCATGACAGCGGCACACTACAGAAAATCATGCTGGAAGGCAAAATCACCCTTTATACCACTCCCACGATTTTCAACAGTTTCATCAGAAAATCCGCCGCCCTCATCGATATCAAAAAATCCAGGCTGAAAAAGGCGTTTTCCTTTGTGCCGCTGCCAATTGGAGAACCCATAAACATCCATGGCGGAATGTTTGAGTTCAGCTATTCATTTCATTCCATTCCCACCATATCATTTATGGTGACCCATGCCGGGAAAACCCTTGTTTACAGCTCTGATACACACAATGATCCGGCGTATATCCACGCAATGCATAAAAAAGGTATCATGGATAAAAGCCGGCGGGATTTTCTTGTTCAGTTTCCCTGGGACAAGGATTTGATTCTCCATGAAGCAGGAGTACCGCCCCTTCATACGCCCATCGATTATCTGGTATCTCTGCCTGAACAGGTCCGGGACCGGATTTACCTGGTCCATGTTGCCCAGGACCAGGTGCCGGTGGACAGCCGGTTAAAAATCGCCCCCACCGGGCTGTCCAGTACAGTTGTGCTTTTTTCCTCTCCAGGGCAGTTCAGGGAGGCCATTGACATTTTAGGGGCATTTTTAGACCTGCACCTGTTCCGGGAACTGCCGCCTGAAAAAACCATGGAATTTTTATGTATTGCGGTTCCCGAAACCCTGGAACCCGGCACTGTTTTGTTCAGGAAAGGAGATTTTGGCGACCGGTTTTACCTGATCATCAGCGGCCAGGTGGATATCATGGAAGAGGGCAACCTGCTGACCACCTTCAGCCGCAGCGATTTTTTCGGTGAAAAATGTTTGTTTTCAGATCAGCCCCGGACCGCTGATGCCACTACCAGAAGCAGGGTCAGGCTGGTGGGTATAGACAGGCAGGACATGCGTACCTTTATCCGCAATACCGATCTTGAAAAAACCCTGGCCCATTTATCCATTTTCCAGGGCAGGGCCCTGCGGAATATACTGGATGCCAACCCCGTGTTTCTGAATCTCACCCCGTCCCAGAAAATCCAGCTGTTCCAGATTGTGGAGTCTGTGACACTGAAGAAAAACTCAGACACCATCCTGATCAGGGAAAAAGAAAAACCAGAAGCCTGCTATTTTATTCATTCAGGCACGGTAACTGCCTACCGCAGCCGCCGTCAGGTGGATGTGCTTACCCCCGGCAGCCTCTTTGGCATCAATCCGGTTCTGCACACCCTTTCCGGATCAGATTACACCTTTTCGGCAGGGCCCGATACCGTACTCTACCGTTTCCAGGCCCGGGCAATCAAGGCGTTTGCTGAAAAAAACCCCGGTGTTTTTTTGAAACTTTGCCATCATCCTTTTTAGTGCCACCCGGGCAGCTTGAATGACATCGTAACCTCACCGGGCTGTCTAAGGTTGTATTGCATTTAAAGGGCAAATGCGGTATTTTAAGAGAGATTGAATTTTAGTGAAAAATGGAGATTTCATGACCATTGACCGATACCGGTTTGAAACAGGGGTTTACCGGCCCCCCAGTGAAGGGGGCAGTGCATCGCTGCTGGTGCGATTCACCCGGAACTGTCCCTGGAACCACTGCACCTTTTGCAGCATGTACAAAACCGAAAAATTCCAACTGAGGAGCATTGAAGAGATCAAGGCGGATATTGATGCCATGGCCGCCCTGACAAGTGACATGCAGACACTCTCAGCCCGGGCTGATGCCCCGGGCCGCATCACCCGGGACGGGGTGCTGGCTGTCATGGAAAAATATCCTGAACTGGAGATGCATCAGGGATTTGCCATGCTGGTTCACTGGCTCATGGCAGGAGCCAGGACCGCCTTTATCCAGGATGCCAACAGCCTGATCATGAAAACACCGGATCTGGTGAACGCCCTGGAACATCTGAAAACAACTTTTCCCAGTATTGAACGTATCACCACCTATGCCCGGGCCAGGACCCTGGCCCAGAAACCGGCCAAAGACCTGGAAGCCATCTGCAAAACCGGGCTGGACCGGCTCCATCTGGGCCTGGAAACCGGGGATGACGACCTGTTGAAGGCGATCAAAAAAGGGGTCACGTCAGAGGGCCAGATCAAGGCGGGCAAAAAAGCGGTGGCAGCGGGATTCCAGGTATCTGAATACTGGATGCCCGGCCTGGGGGGGAAAGAAAAATCTTATGACCATGCAAAAAACACAGCCCGGGTTCTGAACGCCATCAACCCCCATTATATCCGGTCCCGGCCTTTCCGTCCCATCCCCGGCACCCCGCTTCACCAGCAGGTCCAGGCAAAAGAGATCACTCTGCTGTCTCCCCGAGAACAGCTCGAAGAACTCAAAATCATGGTCCAGAACCTGGAGATCACAGGCAAGGTCTGCTTTGACCATGCCATGAATCACTGGCAGCGGCCCGGGGGAGGCCTGCTTTTAACCCATGATTATGAGGGGTATCAATTTCCGGAAGAAAAACCAAAACTTTTGGCCCTGATCGAAGAAGGTCTGGCATTTGACCAGCCTGTTCCGCACATGCTGCACCTGTGAAGGCAACGACCATGCATGCAACCCCAGCCTATAAACTGGCCTATTCCAGCTGTCCCAACGACACCTTTATCTTCAAGGCCATTGCAAAAAAGATGATTGATCTCAAGGGATTCACATTTGAGATTGCCGTTGATGATGTGGAAGCCCTGAACCAGCAGGCGGTGCAGCTCACCCACGATATCACCAAACTGTCCTTTGCCGCCCTGGGCAGCCTTATGGACCGGTATGCACTTTTGCGGTGCGGCGCAGCCCTGGGCAGGGGATGCGGGCCCCTGGTGGTGTCCCGGCCCGGCCACAGTCTGAACGATGCGAAAAAAACCCGGCAGACAGTGGCGGTCCCGGGCGTGGGAACCACGGCTTTTCATCTGTTTCGTTTTTTCATGGCTGACCGGTACCCGGACATCGATTTTACCATCCTGCCCATGTCCTTTGAAAAAATCATGCCGGCTGTACTGGACAGGACAGCAGATTTTGGCATCATTATCCATGAGGGCCGCTTCGTATATCAGTCCATGGGTCTGGAAATGAGGGCAGACCTGGGGCAGTGGTGGGAAGACAAGACCGAACTGCCTATCCCCTTAGGGTGTATTGCCGTGCGCCGGGACATGGACCCGGGCATTGCCTGTGAGATCCAGTCTTTGATCCGGACCGGCATTGACCATGCCGCTGCCAACCCGGATCTGGGCAAAGATTATATCTTTGAACATGCCCAGGAAATGGATGAAACCGTGATTCGACAGCATATTGACCTGTATGTCAACCGGTTTTCCAAAGATCTTGGAAATACAGGAGAACAGGCGGTTGTCGCTTTTTTTTCCTATGCCCGGAAAACCGGGATGATACCGGAAACTGATCTGCCTTTATTTGCCTGCTAAAAAATGTCTTAAAAACCATGACCCAGCCCCTTTCCATACAGGATACTTTCTGCCGGAATGTGATCCAGACCATCCAGGATCATGACATGGTTCATCCAAAAGATGCCGTACTTATAGGTGTTTCCGGAGGACCTGATTCTATGGCCCTTGCCCGGGTGATGATATGCCTGGCACCGGACCTGGATCTGAGGCTCTGCCTGGCCCATCTCAACCATGGGCTGCGGGGGATGAACGCAGACCAGGACCAGGTATTTACAAAAAAATTCGCCGCCATGCATGGCCTGCCTTTTTTTTGTGAACAAATGGATGTGGCCGCCCTGGCAAAACAGGCCCGCACCTCCGTGGAAGAGACCGGGAGAAACGCCAGGTATGATTTTTTTGCCCGGATGGCCGCCACCCACGGGTATACCCGGATCGCCACGGGACACACCAGAGATGACAATGCGGAACAGGTGCTCATGGGCCTTTTGCGTGGCAGCGGGTCAAAGGGACTGGCCGGCATTCCGCCCAGCCGGAACCACCGGTTCATCCGCCCTTTGATCAACCGCTCCCGCACGGAAATTCTTGCGTTTCTGCGTGATCTGGACCAAACATATATCATGGATGATTCCAACCAGGACCCGGCGTTTTTAAGAAACCGCGTCAGGAACCACCTGATCCCGCTGCTGGAAAACGACTACAACCCCGGCATCAAACAGGGGCTGCACCGGGTCAGCCGCATTCTTCATGATGAAAACCTTTTTCTGGCCAGCCACGCTTCCCTGGCCTTTGATTCATGCCTGAATAAAAAAGAATCCAGCGCGATCTATCTGTCCATTCACAAAATGCTTGCCCTTCACCCGGCCCTGATCCCCCGGGTGCTGAGATGCGGGATCCGGACAGTGAAATCCAATCTGCGGCAGATCACCTATGAGCATATTCTGGCGGTCCAGGACCTGGTATCCCGGGCTGAATCCGGCAAACACCTGGATCTGCCGGACCGGATCCGGGTCTATAAAACCCGGCACCAGATCTGTATCAAAAAAGAAACCATGGATCTGCGCCGGCTGGGCAGATTGCAGAAACAGGCCAAGCGGCTGCCGCCAGAGGCATAAGCCCAAAAAAACCGCAAAACTTTTCCTTGTATATTCATAAATTGTGGTTATATATATTGAAGTTTTGGTGTACTATTTTAAGATTAAAGAGAGGGTTAACATTGAATCAATTTTATAAAAATATCTCCCTGTGGCTGGTCATCGTCCTGATGATGGTGATGCTCTACAATATTTTCAACCAGCAGCAGGTCGGGCAGACAGATATCGGGTATTCGGAGTTTCTTTCCATGGTGGAAAAAGACCGGGTACAGGATGTGGTAATCCAGGGACAGGACCTGTATTTCACCGACATCAACGGTACCAGATATAAAAGTTTTGCCCCCAATGACGCGGAACTGATCCCGCTTCTGCGGGCCAACGGGGTTGCCATCAAAGCCAAACCACCTGCGGAATCCTCCTGGCTCATGTCCATTGTGGTTTCCTGGCTGCCCATGATTGTGCTCATCGGGGTGTGGATTTTTTTCATGCGCCAGATGCAGGGCGGGGCCGGGGGCGGCAAAGCCATGTCATTCGGCAAAAGCCGGGCCAGGCTCATGGATGATAAAAAAGAAAAAGTCACTTTTGAGAATGTGGAAGGCATCAACGAAGCCAAGGAAGAACTCACCGAGGTGGTGGATTTTCTGAAAAACCCTGACAAATACACCCGTCTGGGCGGCCGGATCCCCAAAGGGGTTCTCCTGGTGGGCCATCCCGGCACCGGCAAAACCCTGCTGTCCCGGGCAGTAGCTGGTGAAGCAGGGGTCCCGTTTTTCACCATATCCGGTTCCGATTTCGTGGAAATGTTTGTGGGTGTGGGCGCATCCCGGGTCAGGGATCTGTTTGCCCAGGGAAAGAAAAATGCCCCCTGTATTATATTTATAGATGAGATTGACGCTGTGGGCCGCCAGAGAGGCGCCGGCCTGGGCGGCGGCCATGATGAAAGAGAGCAGACCCTGAACCAGCTGCTGGTGGAAATGGACGGATTTGAAGCCAATGAGGGCGTTATTCTCATGGCTGCCACCAACCGGGCGGATGTGCTGGATCCGGCCCTGCTCAGACCGGGCCGGTTCGACCGCCAGGTGGTGGTGGATATGCCCGATATCAGAGGCCGCGAAGGTATCCTGCGGGTACACATGAAAAAAACCCCACTGGACAGTGATGTGGACCCGGTGATCCTGGCCAAGGGAACCCCGGGTTTTTCCGGTGCAGACCTGGAAAACCTGGTCAATGAAGCAGCGTTGCTGGCTGCAAAACGGGACCATGAAAAACTGTTCATGAAGGATTTTGAAGATGCCAAGGACAAGGTGTACATGGGACTTGAAAGAAAATCCAAGGTGATCAAGGAAGACGAGAAAAAAACAACCGCCTATCACGAAGGGGGGCATGCCCTGGTGGCCCGGTTTCTTCCCAACACCGATGCCATCAACAAAATCACCATCATCCCCCGGGGCAGAGCTGCAGGTGTTACCTGGTTTCTGCCGGAAGAGGGGGATTTTAAATACAAAGATCAGCTGGAAAACGAGCTGGCCATTGCCTTTGGCGGAAGAGTGGCTGAACAAATCATATTCAACCGCATCAGCACCGGTGCTGCCAACGATATAAAACAGGCCACCAAACTGGCCAACCTGATGATCCGAAGCTTTGGCATGAGCGATAACCTGGCCCCACTGTCCTATGAAGACCATGATGAAAATATTTTTATCGGCAGAGAAATGACCCAGGCCAAGGGCTATTCCGAGGCAACCGCCCAGCAGATTGATGCGGAAGTGGCCCTGCTGGTTGACAACGCCTATAAAAAAGCCAAAAAGATTCTGGAAGAAAATATCGATATTCTTCATAAACTCACCGAACTGCTCATTGAAAAAGAAACCGTTATGGGAGCGGAGCTGGATGATCTGATTGCTGAATTGCGGCCGGATTATGATTTTTACGGCCGCAAAAACGTCCGCACCACCCCGGTGGATAAGGCATCTGCCGAAAAAGCATCTGGTGAAGAACAAACTGATCCCCAGACAGCAGAACCGGAAAATGAACAGACAAACAAACCAGACACGGAATAGCACATGACCGGATTTCACCTGAAATTTGACAAATTTCACCTGGAACTGGGTACCCGGGCCTGTATTATGGGTATATTGAATGTTACCCCTGATTCCTTTTCCGACGGGGGCCGGTTCAATACCTATGAAGCTGCCGTTGCCCAGGGTCTCCGCCTGGCAGAGCAGGGTGCCCACATTCTGGACATCGGTGGCGAATCCACCCGCCCTTTTTCCCAGCCCGTATCAGCCAAAGAGGAGATGGACCGGGTGGTTCCGGTCATACAAACCCTGTCCAAAAAAATAGACATCCCCATTTCCATTGACACTGTAAAATCCACGGTTGCCAAAGCAGCTCTGGATGCCGGGGCAGCTGTTATCAACGATATTTCCGCCTTTGAACAGGATCCGGCCATGGCGGATGTGGCGGCCCGGTATCAGGTGCCGGTGGTGCTCATGCACATGAAAGGAACACCTGAAACCATGCAGGTCAACCCGGATTACAAGGATCTTATGCAGGAAATTGCCGATTACCTGCATGCCAGGGCTGAATTTGCCGTTTCCAGAGGGATCAAAAAACAGCACATTATCCTGGATCCCGGCATTGGATTCGGCAAAACCGTGCACCACAATCTGGTAGTCATCAACTGCCTGAAAAAGGTTCAGGATTTAGGTTATCCCGTTTTAATGGGACCATCCAGAAAATCCTTTATCCGCAATATTTTACGCAAGGCCTCAACCGGCAGCGTCATAGACGACCATGAACAGATTGAAACCGGCACACTGGCAGCAGTGGGTGCCTGCCTGTTCAATGGTGCCCATATTGTAAGGGTCCATGAAGTCGCCCGGGCCGTTACATTTACCCGGATATTTGACGCCATCAGGAATGCCTGATCTGCAGAACCATAATGCCATTGTCTCTGGCTTTTTTTTGGCATTGTTTCTTGTTTTCTGGGGATGCTCCCCGGATCCCGTGGAAACAAATCTGTTGTTGCCGGTGAAGTTTTCCAATGTGCCTGAAGGCATGGTTGTCACACAGTTTCGCACCGATAAAATTGAAATCCGCATCAAGGCAGATCCCAGACTCATAGAAAAAATCAATGAGAAGCCTATCCATTATCCGGCCGACCTGTATACCGATCTGGATATCGACGCGGCCGGGGCAACAGAATCCATCGGGCCGGGCTATTATCTGCTCCCGGTAGACAAGCGCAGAATAGCGGTGGATCCGGCCATCACCATTATGGATATCACCCCCTCCTATCTGGGGGTGCGCCTGGAAACAATAATCAC
>JAIPDY010000059.1 GCA_021737445.1 Desulfotignum sp.
ATGGTGCAGATGATCTTGAGATCATTCAGGCCGGCGGCGAAAAGGCCGGTGTTTACCGCAGCCTGGTATTTTGCAGGGACATCCTCGTGGGAGCCGTCCTGGTCAACCAGATTGAGCAGGGGGGCATTTTACGGGCCATGATCGAAAACCGGATACCTGTCAGGATACCAAAGGCGTATCTGATGTCTTTGCATTTTGATTACAGCAAATTGCTGTAAATGGATTACACAGATGGGCAAATAAAAAAAAACACGCCTTGTGGCGGGTTATATATCAAACACGCGCCCAAAGGAGGACAGATGAAACAAGTCATTGTCAATCCGGAAAAATGCGTGGGATGCATGCAGTGTATGCTGGCCTGCGCTGCGGCACACGCAACGTCAGAATCTTTTTTTGCCGCTGTGCAGGAAACCCCGAAGCCCCGGCCCCGGGTGCATGTGGGTGCCGGGCTGTTCAACCGGGGATTTCCCATCCGGTGCCGCCACTGTGACCCTGCACCCTGCCGGCTGGCCTGCCTCACAGGGGCCATCTTTCGTGATGCTGCCACACACACGGTACTCATCAACCCGGACCGGTGCATCAACTGTGCATCATGTGCCATGGCCTGCCCATACGGGGTTTTGCGGTTCCACGAGGAGGCTGCAGCGCCGCCGGGAAAAACCGTGGCCGTGAAATGTGACAATTGCGACGCACGCGCAGCCCGGGGACAGATCCCGGCCTGTGTAGAGACCTGCAAGACCGGGGCCCTGGTCTACGATGAAATGACACATGCCATGAATGAAAAAACCCGGCAGGTGGCCCGCACCATGTCTTCTGATGCCGCCGCCCAGGGCCTTCCGGATACGGTTGCCCTTTACAACACCCTGAAACAGGCCGCCATAGAGGCTGGTGCAGCAAGAAGGAGGTGAATATGTTTGATCCCAAAACAGATGTTTCAGTTACCAGCGATGGAAATCTATTATTTGACAAAGCGGTCAAAGACAAAGTGGAAACGGTCTGGCACCGTCACGAAGCCCAGCAGCCCCAGTGCGGTTTCTGCGACATGGGATTGTCCTGCCGGATCTGCATCATGGGACCCTGCCGGGTGGACCCGTTAGGCCAGGGCCCCCAGACAGGCGTATGCGGTGCAGATGCCGATATCATCGTGGCCCGGAACCTCTGCCGCATGATTGCCGCAGGGGCTGCATCCCATTCCGATCACGGCCGGGACCTTGTGGAGGTGCTCAAAGCGGTTTCCAAAGGAGAAGCACCCGGGTACCAGATCCGGAGTGAGGAAAAACTCAGACGGGTGGCCGGCGAATACGGCCTTAAAACCGATGGGAAAGAGGCCCTGGCCGTTGCCGGAGAACTGGCCGATGCCATGATGGAGGATTACGGCATGCGGCAAAAATCGGTGACCCTGGTCAGCCGGGCACCGGAAAAACGCCGGAAATTATGGGACAAGGCAGGCATCACCCCCAGGGGGATTGACAGGGAAACCTCGGAAATGATGCACCGCACCCATATGGGCGTGGACAACGACTGGGTCAGCCTGCTTACCCATGGGCTGCGCAATGCCCTGTCCGACGGCTGGGGCGGGTCCATGATCGCCACAGAAGTCTCAGACATCCTGTTCGGGGTGCCGGCTCCCAAACCCACCATGGTCAATGCCGGTGTTCTCAAAAAAGACCAGGTCAATATCGTGGTTCACGGCCACAACCCCGTGGTGTCGGAAATGGTATCCAAAGCCTGTATCTCCGATGAAATGCTGGCGCTTGCCAAAGCCAACGGTGCCGGCGGCATCAATCTTGCCGGGGTCTGCTGCACAGGCAATGAACTGCTCATGCGCCGGGGCATTGCCATGGCCGGAAACCATCTCATGACCGAACTGATTCTGACCACCGGGGCCGTGGACATGATGATCGTGGATTACCAGTGCATCATGCCGTCCATCGGCAAAGTGGCTGCCTGCTTTCACACAAAAATGATCAGTACATCGGACAAGGCCAGATTTCCGGGCATGGAACACCATGAATTTCACCCGGACAATGCCGAAGAAAAAGCAAAAACCCTGGTGAAAGCAGCCATTGAAAATTTTAGCAACCGCAAAGAGGTGTTCATTCCGGTGGAACCCCAAAACGCTGTGGGCGGATTTTCCATTGAAACCATTCTGGGTGCCTTAGGCGGCACGGCAGACCCCCTGATCGATGCCATCAAAGCCGGCAAGATCCGGGGAGCCGTTGGCGTTGTGGGGTGCAACAACCCCAAAATCAAGCATGACCACGGCCATGTCACACTGATCAAAAAGCTCATAGAAAATGATATCCTGGTGGTGGACACAGGATGTGTGTCCGTGGCCAGTGCCAAGGCAGGATTCAAGGTCCCTTCCGCCATTGAGATGGCCGGACCGGGCCTAAAGGAAATCTGCGGCGCCCTGGGTATCCCGCCGGTACTGCACCTGGGTTCCTGTGTGGACAATGTGCGGATTCTGGTGCTGGTTTCGGCCCTGGCAGATGCCCTGGGCGTGGATATCAGTGATCTTCCCGTGGCCGGTTCCGCACCGGAATGGTACTCGGAAAAAGCCGTGACCATTGGTGTCTACTGCGTGGCATCCGGCATCACCACCCACCTGGGACCCATGCCGCCTGTCACCGGCTCCATGAATGTGGTCAACCTGCTCACAAAAGGCCTGGAGGATCTGGTGGGGGCCACGTTCGGTGTCGAACCTGATCCGGAGAAGGCCGCTGTTTTTTTAACCGGGGTGATTGAGAAAAAACGTAAAGCCCTGGGGCTGGACAGCCGGGGGATGTAACAGGCCAGCATATCTGGCGGCATGAACCAGCGGCAGCGTTCAGCAGCATGTTTCAGCCGTCACATCCGGCCGGCAGCAGCACTGCTCCCGGCCGGATTTTTTCCGCTACGAAACCGGTTTAAAGAATACAAGGTAAAATAGTGCTTGAATGCTGGGATCTATTCTGAAAAACCAAAGGCAGCTGAAACAATCATGGATGCGATCTGTATTTTTTTAGGCTCCAATCCCGGCGCTGCTCCGGTATATGCCAGGGCAGCCAAAGAGATGGGCACAGAACTGGCTGCAAAAGGCCTGACATGTGTATATGGCGGGTCTGACACAGGCCTTATGAAACTGCTGGCAGACAGCGCGCTTGCTGCGGGCGGCCGGGTGGTCGGCGTGACGGTACAGGCGTTGCGGGACAAGGAGATTTTCCATCCCGGACTGACACAGCTGCATGTGGTACCCACCATGCATGAAAGAAAGAGGCTGATGGTGGAACTGTCTGACGGATTTGTGGTCCTGCCCGGGGGAATCGGCACGTTTGAGGAGTTTTTTGAAATATATACCCTGTCTCTTTTAGGGTTCCATTCCAAACCGTTCGGGCTCGTCAATGTAAACAATTATTTTGCCCCCATGGATGCCCTTCTGGACAGGGCACAGCAGGAAGGATTTCTGAAAGCCCCCCACCGGGAGGTGATCCTGCGGGCAGATACCCCTGCTGAAATGATCAGACGTATGAAGGGCTTTTGATGGCTTGCCCTGTGCTTGACTTTGCGGCGCTGTTTGAATACTGATAGGTAGACATGGTTTTTCAGGAGTATCCATTTGTTTGAACAAAGGGGCCAATGAATAAAATAACTGCCTTTTTCAGAAATCTTCGCATTCGATCCAAACTGCTGGGTGGTTTTACATTGATTTTTATCCTGGCAACCCTGCTGGGCGGAACCGCTATCTATTTCCAGGTTAAATCCACAATAGAAGCCAACATTGAAAGTGAATTGAAAAATTCAACGGAAACCATTCTCAATATGGTTAAAACCGCTGCCGGCACCTCCATAAAAAATCATCTTCGGGCAGTGGCGGAAAAAAACAGACAGATTATCCAGGCTGTATACAGCGACGTTCAATCCGGGAATATGTCGGAAACGGATGCCAGAACCTTTGCAGCAAAACTTCTTTTAAGCCAGACCATTGGAAAAACCGGGTATCTGTATTGTGTCAGGAGCGACGGGATTGCCCCGGTCCACCCCCGCCCGGGCGTTGTGGGTAATAGTTTTCTTGACAAGTGGTTTGTAAGGGAGCAGATCCGTTTAAAGGACGGGTACCTGGAATATGACTGGAAAAATCCGGAAGAGGACCACGAAAAACCCAAAGCAATGTATATGAGCTATTTCGAACCCTGGGACTGGATCATATCCGCCTCTTCCTACCGGGAGGAATTTAAAGAACTGGTGAATGTGTCTGATTTCAGGGACAGCATCCTGGCCCTTTCTTTTGGAAAAACCGGATATGCCTATGTTATTGACAGCAAAGGCAATTTGATTGTCCATCCGACATTGAAAGGAAATTATTTTGATGCACAGGGCAAAGACGGTCAATTTTTTATCCATGACATCTGCCGGTTGAAAAACGGGAAGCTCATCTATTCCTGGAAAAATCCAGGTGAAAAAGTTTTCAGAAAAAAAATTGTCCTGTTCAACTATATTCCTGAGTATGACTGGATTGTGGCCTGTTCCAGTTACCTGGATGAAATGTATGCACCCTTGAAAACCATTAGAAATATATTTTTATTAACGATCTGCATCATCATGGCGCTGATGTTCATCCTTTCCTTGTGGATCACAGGGTCGGTACTCCATCCCCTCCGCCATCTGATGAACCGGCTGTCACTGGGTGCATCCGGAGATTTTAGCGTTCGGATGCCTGTCACATCAAAAGATGAAATCGGTCAGCTGGCTGGATTTTTCAATAAATTCATGGAAACCCTTGAAATATATAGCGCCAATTTGACCGCAGAAATCAAAACACAAAAGCGTATTGAAACCGCTCTGCGTCTGTCTGAAGAGATGTTCTCCAAGGCTTTCCAGTGCAGTCCCAGCGGGATGTTTATTGCCTCGTTAAAGGATGGACGGGTGATCAACGTCAATGACAGTTTTCTCAAATTTACCGGATACTCCCATGGAATGGTTACCGGCAGGGATCTTGTGACCCTGGATTTTTTTCAGCACAGGGCGGATGGCCCAAACCTGATGAAGCAGCTGATCCAAAAAAGGCATTTGAAAAATGTGGAAATAAAATTTCAGATGGCCAACGGTAAAAAAAGGACAGGCCTTCTTTCCGCTGAAATTGTGGAATTGTGGGATGAGGCATGCATCCTTGCCGCCATGGAAGACCTGACAGAATCAAAACAGCTGGAAAGAGAGATTTTGACCGTCAGTGAACAGGAACGGCAGAAAATCGCCATGGATCTTCATGACGATCTTTGTCCCCAGCTGATCGGTATAGAAGTGATGACAAAGATCCTTGTGGAAAACCTGGAAGAAAAAGCAATGGATGAAGCCAGGGACGCATCAAAAATCAGGCAGTTCATCCTTGATACCATTGCCAAAACCCGGCAGCTTTCCAAGGGACTGAGCCCTGTCAACCTTGCAGACCACGGGTTTGATATATCTCTTGAGGATTTGGCCAGCTATATACAGGAGGTGTTTGGGATTGAATGTGTGTTCAGATATTTTGGGGGGAATGCCATAAAAGACAACAGTGTGGCCACCCATCTGTATTATATTGCCCATGAAGCGGTCCACAACGCTGCCAGACATTCCAGCGCAAAAAAAATATCCATTGACTTGACCAGCATTCCTCAAAAGATAACATTAATCATCACAGATGACGGCAAGGGAATCGACCTGGCCCGTTACTCCCATGGGATGGGTCTTAAAATTATGACCTATCGGGCGCATCGGATCAGCGCGGTCCTTGATATCACGCGTGGAAAAAATGGCGGCACCGTGGTTCGGCTTGATATTGAAACTTAAACAGGATGTCATGATGTCGGAAAAAAGCAAGTTGAAAATAATGATCGTAGAGGATCACCCCATTTTCAGAATGGGAATGAGCGAGATGATCAACCGGGAAAAAGACATGATGGTGTGCGGGGATGTCGAAGACGTGGCCGGTGCCCTGATCGTCATCGAAAAACAGATGCCCGATATCATCGTGGTGGACCTGTCCCTGAAAAACAGCAATGGGATTGACCTGGTAAAAGAGGTCAGTGAGCGATATCCATCAATCTTTTGCCTGGTTCTGTCCATGCACGATGAATATCTGCATGCTGAACGGTGCATTATGGCCGGAGCCAAAGGATATATCATGAAGCAGGAAGCCTCAACTTCTGTTGTAAATGCCATAAGAGAGATCCGTTCCGGCAACCTGTATGTCAGCAACACCATCATGAGCCATATTTTGACCAAATTCCGCAACCAGCCGGCAGCACTTCACGAATCGCCTTTAAAAACCCTCACAGATCGTGAAATGGCGATTTTTCAGCTCATCGGCAGGGGATATGTCTCGGGTGAAATTGCAAAGCATCTGAACATCAGCGTTAAAACCGTGGGAACCTACCGCGAGCGCATCAAAACCAAATTAAATATCAGCCACAGCGGAAGACTGGTCCGACAGGCAGTGATCTGGGTTGAGACAGGAGGGTTTGCCGATTCTGTTTCTGCTGATCGAAGGATTTTGTAAGTCATTGCCCTACAGCAATTTGGTTTTTTCCCCTACATCTATTTGGTCTGTCTGCTGATTTACACCCCCTGTGAAATTTCTTAAACATCAAAACTTAAGTCAGATACCAACCGTGTTAAAGGAGATATGATGAGCATTCTTTGTGTTGACGATGTATCCCTTGCCTTTGGCGGACTGGAAGTGTTGTGCGACGTCTCGTTTGAAGTAAATGAGGGGGAAATCTTTGCCATCATCGGACCTAATGGTGCGGGTAAGACATCTGTACTGAACATCATCAGCGGGTTTTACCGCCCGAAAAAAGGAACGGTTTTTTTCAAGGGTGCGGATATCGGTCATCTTACCCCTGACAAAAGAGCGGCCCAGGGAATGAGCCGGACCTTTCAGAATATTGCTTTGTACCATGGCATGTCTGTGCTGGATAATATCAAACTGGGTGCCCACTCCCATTTGAAAACAGGTCTGATGGGAGGACTGTGGTACTGGGGAGCGGCCCACAGGGAAGAAATGGCCCTGCGAAAAAAAATTGAAGAGGATATTATTGATTTTCTGGAGATCGAAACCATTCGAAAACAACCGGTCGGCTCCCTTGCCTATGGCCTGCAAAAACGGGTGGAACTGGCGCGGGCCCTTGCCATGAGGCCTGAGATCCTGTTGATGGATGAACCGGTTGCGGGCATGAATGCCGAAGAAACCGAAGATATGGCCCGGTTTATACTGGATATAAAAGAAGAGCATAATATCACCATCGTCTTGATTGAGCATGACATGCAGATGATCATGGATATTTCCGATCAGGTGCTGGTGTTAAACTTTGGTCAGAAACTGACCTGCGGCACTCCGGATGAGGTTCAAAAACACCCTGAGGTCATCAAGGCTTACCTGGGCAGGGAAAAAAATCAATGATAGCGAAAGGATAAACATGGACATATTTTTGCAGCTGATTTCCAGTGGTTTTCTGGTCGGGGGAATCTATGCCCTTATTGCCCTGGGATTTGTTCTTATTTACAAGGCCACCAACATCATCAATTTTGCCACCGGCGAATTCATGATGATCGGCGCCTATATTTTTTATTCCCTCATGGTCTATCTTGAACTGTCTCCTTTTGTCGGATTTCCCCTGGTTATTGTTTGTGCCGCCCTGCTGGGCGCCTTGGTTGAGCGCCTGATTTTAAGGCATATGCTGGGACAGCCCAATATTTCTATCATCATGGTGACCATCGGCCTGAGTTCCATTTTACTGGGGCTCGCTGAAATGATCTGGGGGTCCAGTTTCAGGAGTTTTCCCCCGCTGTTTCCCAGAAAGCCCATTATTCTGGGGGAGATCGTGTTGCGGTCCAATCTGTTTTACGGCTTTGTTATGGCGATGGTTGTGGTGGCCGTTTTTTTGATTGTATTCAAGTATGCCAAGGTCGGGGTGGCCATGCGGGCCACTGCCAATGATCAGGTCGCCGCGTTTTCGATGGGAATCAACGTAAAAACCATGTTTACCATTTCCTGGGCATTCGGTGCCATAGCCGCTTCCCTGGGAGGCATCATCATCGGCAACATCGGCGGGGTACAACCTACCCTGGGGCATATAGGGCTGAAGATATTTCCCATCGTGATCCTGGGGGGGCTTGACTCCATTATCGGTGCGGTGATCGGGGGATTTATCGTGGGAATCGTGGAAAACCTGGCCGGCGGCTACCTGGACCCGTATTTTTACGGGGGTGTCAAAGATCTTGCCCCATTTATTGTCCTGCTTTTCATTCTGTTTATCAAACCCTATGGACTGTTCGGCACAAAAGAGATCGAGCGGCTTTAACAAAGAGGAACAGCAATTATGTACATCGGAGACTTCAAAGAAACATATGCGTCAGACCAGGCTGTGTTTGTAAATACCACCTCCCGATTCTGGCTGGGGGTCCTGTTTGTCCTTCTGGCTGTTTTTCCCTTTGTGGTCGGTGATTATCTCCTGTTCATGGCCAATCTGATCGGCATTACCATTATTGGGGCTGTGGGATTAAATATCCTCACCGGCTGTGCCGGTCAAATCTCTCTGGGGCATGCCGCCTTCATCGGTGTGGGCGGATATACGGCAGCGATTTTATCCAGCCGGTTCAACATGCCGTTTCTTTTATGCCTGCCGCTTTCAGGGTGTATGTCGGCCGCGTTCGGCATTATCGTGGGTGGTCCCTCTCTTCGTCTGAAAGGGATGTATCTGTGTATTGCAACATTGTCCGCCCAGTTGATTCTGGAGTTTGTGTTTGTCCACTGGGAATCCATGACCGGGGGGATCAGGGGCATTAATATTTCTCCGCCCCAGATTTTCGGTGTTGTGCTGGACAATGATTTCAAGTTTTATTTTCTGACGGTGACCCTGGTGATCATCTGCGTGACCGCTGCCCGGAATCTGTTTCGAACCCGTGTGGGCCGGGCGTTTATCGCCATCCGTGACCGGGACATATCAGCAGAACTCATGGGCATCAGCCTGCTGCGCTATAAAACCTATGCCTTTGCAGTCAGCTCTTTTATGGCCGGGTTGTCAGGATGTCTCTGGGTGAATTTTTTAAAAACAGTCACCCCGGAGCATTTCCCTTTGCTGGAAAGTGTCCGCTATCTTGCAATGATCATTGTGGGCGGCATGGGAAGCATTCTGGGATCCATATTCGGGGCGGTCTTTATGACAGTCGTACCGGAAGGGATCAAAAGCATCCTGGGTCTTCTGGTTTCTGTTTTTCCCAATGCCATGAGTTTTCTTTTTCCCCTGCAGCAGGTGATCTTCGGGTTGTTGATCGTCATTTTCCTGGTCTTTGAACCCCATGGTCTGGCTGAAATCTGGCGGCGCATTAAAAACTATTTCCATTTGTGGCCGTTCGATCACTAGCTGATCCATATTTAACCCTTAAAACCATTAAAAAAGGAGTGATCATGAAAAAAAACATTATGTTAACCTTGGCACTTGTTTTATCGTTGTTAGTTAGTGTTGGCATATCCTTTGCCGGCGAGACAATCAAAGTGGGTGCGGGCCAGCCCATTACCGGCCGGTTTGCCTTTGCCGGAAAACACATAAACCAGGGGTTGATGGACTCACTGAACTATGCCAATGAACAGGGCGGTGTCGGCGGCATGCAATTTCAATATATTTATGAGGATACCGGATACGACCTTCAGCGGGCCATTGCCTCGTTCAAGAAAATCATGGCCCAGGAAAACCCGCCCATGATGTATGGTGAGTCCACAGGAGTGGGCAAAGCCATGGCACCGGAAATCAATTCCCGCTACCATGTGGTCTACGGCTCCACCAGTTTTTCAGAAGAGCTGAGCGATCGGGAAAAGAATCCTTATACCTTTGTGAGCGGTCCCACCTATTCCCAGCAGTTTGGTGTCCTGTTAAAATATATTGCCCAGCAGCCAAAGAAGAACAATGCGCCGCACAAGGTTGCGTTTTTCTACAGTGACACTGAATTTGGCCGGGATCCCATCCCTTATGCCAGAGAACTGGCCAAAAAACTGGGGATCGAAGTGGTTGCCGAAGAGGTCACAAAGGTCGGGGCTGTTGATATCACCAGCCAGCTTCTGGATCTGAAACGTAACAAACCCGATTATTGTATTTTCCAGGGATATGTGGTTCCGCCTATCCCCGAAGTGATCCGGGGTGCAAAAGATTTCGGCCTTGACATCACCTTTATGGGAACCTTCTGGGCCATGAGCAAGATGCTTCTGGACAAACTGGGTCCGGATGCCGAAGGATATATGGGCGTATCCCCTTATGCTTACTGGTATATGGATGATGTCCCCATGATCCAGGCCATGAAAGCGTTTTCCAAAAAACACCATCCTGATGTGGACTACCGCCCAAATTCTTATATGCAGGGTTGGTTTACAGGGATGATCTATGTGAAGCTGGCTCAGATGTGCCATGATCAGGGGCTTCCCATTACCGGCGAAAACCTTAAAAATATGCTTCCCAAGATTAAAGACTGGGATACCGGCGGCCTGAACGGGGTGGTCAGTTTTACCAATACCAATACCAATGCCACTGCCACTGGAAAGGTTTACAAGGCCCAGAATGGTAAATTTGTAGCTGTATCCGACTGGATCAGACTGGACGAATAATTTATACCTCCCCTGACCGGCCAGTTTGTGTCCGGTCAGGGGAAAAACTGGGCCCGCGCTGGAATAAATCTGTTTCAGGTATTCATACGGGGTTCCCGGACAAGGAGGACAGGGTGTCGGCAATTCTGGAAGTGAACAATTTAGAGGTGCTTTACAATAATATCATCCTGGTCTTGAAAGGCCTTTCCCTGAAAGTGGAGAAAGGATCCATCGTAGCATTGCTGGGGTCCAACGGTGCCGGCAAATCCACCACTCTGAAAGCTATCAGCGGGTTTTTGCCCCTGGAGGATGGTGCCATTACAGACGGAACCATTCAGTTCCTGGGAGAGGAATTAACCCGGTTGTCGCCCCATAAGATTGTTAAAAAAGGGGTTTTTCAGATCATGGAAGGCCGGCGGGTGTTTGAAGATCTGACGGTTGAAGAAAACCTGATCTGTGGCGCCTACACCCAGAAAAAACGGTCAAAAATGATCAAGGATATGGACAAATGTTTTGCATATTTTCCCATATTGAAAAAAAGATACAAGCGCCTGGCAGGATATTTGAGCGGCGGAGAACAGCAGATGCTGGTTATCAGCCGGGCCCTGCTGGCAACCCCCACGTTGATGATGCTGGATGAACCTTCCATGGGGCTTGCGCCGCTGCTGGTGGAAGAAATCTTTGAGATCATCAGGCAAATAAATGAAAACGAGGGCACCACCATTCTGCTTGTGGAGCAGAATGCCCGCATGGCCCTGGAAATCAGTAATTACGGATATATCATGGAAAACGGAAGGATCGTACTGGACGGACCAGTGGATGTCTTGATGGGGGACAGGGATGTTCAGGAATTTTACCTGGGCATGGGGCATGGAAACGAACAGACAAGTTACCGCAATGTGAAACACTACAAGCGGAGGAAAAGATGGTTGAGCTGACAAACAGAACGCTGCCCCGGGTTTTTTTGGACCGGGTGGCGGCCTGCGGTGATCAGGTGGCATTGAGGGAAAAAGATTTCGGCATCTGGCAAAGCGTCACCTGGAACCAGTATCTAACCCAGGTAAAGCAGTTTGCCCTGGGGCTTTTATCCCTTGGGTTTCAGCGGGGGGACCATCTGGCCATTATCAGTGAAAATTGCAAGGAATGGCTTTATGCTGATCTGGCCTGCATCAGCCTCGGGGGGGTCACCTTAGGGGTTTATCCGACCAGTCCGTCTGCCGAAGTCAAATATGTGGTGCGCCATTCCGATTCAGTTATTGTCCTGTGTGAGGACCAGGAACAGACAGACAAGATCCTTGAAGTAATGGATGACCTTCCTCTTGTGAAAAAAATCATTGTAAAAGATATGAAAGGAATGCGGCGGTATCCAAAAGATATCATTCTCTCGTTTGAGCAAGTGGCGGTTCTTGGCAGGCAGCTGGAAAAAAAGAATCCCTATCTGTTTCTTGAAGAGATTAAAAAAGGAGACCCTGAAGATATCTGCATTATGATCTTTACTTCCGGGACCACGGGCCCGCCAAAGGGCGCCATGGTCAATCACCGGAACGTGGAGGCCACAACACTGTCTGCAGCAGAAGCCATGGCAGTCGTTCCTGAAGACACTGTAGTGTCCTACCTGCCCCTGTGCCATGTGGCTGAACAGATTTTCAGTCTGTACCTGCCGCTTTTTATCGGCAATACCATCAATTTCGCCGAAAGCATTGCCACGATCCAGAATGATTTAAGGGAGATCGCTCCTTCCTTGTTTCTCGGTGTCCCCCGGATCTGGGAAAAACTTCACAGCTCCATCACCATTAACATCCAGGATTCTTCCAGGTTCAAGAAATGGTGTTTTCACCAGTGCATGGCCATCGGGTATAAGAAGGCCAATCAGCTTCTTTCCCGTAAAAAAATCGGAACGGGGCTGACCCTTGCCTGGTGGGCAGGATACTGGCTGATGTTCAGGGCATTACAAAATTATGTGGGGCTTCGAAAGGTCCGGCTGAGTTTATCGGCAGCAGCCAAGGTTAGTCCTGAAGAGCTGTTGTTTTTCCATGCCATCGGTATCAGGACCAAGGAAGGATACGGCATGACAGAGTGTACCGGGCTTTCCTTCATCCACATGGAAGATGATATCCGGCTCGGGACCGTGGGAAAACCGGTTTCCTGCATTGAATATAAACTGGCACCTGACGGGGAGTTGATGAAAAAAGGTCCTTCCATCTTCATGGGCTATTACAAGAATCCCGAAGCCACGGCCAAAACCGTCATTGACGGCTGGCTGATGACCGGAGACGTTGCCACAGTGAGTGAAGACGGGCATGTTTCCATCGTGGACAGGAAAAAAGATATCCTCATCACTTCGGGCGGTAAAAATATCGCCCCGTCCCTGATTGAAAACGAACTCAAGGTCAGTCCCTATGTAAAGGAAGCGATTGTGCTGGGGGACGGAAAAAAATTCATCTCTGCCCTGATTCAGGTCGATTTTGAAAACGTGGGCAAATGGGCCACCAACCGGCAGCTTGCCTATACCACTTTTAAATCATTGTCCATGATGCCGGAAGTGACCGCCCTGATTCAGGATGCGGTGAATCATGTTAATGAAAAGTTTGCCCGGGTGGAAAACGTCCGGAAATTCCTGCTTTTAACCAAGGAACTGGATCATGATGACGATGAAATGACTGCCACCATGAAAGTCAGAAGAGCAACCATCTATAAAAAATTCGCAAGGGAAATCGAAATGATTTATAAGGGGTAATGAATTGGGAAAGTGGATAGGTAGTTTCCCCTATTGCATTTTCAAATTTCTTTTACTATACACAGATACAGTGTTGTCTCTCCATCGGTTTCAATCCCTGTAACCGACAGAGCGGAGCTATTTTTTTCTCATGCCATTCTTCAACATATCAGATCTCATCTGGGACGAAATCATCTATCCCCGGAGCGCCCGAAAACAGCAGACCATCGATGCCTACAGCGAGGCACTGGCGGCCGGGGCACAGTTTCCCCCCATCATCATCCAGCCCGTGGTCAATTATCCGGCCCCCAACACCAGCCTGTACGCTATTCTCCTGCTCATCCTTGACGGGATCCACCGGTGGAGTGCATACAAGGTCCTCGGCCTGACCGAAATCGAAGCCGTGCTCTGGCAGGACCAGCCCCTGGATTATGCCACCTGCAAAGATGACATGCTCCTGGAATCGGCCCGGCGCAATATCAGCCACGGGGACCGGCTCAGTCAGACGGACAAGCGGCAGGTGGCCAGAGATATTGTTTCCCGTGATCCGGAATGTCACCTGACCGAGGAAATGCTTGCCGGCAGTCTCGGGGTCACTCAACAGACCGTCAACAACTGGATCAAAGACATCCGCGCAAGGCAGAATGCCAGCAGGGACAGTACGATCCTCCGCCTGAACCGCCTGGCCCTGCACCCGGGAACCGGACCTGATCTTTTTCGATCCCCCCTATTTCACCAAAAAAAAGAAAGCCTACCAGGAAAAGGCAGATCCCCAAACCCCGCCCATCTCCTCATTGCCCCGGCACCAATACATGCAGTTCTTTGCCCGGTTTTTTGAACTGGCCCATGAAAACACCCGTCCCGGCGCCATCCTGGCATTTCTCAACGCAGACTGGCGCGATTTTGAATCCACCCCGGCAAAAAAAGAATCTCCGGATCACGCCATCACCCTGTTTGACTTTCACCGGCTTTTGTCAGAAACAGGATGGAAAATTACCCACCGCATTGAATGTCCCCTGTCATCTGAACGCCTCAGCGGCACCCAGGTGAAAAAAATGCAGGACAAGCGGATCCTTGGCACCTTCAGCCGAAACCTTTTAATCGCAAAACACATATAAGGCGGTTCACGGCGATGTGAGGGCACTGCTGAATGCCGGCATACTCGCTCGCACGGACAAAGGGCGTATCGTTTTCCCCTATGATGCGGTTAAAGTCGAGTTTCTGCTGCATGCGGCATAAGGCCATCCAAAGGAAAATTATGAAAAACATATTCGCATCCATACCGGATGCCTTTGAAGAAGAACTTTTTGACGATCTGCTCAAAAGCGGCAATATACGCATAGAGCGGATCCTCTCCAAGGGACAGTCGTCGCCGGCACAGGGGTGGTATGACCAGTCGGAGAATGAATGGGTGGTTGTGCTGGAGGGATCCGGCATCATCGTTTTTGAAGACGGCAGAGAAATCACTTTGGGCAGAGGGGACTGTATCAACATCCCCGCCCATGCCAGACACCGGGTCAAATGGACAGATCCGGACCGGGTCACGGTCTGGCTGGCGGTATTTTACGACTGATTTTTCCTCTTGATGACCGCTTTCCCGAGCCAGTTTTATGAGCGCATCGCTGAAATCCTTGATATCAAAGCAGACAGAATTTCATAATGAACCGGTTCAAAGAAAACATGATCCGCCAGCTGACCACCCATGAAGGCCTGCGCCTCAAACCCTACCTGTGCCCGGCCGGTAAACTCACCATCGGCATCGGCAGAAACCCTGACCGCCATGATGGCATCGGGACAGCTGCCGGATGAACCAGGGGGCACGGTTTTTTCTGGATGAGGTGAAAGCGGGAATAACCTGGGAAGACAGCCAAAACAGAAATTGACAAAAGATTGTGCATGGATTATTCTGTACATAAAGTATGTACAGAAATAACGTTCCAACAGGAGGTGACGATGCCGCAAGTGAATATAACGGAGTTTCGCAACCATCTTCCGCATTATATGAAGCAGGTACAAAAAGGGGTTGAATTTCTGATAACAAGCCATGGAAAAAAAATTGCCC
>JAIPDY010000060.1 GCA_021737445.1 Desulfotignum sp.
GATTCCGCCGCCTATATGTACCAGGATTCGGTGGGTTCCTATGACGGGGAATATTACCTGACCGATTCATTCAAACATTCGCAGCGAACCGATTACGGCCTGACCCCTTTATTTTTTGCCGGCATCCTGGGGTGTTTTGTCATTCTGTGGATCGGCTGGCGCTACATACTGGAATAGCAGGCAAAGCATCCATGGAAAAAAAACAGATGATACTGGCATATGAACAGGGATTTGCCGCACGCCTGGCCAGCCGGATTCTGGCCAAACCCAGGCTCAGCGCATGGATGATCTTTATCCCGTTTATTTTTATCTTTTATTTTCAGGACTTTTCAAAATACAAAAAACAGCGTAAAACTTTCATGGATAACTGGCTGATGACCCGGAAACGGATGCTCAACCAAGCCTTTGATGCGCTGGAAGAAAACCGCATTCCCGATATTGACAGCCTGCTGGAAGTGGCTGACCTTCCGGAGAAGGCAAAAAAGAGTTACAAAGGGTTGCTGACGGTTCTTTGTGGCCATTATACCCGGCTGCTCCGGGCCGGGGGGGATGCCTATCCCGCCCTGGTCCGGTCGGCCTACAACGGGAAAAAAGGAGAGTATCTGTTGTTCATCAACCAGCTGTCAGACACTGAAAAAGCTTTGAACAAAGCGCTGGCACCCCAGCTGAAAAAGGAAAACCCGGAGGTCAGCCAGACCATTTCAAAGATAGAAGCCCAGGCAGACCGGATTCGGCGGCAGGAAACCGAACAGTTTTTCTAGTTCCCCTTCCTTCGGCGGTCCTTGTCTTCACATATCAACAGGAGCCTTTGAATGCCGTCAAAAGTAATTAATCTCAGGCTCAAATTCATCATAGGGCTGGTGATGTTTGTCCTGGCTTTAGGTGTCTGCATCAGCCTGATCATGTATTTTCATATCAATTCCATCATGGAATCGGAGATCAGCCAGCGGTCCAGGATGCTGCTTGCCCAGTCCGACGCGGTCCAGGACTATGTCAAGACCGAACTGCGGCCCGAGATGTTTGCCGTGCTCCCTGAAGGGCGGTTTATCCTCAAGGCGATGTCCTCATCATATATATCCAGGGAGGTGATGGCCCGGCTCAACCTTAAGGATGCTTCCCATTACCACTACCGCCGGGTGGCAAGGAACGCCAGAAACCCGTCTTCCGTGCCGGATGTCTTTGAATCAGGCCTGATAACCTTTTTCAGGCAGAACCCCTATGCCGGGGTCTGGGAAAACACCACACAGGTGAAAGGTAAGGAATACCATCTGGTGGCCCGGCCAGTGGTCTTCAAAGAATCTTGCATGAACTGCCACGGGAATCCGGAAGATGCACCGATTGAACTCATCGATATTTACGGGGAGAAAAACGGGTTTAATTACAGAGTTGATGAGGTGGGAGGGGTTGTGGTGGCAGGTTTTCCCGTGGCCATGATCAAAAATCCGGCCAAGGAACTGACTTTGCAGTATTTAATGCTTTATCTGCTGGGGATTTTCTTTTTTACCGGCCTGATAAGCCTGTTTTTTGACCGGCTGGTCATGAAAAACCTCAAGAACCTGTCCCGGATTTTCAAAACCCGGTTTTCCGGAGAAGATGAACAGGGCATCATCCAGAAACTGGAACAGAAAGATGAGATCGAAGGCCTGATCGAAGGGGTGGATGAACTGGCAGTGTGTCTGTCAGATGCCCGGGAAAAACTGGAAAACCACACCCAGAACCTGGAAAAAATGGTGGAAGACCGGACCCTGGAACTGGACCTTAAAGCAAAAAAACATCTGGGAGATGTGCGGCTGTTTGTGGATCTGCTCAACGGGTTCGGCGGGGCTTTGACCATCCGGCAGCTGGTGTCGGCCCTGCTGGAGAGCGTGGGAAAACGCTACCGGGCAGATGATGTAATTTATCACTGCATGGTGTCTTCAGAAAAATATTACGCATGGAAACCCGGAAAACACACTCCGGACCTGCCGCCTGAAGCCAGAGACCTGCTGTGGAAAAATGAGATCCTGTTCAAGGACAGGGTATTGTTTATCCCTGTAAAATCTCTGGAAAGCCACTGGGGCATTTTATCTTTGTTCTGGGAGAACGATCAGGACCCGGGGGAGCTGGATGCAGATGTGTTGCTTGCCTTAGGCCAGCAGGTGGCAGTGCTCATTGAAAACATCCATGTTTTTTCCGGCATCAGATCCCAGCATGACATGCTCCAGTCTGTTTTTGAAGGCATAAGTGACCCGCTGCTGCTCATTGATGAGGAGTGCCATATTATCATCGCAAACACAGCTGTCCATGAAATTTTAAGGCAGAACACCAAAAAAGAGCAGGAAGCAGCCCTGCGGACATTTTTGTGCACCAGCGGTTCCCCCGGGGAGGAGTGCAGTGTTCTGAACCATGTGATCCGCACCGGTCAGCCAGTGAGCGAAGAAATTGTTACAACAGACAACCGCTGTTTTGATATTGATCTGTACCCGCTGCCCGGGCGGGATCAGGCCCGCATGCAGATTGTGGTATATGCCAGAAACATCACCCAGGAAAAACAGATGATGGAGCGAATGCACCAGGCGGAGCGCCTGGGTGCCATCGGCAAACTGGCCGCCGGCGTGGCCCACGAAATCAACAACCCGTTGGGGGTGATCCAGTGCTATACCGACCTGGTAAGGGATGTGGTGACCGACAAGGAGATTTTGTCAGACATCGACATCATCTCCAAGCATACAAAAGCTGCCCAGAAGGTGGTCCAGGACCTGCTGACCCTGTCCCGGCCCAAAAAAGCGATCTCCGGCACCTGTGATCTGAACCAGGTGGTTGCCCAGGGTGTGGCCGTGTTCAAGGCACAGGCTGTGTCAAGAAAGATCAATATTGTCACCAGCCTGGCAGACGGGCTGCCCCGGGTAAAATGTGACGGGGCTATCCTGGAACAGATCCTGACCAATCTCTGGCTCAATGCCGTGGATGCCCTCCAGGAAAGCGGGGACACCATCACCATTGAAACAAAAGATGCAGAAAACCATGAAGTGCTGTTAAGTGTCTGCGACAACGGCCCGGGTATTCCAGATGAGATCCGGCACCGGATTTTTGACCCTTTTTATACCACAAAAGCCGTGGGAAAAGGTACCGGCCTGGGGCTTTCCATTGTATACGGCTTTGTTGCCGAACTCAACGGCCGCATTCTGGTGGATACCAGCGGGCAGACCCGGTTTGACATATATTTTAAATCAGACAGGAACCCCATATGAACCGTTTCAGCATACTGGTGGTGGATGATGATTCCGATTTTCTCAAGGGCATCATCCGGAATCTGAAAAAACAGTTCCAGGAGGTTGACATTGTCGGCCGTGGATCCGGAGAGGAAGCCCTGTCTGTATTCCAGGACCGGGAGATCGGGGTGATGCTGTCAGATCTCCGCATGCCGGGCATGTCCGGCCATACACTTTTGACAAAGGCCCTGGATCTCAACCCCTATATGTGTGTGATCATGATTACGGGGTTTGCCACCGTGGAAAATGCAGTGCAGTCCCTGAAAACCGGGGCCTGGGATTTCATCACCAAGCCGGTGGAACGCCAGGCTCTGTTCCATACGGTGGAGCGGGCTGTTCAGCATTACAATCTGGCCCGGGAAAACCAGCGGTTGAAAAGCCTGGTATCCGGACTGACCCCGGAAGAGCGGCAATGGGAAAGCCGTGCCATGAAGCAGGTCCAGGAAAAAATCAGTGCCATGGCGGTCACCGATTACACCGTGCTGGTCACCGGGGAATCAGGCAGCGGCAAGGAGTTTGTGGCCAGGGAAATTCACCGGTTGTCCCGGCGCAGCAAAGCTGCCTGCCATGCCCTCAACTGTCCGGCTATCCCGGAACCGCTGCTGGAAAGTGAACTGTTCGGCCATGTCAAAGGTGCGTTCACCGGAGCGGAAAGAAGCCGGGACGGATTTTTCATGGCAGCGGACAAAGGCACCCTGATCCTGGATGAAATCGGGGATATCAGCCTTCCCATCCAGGCCAAGCTGTTGAAATTTCTCCAGGACAAGGAGGTCAAGCCCGTGGGGTCCAGCCGTGCAAAGACAGCAGATGTGCGGATCATCGCTTTGACCAACCAGGACCTTCCGGGCAAAATTCAAAACAAAACCTTCCGGGAAGACCTGTACTACCGCCTGAACGTTCTGTCGCTCCATGTCCCTCCACTGCGGGAACGGCAGGAGGATATCCCGGTACTGGTGCGGCGGTTCATGATCAGGACCTGCAAAGAGATGAATATGGATCCCATGGAAATCACACCTTTTGCCATGGCCTGGCTGGCCCGCCAGCCCTGGCCCGGCAATGTCCGGGAACTGCTGAACATGGTGCGCCGCCTGGTGGTTTTTTCCAGCGGCGGCCCCATTGACCCGGCCCTGATCCGCCTGGTGGACACATCACAAGATGCCGGCGGAGCCATTTGCGCTGACAAACCGGTCCTGTATAAGCATGCCAAAAAACAGGCCCTGGATATTTTTTCCCGAAACTACCTGACCCAGCTGTTTGAACACACCCATGGAAACATTTCGGAAACCGCCCGCATCAGCGGTCTGGAGAGGGCCTCCATCCAGAAGATCATCAAGCGCCTGAACATGGATATTTCCAGGTTCAGGCCTTGAAAAATAATGATTGACACAGATGCAGGCCTGATCTATATTTCCTGGCTTTTGTTTTTGAATATTTTTTGTTGTCCATAAGGAGACAATGGCCATGCTTGCCAATATAAGACCGTTTATCGCCCTGTATTCAGCAGTGATCCTGCTGATGATGGGTCTGGGGCTGCTCAATACATACCTTGGATTCCGGCTGTCCATTGAAGGGGTTTCCACCCAGGTTACCGGTATGGTGTTGAGCGCCTATTTTGTGGGCCTGGTGGCCGGTGCCACCTGGTGCAAGCGCATTATCCGGAGCGTGGGGCATATCCGGGCATTCTCCGTGTTTGCCGCCGTTACCACGGCCGTGGTGATGATCCATGGACTTTACACGGCGCCTCTGCTGTGGGCCGGGCTGCGGTTTATTGCCGGCATATCCAACATGGGGCTGTTCATGGTCATTGAAAGCTGGCTCAATGAGTGTGCTGAACCAGCGGTCCGGGGACGGATTTTTTCCATTTACATGATTGTGACCTACATGGGCAGCAGCGTGGGACAGCAGCTGCTGAATGTCGGGGATGTCTACAGCCAGACCCTGTTTCTGGTGGCAGGGGTGTTTGTGGTGTTGAGCACCATCCCGGTGTCCGTTACCCACTCCATCCACCCCAAGCTGCCCAGGATAGAACAGATCGCCATGAAAACCATATTTAAAAAAGCACCCATAGGTATTCTGGGGTGTTTTGTTTCCGGGGTTCTCCACAGCGCGTTTTATGCCATGGGTCCTGTGTTTGCCCACCAGATCCATCTGGGTGTGGCCCAGATTTCCTGGTTCATGACCCTGACGGTGTTTGGCGGGCTTGTGCTCCAGTGGCCGGTGGGCATGATGTCGGACCGGCTGGACCGCTCCCTGGTGCTGCCCGGCCTGGGCATTGTTCTGGCCCTGATCTGCGTTGTGATCCTTTTGTCGGCCAAATATTCCCTGGCCATGCTCCTGATCTCCACTGCCCTGTTCGGCGGGGTGTTTTTTGCCATTTATCCGGTGGCAGTGGCCCGGACCCATGATATCTTTGACGCCCAGGACGTGGTAAAGGTCAGTTCGGTTCTGCTTTTGTGCTACGGCATCGGTGCCATGTTCGGCCCCATTTTATCTTCCACGGTCATGGCCATGTCCGGCACCCCCTATGGGCTGTATTTTTACATGATCATTATCAGCAGCCTGTATGCCGTGGTAACCCTGCTGCTGCGCCGCAAAGAATCTGTGCGCATTGTGCCGGTGGAAGACCAGGTGGATTTTGTCATCATGGAGACCACCTCGGATGTGGCCATGCACATGGATCCCCGGCTGGAGACCGAACAGGAGGCTGCTCAAAAAGCAGAAGCATCACCTGATCCGGCCCATTCCTGATCCTGCAGCCGCCCGGAAAAATTATTTTCCGGCGGCTTTTTGGGCACGGGCCAGTCTGGCCTGTCTGTCCAGGACAGTGACCTTGAGGCGCTGAAGCCCGAAGGCTTTTGCCCGGTTTTTTTCTGCCGGTCCCATGGCAATGTCCACCCGTTCGCCAAACCGTTTGTGCATTCTGTCCACCACCACAAATTCTCCGAGCGTTTCGATGTGCAGCTGGGTGCCCAGGGGAACGAAATTGGCGGCGCAGCGGTTATATCCCAGGGCCACGGTGTCACACAGGTTTTCCCCGGAGGCGCTGATGCAGGGGTCACCGCTGCACTGATCCTCATCTCCTGCGTTGTATGCGGTCACCTCCCGGAGTTCTCCCCGGATTTGTTCCATCTGTGCCACCAGCGGCGTATACCAGCTGAACCGGGAACGGGTCCCGGGCAGATCTTTGATGAGATACAGCCGCTCAATATGATATAAAATCTGATCCGGGCCAGATTTTTGCAGGTTTTTATCTATCATGCCCAAAGAAAACAAAAAAACACAAAATACCACTCCGGCGGCCTTCATGCGCAAACCGGTATGGAACCGCGCTGAAATTATGCGGATCCGGCATCTCAATTTTTCACTGTTACTTTTCTTCATAATAGTCCTGCCCGGGCAAGGGATGGATGGTTTTTTTTTCTGTTACATACGCAATAAACGCCTGGGTGTCAACATAGCCGGTGTCATACCCGATCAAATCCGCAAACGCGGTATATCCATCTCCTCCGTCTGCAAGAAATCGGTTGACCCCCACGCGGTATACCTTTTTACTGACGGCGGTCTGCCATTTTCCTGCATCATTCATGATCTCACAGCTGACAATGCGGTTTCCCGGAGTTCCTGCCGGATTTATCCGGTACCTGAGGCCTGAAGCATAGGGAAATCCGCCATAAAAAAGGCGATCGTCCATGATGCCGGACACGGCATCTTCCAGCATGGTTTTAATTCTTTTACCGGTCATCTCAAACACGATCATGGTATTTTCAAATGGCAGCAGTTCATACACGGTTTCAACGGTGATGTCACCGGCAGCCAGATCTGTCCTGACCCCGCCGCCGTTCTGAATGGCGATATCCACCTGTAAACCGGACCGGTTGAGCTGCCATTTGAGGGCATCCGCCACAATGGGCGCAATCTGACTGCCTTGCGGCATGTACCGGTCAGGCACTTTTATGTGGGCAAGGTCTGTAACGGCCTTGCCCACAGTTGTTTTGCCGAGCAGGGCCGCCTTTTTAGTATAGGCCATGGTGATGGCGGCAATGGCCGGATCTTGTTCAAGAATGAAGATGCCGGGGGTCTGGTCAACCGCAGCGGTGACCCGGGTCAGGGTTTGTGGATCAAGGGGATTTTTGTTTTCATCAAGAAAAGGGGTGCCGGCAATCAGGCAGGGGATGCCGGCAAACGATGTCAATCTGCCGGCATCACAGAATGCAACCATGAGTTGTCCCAGCATCCGTGTGCGTTCCCATGCCTGGACCACCAGAACATCTGCCTTGTCCGGTGCCTGTACAATGGTGGGGTACGGCCCCTGGGAAACAAGCCCAGTTTTTTGAAAATCGCCCAGCAGGGTATGGGAGTGGCCCCCGACGATGATGTCGGCGCCCGTGACAGAGGTGCCCAGTACAAGGTCATTGTCATACCCGATGTGGGTGAGCAGAATAATGATCTGAACCCCCTGATCCGTGAGCCGGTTGATGGTGTTCTGAGCGGTTTCAATCACCGGCAGCATCCGGGTGCCGGCAGACGGGCTTGATATGTTTGCCAGATGCTCTTCCAGAAGCCCGATAACAGCGACCGGCTCCCCATCCATTTTTTTGATGACATAAGGGGCGATTCTTTTGTCCAGGTCTGCATCATTTTTGGTATCCATGTTTGCTGAAAGTATGGGAAAATCAGCGTGATCCAGAAGGATTTCGATGCCCGGCGTGCCCCGGTCAAACTCATGGTTGCCTGCGGCCATGGCATCCAGCCCCATGGCATTGTAAACCTGTACATCCGCTCTGCCGTGAAACAATGTGTAGTAAATCGAGCCCTGGACCATATCACCGCTGTGGAGGAACAGGACATGGGGATGCCGGTCCCGGACCTGCCCGACCAGGGCCGCCATCCTGGAGACGGATCCCAAAGGAATCAGGACCGGGGAATCCATGTCCGGGAAGCGGAACGTCGTATGTTTGGCCGTAAACTGCGAATGGGTATCGTTCACATGGAGCAGAACAAAGGATACCGGTCCATGCCGGTCCGCCGTCCCGGCCCAGACACAAGAACAGCAAACTATCACCAGAACGGCTATAAAACCCAAAAAGCGTTTCATGCATTTTTTTCCATGATAGTATAAGCCCGTCGTTTGACTCATCATATACATGACCCGGCCGAAAACTTCAAGCCGTGGTCAAAACAGAACATGATGGTGTCCAATTTTGGTTGAACATTTCCGGTTTTTGAACCGGGGTGTCTGTTCCAAGCGTTGAAAAAGAATGGGTTTGCCAAAGGTCGAGGATACAATTTTACCGGCTGTAAAAAAGATGATAAAAGAGATGTCATTATGACATTTTACCGCACCCATATACTGCCGAAGCTGATTCACTGGGTATGCTCACAGAAAAGCTTTGATCATCAGCGCAAAAAAGTGGTCCCCCTTGCCATGGGAAGAGTTCTGGAGATCGGCATGGGCTCCGGTTTGAACCTGCCGTTTTATGATTCGTCACAGGTGGATCATCTTTTTGGTTTGGAACCGTCGGACCAGTTGCGGAAAATGGCCCGGAAAAATGCTGCCGGAGCCAGATTTCCGGTTTCGTTCATCGGTATGCCCGGTGAAGAGATTCCCCTGGAGACCCGTTCCATGGACACGGTGCTGGTGACCTATACCCTGTGCACGATTCCTGATATCCACAAAGCCCTGGGCCAGATGCGCCGGGTGTTGAAGCCCGGCGGCAGGCTGATTTTCTGTGAGCACGGACTGGCACCGGATCCGGGTATTCGAAAATGGCAGGAGCGCATCAACCCGGCCTGGAACCGGGTCAGCGGGGGATGCAGTTTAAACAGACCTATTTCTGATTTGATTACCCACAATGGGTTTGTGATCCAGACAATGAGTGCCCGGTACCAGAACGCCGTTAAAATCACCAGCTTCACTTACCGGGGAATGGCTGTGCCGGCATAAACATCCTGCCGCCTGGAAGAGACGGCAGGATGTTTTAACGCAGAAGGCACTGGTGTCTGTCAGGACTGCCTGGCCAGGCCTTTTGATGTATAGGCCATGGCCTTTTCAGGCTGTTCTTTTCCGCCGGAACCGCCGGCATACCCCATGCTGCCGTGGTTGATGGTGGTAAAATCAGGATAGGCGTTGCCGCCATGCTCCACGGCATCCAGCCCTTCCAGCTCCTCTTCTCTGGAAACCCGCAGGCCCATGGAAACATCAATGAGTTTGAACATGGCCCAGGCAGCAGGAAATGTCCATAAAAAACAGGCGGCAATCCCGATAACCTGGACCCCTATGATTGCCAGACTCACACCGCCGATGTTGAACAACCCTGCTGCCAGGGTGCCCCAGGCGCCGCATACCCCGTGAACCGATATGGCCCCCACCGGGTCATCGATGCGGATCCTGTCAAAAAACAGCACGGAAAACACCACGATCACCCCTGCCATGGCCCCGATAACCACGGCGCTTGCCGGGGTGACACTGGCACACCCTGCGGTGATGCCCACCAGGCCGGCCAGGGCCCCGTTCAGGCTCATGCTGACTTCTGGTTTGCCGAATTTCACCCAGGAAACGATCATGGCAAAGACAGCTCCGGCAGCAGCAGCCAGGTTGGTGTTCACAAAAATCATGGCAATATCCTTGCCTGCGGCAGTGGTGGATCCGGGATTGAATCCGAACCAGCCCAGCCAGAGGATAAATACCCCCAAGGCGGCCAGAGGGATGTTGTGGCCCAGGATGGGCCGGACCCTGCCGGCAGCATCATATTTGCCCAGGCGGGGTCCCAGGACCATGGCGCCTGCCAGAGCAGCCCAGCCCCCAACGGAATGGACAACGGTGGAACCGGCAAAAACGATGAATCCCAGGCCCTCCAGCCAGCCGGAACCGTTGAACAGGCTGCCCCAGGCCCATGATCCGAAAACCGGATAGATCAGCCCGGTCACCACTGCAGTATATATAAGATACCCGCTGAACTTGGTCCTTTCTGCCATGGCACCGGATACAATGGTGGCAGCTGTTGCGGCAAACACCACCTGAAACATCCAGAAGGCCAGCACCCAGGGATCTCCGTCCACCTGAAAATCACTTAAAAAGAAACCGCTGGTACCGAAAAAACCGGTGCCTGACACCCCGAACATGAGGCCGAACCCGATGGCCCAGAAGCAGAGCGACCTCATGGAAAAATCCATGAGATTCTTCATCATGATCTGGTCGGCATTCTTGGCCCGGGTGAATCCTCCCCCCACCATGGCAAAGCCTGCCTACATGAAAAAGACCAGGGCTGCCGCCACAAGGGTCCAGACATAGTCGGCATGGGACTGCACAAGATCGATGGCAGCCTTGTTGGTCAAGGGTGTGGGGATGTCGGAACCGGCAGCGCCGGCAGCTGAAACAGAACAGATCAAAAAGATGATGATAACACCCAATATATTCATTTTATTTTTCTCCTTATGTATAGGGTCAGATGTGACAGATATGTCATATTAAATGGCATCCGGGCCGGTTTCACCGGTCCTGATGCGGATCACTTCTTCAATGGGCTGCACAAAAATCTTGCCGTCACCGATTTTTCCGGTATTGGCCGTGGCAATGATGGTGTTGACCACCTCATCCACGGCATCGTCATTGACCACAATGGCAATTTTTACCTTCGGGACAAAGTCGGTGAAATATTCAGCCCCCCGGTACACCTCCTTGTGGCCTTTTTGCCGGCCGAATCCCTGGACTTCGGTGATGGTCATTCCGTTAACATCCACTTTGGCCAGAGCCTCTTTGACCTGGTCCAACTTGAACGGCTTGATAACTGCCAGAATTTTTTTCATTTTTCCTCCAATGCTGGTTTGTCGTTACACAATCTGTGTGTCATAAGAGCAAAACCAGTGCCAGGGAACAAAAAATACGGCATTTAAGGCGGTAACTGTCTGAAAGAAAAGAAAATAAAATTTGTGAAAAGATTTCTTTTAACTTTATTAAATATACATAATTGTAATTATATGCAGGACAAAAATGTAATTTTTCTGTCCTGGGTGTAATTTTCCTTCAGGCAAACCGGAATTTCCAGGTTGATGCCAGTTGGCATCCAGGGAGGTACAATTGGCATGCATAAAAATAAGCTGTCTCTAACATTTAATTTAATGTTGACAAAGTTGTATTAATCAACTAAAGTCGCCTTTGATTTATTTTGACAGGCGCAAGCATATTGTTTGTCTCTGCCTGAAACCAACTGAAAACAAAACACACAGGAGAATGTAAATGAAACCATCTATTTTTTTAACCCTTTTTGCTTTGATGATTGTTCCGGCCCTGGCTTCCACAGCCACATCCCATGCTGCAGAGGTCAATATCTATTCTGCCAGGCAGGAGCATCTGATCAAACCGCTGCTGGACACCTTTACACAGCAAACCGGTATCCGGTACCGGCTGCTGACCGGTAAAGGGCCGGCACTGCTGGAAAGGCTTAAAAATGAAGGCCGCAACAGCCCGGCAGATGTCCTTATCACCGTTGATGTGGGCAATTTGGTGGCTGCAAAGCAGGCAGGGGTGTTGCAGCCCGTGTCTTCACAGATACTCGATCATAACATTCCATCTCACTACCGCGATGATGACGGCTTCTGGTACGGTCTGTCAGCCCGGTCCAGAGTCATTTTTTATGCAAAAGACCGGGTGGATCCGGCCCGGGTCGACACCTGGGAAAAACTGGCTGAACCAGCCCTGGGATACCGGGTGTGCGTACGCAGTTCATCCAATATCTATAACCAGTCCCTGATGGCTGCCATGATTGCCCATCATGGTGAAGAAAAGGCCCTGGACTGGGCCTTTGGCCTGGTGAAAAATTTCGGCCGCAAACCCCAGGACAATGATACAGGACAGATCCGGGCAGTTGCAGCAGGTGAATGCGATGTGGCAATTGCCAACACCTATTATTATGCCAGGCTCATGGCGTCAGCAGATCCGGCTGACCAGCAGGTGGTTGAAAAAGTGGCGCTGCTGTGGCCCAATCAGGCGGGCCGGGGCACCCATATGAATCTGAGCGGAGCCGGCATCGCCCGGAGTGCAAAGCATGTGGATGCGGCCCTTGCCCTCATTGAATTTCTGTCAGGCGAAACCGCCCAGGCCTTTTACTCGGCCCAAAACAATGAATATCCTGTCAACCCGGCAGTACCTTCATCAGGCATTGTCAGTGAAATGGGTGATTTCAAGGCAGATACCCTGAATCTGTCAGACATTGAAAAGCACAGTTCACAGGCCATCCGGCTCATGGACAGGGCCGGCTGGAGATAAAACAGCAAGTGAAGACCTGGACAGTCATCCTCTGGGCCGCTGCATCAATGGCGGCCCTTCCCATTCTGGTCATCCTCTTTTATCTGTTTACCCCGTCAGAACAGGTATGGTCCCACCTTGCAGCAACGGTGCTGCCGGGATACATAACCAATTCTCTGGTACTTATGATCAGTGTCGGAGCCGGCACACTGGTTCTGGGGACAGGGACGGCCTGGCTGGTTACCATGACAAGCTTTGCCGGAAGACGGTTTTTTGAATGGGCATTGATCATGCCCCTTGCAATTCCAGCCTATGTGATCGCCTTTACCTATACCGGGCTTCTGGAATATTCGGGCCCGGTCCAGATGGTTTTGAGAGATTTTTTCGGGTGGCACTCCAGTGCAGATTACTGGTTTCCCAGGATCCGGTCCCTGCCGGGAGCCGCCATCATGATGGTGCTGGTCTTTTATCCCTATGTGTATATGCTGGCCCGGGCCGCGTTTCTGGAACAGTCTGTCAGTGTTCTGGATGCGGCCCGGACCCTGGGAAGGAGTGCCCGGGGAACCTTTTTTCATATCGCACTGCCCCTGGCCAGGCCGGCAATCGTGGGCGGGCTGGCCCTGGCACTGATGGAAACTCTCAATGATTTCGGCACAGTGGAATTTTTTGCAGTGGATACCTTTGTCACCGGTATTTACCGCACCTGGCTGAATCTTGGCGAGCCTGAGACTGCGGCCCAGCTCGGGGCCATACTCATGCTCTTTGTTCTGGCCCTGGTTTTGTTGGAAAGATGGTCCAGAAAAAGCAAGGTGTCCCATACCATCGGGACCTATAAAAATCTGCCCCGGTACCGGCTTTCAAGATTCAAGGCGACAGCTGCCGGTGTTTTCTGCATGACACCGGTTTTTTTCGGATTTCTTGTGCCGGTGGCAGCCATGGTTGTCTGGACAGTGCAGTCCAGGGAGTATCTGGATACAACGTTTGCCCGGATGGCTGCCACCAGTATCTCTCTTTCCGGCATCACCGCCCTGGCAGCGGTCTCAGTTGCCGTGATCCTGGCTTATGGGCAGCGGCTTGCCCCTGCAAAAGGCAATTTTCTGGCAGTCCGGGTGGCAACAATGGGATATGCCTTGCCAGGGGCGGTGATCGCCCTGGGCATCATCATACCTTTCACGTTTGTGGATAACCTGGTTGACAGCCTGGCCAGGCAGTATTTCAATCACGCCACCGGCCTGATCCTGACCGGGACATGGGCAGCGTTGATTTTTGCCTGTGTGGTCCGGTTTCTGGCGGTTTCCTTCAATACAGTGGAGTCCAGCATGGCCAGGGTTACCCCGGCCATGGACGGCGTTTCCAGGACCCTGGGCATGAGTGCTGCCAGAACCCTTATGCGGGTCCACGGCCCCATCATGCGGCCCAGCCTGCTGACCGCTGCCGTGCTGGTGTTTGTGGATGTGATGAAAGAGCTGCCTGCAACCTTCATGATGCGGCCCTTTGGTCTGCACACCCTGGCCATCAGATCCTATGAGCTGGCATCGGACGGACTGATCAGGGAATCTTCAGGATCTTCTCTGGCTATCGTCTGTGCCGGCATTATTCCTGTAATCATTTTAAGCCTGATGATCTCCGGATCCAGGCCCGGAAATAAAACCCGGAAACCGGAACCATTATGACACTGCATCTCAAAGATATCAGCCATTTTTTTGGAAAGACCCAGATCCTCAACCGCATCAGCCTTTGTGTGCAGCCCGGAGAAGTAGTCTGCCTTCTGGGGCCTTCCGGCTGCGGCAAAACCACCCTGCTTCGCATCATCTCCGGCCTGGAACGGCTCCAGAAGGGCCAGATAAGTATCAATGATCAAATGATCGCCGGGCCGGACAAAGATACCCCGCCGGAAAAAAGAGGGGTGGGATTTTTATTTCAGGATTTTGCCCTGTTTCCGCATCTCAATGTGCTGGAGAACACAAGTTTTGGCCTGTCTCATATCAGAGACAGGCACCGGAAAAAATCGATGGCTGTTGATGCCCTGACCCGGGTGGGTATGCAGGATTTTTTGCGTGTCCACCCCCACCAGCTGTCAGGGGGACAGCAGCAGCGGGTGGCCCTGGCCCGTGCCCTGGCACCAGGTCCTGAAATCATTTTGCTGGATGAACCGTTTTCAAGCCTGGATACCCGCCTGCGGACCCGGATCAGGGATCAGACCCTGCATATTCTCAAAAACAGCGGGGCCGCCGCGGTGATGGTCACCCATGACCCGGAGGAGGCCATGTTCATGGCAGACCGGATTGTCCTCATGAACAAGGGAGATATTGTGCAGCAGGGAGATCTCCAGGCACTGTATTTTCATCCGGCAACCCCGTTTGCGGCCGGTTTTTTCAGTGAGGTGAACACCCTTGAGGGAACCGTGTGTCAGGGAGAGGTCCAAACTGTCCTGGGACCGGTACCGGCCAAAAATTTTGAAGACAATGCCAGCGTTTGCGTTCTTTTCAGGCCTGAAGCGATTTCCCTGGTTTGCTG
>JAIPDY010000061.1 GCA_021737445.1 Desulfotignum sp.
GGCAGTTTTTTCATGGGTGCCCGGTCCAGGTGGTCATAGTGATTGTGGGAAATGATGATGTACGCGTTGGGTACCAGGCGGTTGAAATCATCCAGGGACAGGGCCGGAGGGGTGACCCTGGCCGGCACCAGAGCCCGCTTCGTGAAAATGGGATCTGTAAGCCAGTATGTATTATTGATCCGGATCAGAAAGGTATTATGCCCGATCCAGAGGATAAAGTCCCCTTTGGTCCGGGCCAGACGACGGGCCGTGTCCTGCAGCACCGCCGGTAAAAAGTTCTGCTCAGCTTGTGAATAATCGGTTTTGGAAAACAGTTTCCACCACAGCACATCCAGAAAGCCTTTATCCGGCATGGGCATCCACGGGGCAAAATACCGGCCGTCTTCAACATGGGGGGCATACAGGTCTGATGCTCGGGTCTGTGCCACCTGGTTTTCCCAGGATTTTTCTGAAAAGGTTTGTTTCTCTTTCGGGGTGCAGGCAAAAAGAGCAGCTGTCACCATAACCCCTGCAAGCACCAGAATCCCATACCTGAAACAGCCGGCATATCTGGATTTCATAAAAAAATACCCTTTCTCGGTAAAAAATGGGTGTCAATCTCTCCCAGAACCTATATATTGGAACAGGCAAAGTCAACAGGATTTGCCCCTAAACGTTGAACCGGGAGAATTCCATGCTAACACCCATCAAGATCGGTATCAGTTCCTGCCTGCTGGGCAACCTTGTCCGGTATGACGGGGGCCACAGCCATGACCGGTTTCTCACCCAGACCCTGGGATTGTTCGCCCAATATGTACCGGTGTGCCCGGAAGTGGAATGCGGCATGCCCACTCCCAGAGATTCGCTGCGCCTGGTGGGTGACATAGAAAACCCCAGGCTGGTCACCCGGAAAACAGGAGAAGATCACACAGAAAAGATGCATACCTGGATACAAAAAAAACTGCCGGCCCTGGAAAAAGAGAACCTGTGCGGGTTTATCTTCAAGAGCAAATCTCCCAGCAGCGGCCTGTACCGCATCAAGGTGTATGGAGATGACAAAAAGGTGCACAACAACGGCACCGGCCTGTTTGCCCGGGCCTTTATCCGGCATTTTCCCAGAATACCGGTGGAAGAGGCAGGCCGGCTCAACGATCCCAAGCTGCGGGAGCATTTTATTGAAAATATTTTTTCTTTCCAGCGGTGGCGAAGGTTTATGGAAGACCGCCCCACCCCGGGCAGGCTGGTGGCCTTTCATACTGAAAACAAACTGCTGATCCTCTCCCACAGCCAGGAGATCTACCGGCAGATGGGCAGGCTGGTGGCCAAAGGAAAACAGATGCCCCCTGCTGAACTGTTTAAAGCCTATGAAAAACTGCTGCTCAAGGCCCTGGACTTGAAAACCACCCCCAAAAAAAATATCAATGTGCTCCAGCACGCCATGGGATTTTTTAAAAAAGAGCTGACAGGGTCTGAAAAACAGGAGCTGCTGTCCGGTTTTTCACAGTACAGGGACGGGTATGTACCGCTTATCGTCCCCCTGACTTTGATCAAACACTATGTGTTGAAATATGACCAGCCCTGGCTCAAATCCCAGACCTATCTGAACCCGCACCCTTTTGAACTGAAGCTGAGAAACTATTTTTAACGCACAAAAGGCTGACCAGGACAGCCGGTACCGGCAGGATATGATTTTATACGCCATGTCTTTGCGCAATGACAAGATACCCTTGACACGGCATGGAAAAGTATTTTATGAAATTAACCCAAACAATGACAGATTCAATTTAAGGAGATAATTTATGGCATATGATTTTAATGTAAACGAAGTGTTTGAAATGGCCATCCAGATTGAGGCAAATGGTGCCAATTTTTACAGAAAAGCAGCCGGTCTTCAACAGGATCCGGACAACAAAGCATTTTTAGAAAAACTGGCGCACATGGAAGACAAGCACAAAACCACCTTTGAAGCCATGCGCAAAGAGATATCAGATGCGGAAAAAAAGCAGACCGTGTTTGATCCGGCCAATGAACTGTCCATGTATCTCAAGGCCATGGCAGACTCCCACGGAGGCGAGGGAGATCCGGATATTGCCGCATCTTTCACCGGTAAAGAACCCATTGAAGAGATCATCACCACTGCCATCGGCCTGGAAAAAGAATCCATCCTTTTTTACCTGGGACTCAAGGACCTTGTACCCCCCAAATACGGCCATGACAAGCTGGACCACATCATCAGAGAGGAAAAACTGCACATTGCGCAGCTGAACGGGTTTTTAAAAAAAACCAAACCCTGACCCCATATCACACCCGTCAGGATTTTCAGCCTTGATATTCCTGACGGGTGAAACCTGAAAAACGCACCATCACCGCATATGACCCACACAAATAAAAACCGTCTGCCATATCTTTTGTTTAAAGAACCGTTTAACATTATTTTCCCCATATGGGTTGTGTTTCTGGTATTTGCTTTAAGCATCTTCTTTTTTTTTATCCCCTCTTTTACAACCAATCTGACAAACCAGAAAAAAGAGATGATTCAGACACTGACCCACAGTGCGGTCAGCCTGTTGTCTGATTACCACCAGCGGGCCCAATCCGGTGAACTGACCCTGGCTGAGGCAAAATCCAGGGCACTTGAGCGTATCCGTTATCTGCGGTATGGGGCTGAAGCCAAAGATTATTTCTGGGTTATTGACAACCACCCTTTCATGCTCATGCACCCTTTCCGCCCGGACCTGGAAGGCAAGGACATGACATCTTTTACAGACACTGAAGGCAATTTTCCTTTTCTGGCCATGGTGGAAACGGTCATGCACAAAGGGGAAGGTTATGTCAATTATTACTGGCAGTGGAAAGATGCCCCCCACAAAACTGTTCCAAAACTATCCTATGTAAAGGGATTTGGCCCGTGGGGGTGGATTGTGGGTACCGGCATCTACATTGAAGATGTACAAAAAGAAATTTCCGCCATAACCGACAAGCTGCGCACCATATTTGTCATTATTTTGTTTTTTTTACTCGGGCTGTCCGGCTACATCACCTGGCAGACCATCCAGATCAAAAACAAAAAACAGCAGGCTGAGACCGATTTAAAAAAGGAGCGTAAAACATTTTCCCTGATCCTGGAAAGCATTCCTCAAGGTATCTCACTGATTGACAACAATGATAGATATCTGTATGTGAATTCATATTTTACCAAAATAACCGGCTATACCCTGGCAGATATCCCAACCAAACAGTCGTGGTTTCAAAAAGCATATCCAGATAAAGGCTACCGCAAAAAAGTCATTGAAACATGGCAAAAAGATATATCCAGTCAACGCCTGGTACATGTCCGTGAATTTAAAATCACCTGCAAGAACAAAGAGATCAAAGATATAGAATTCAGATCTTCTTTCACAAAAGACAAAAAATTTTCCGTGTTAACCGATGTAACCCAAAGAAAAGAAACCGAAAAGATCCGCAGGGAAAAAGACCGGCTCCAGGGTGTTCTTGAACTCTCCGGAGCGGTATGCCATGAAATGAACCAGCCTTTGATGAGCATATCCGGATATTTTGAGCTGATGCTGCTGGAGATGCCCGAAGATGACCCCAATTTCTTAAGAATTAAAAAAATCCAGGACCAGCTGGAAAGAATGGCAGGTATCACCAAAAAAATGATGAAAATTTCAAAATACCGGACCAAAAATTATCTGGATGGGAAAATCGTGGATATCAACGGCCCGTCAGATATTGAGAAACCAAAAAAATAACTGCCGGGTGCGGGCGCACGGAACAGTCAGAGCCGATATTTGCGGCCCTGACTGCACTGTGTGTGTCAATTTGGGTTTTACGGCGTTTCCGGAGACAGATCCTTTTTCATTGCCAGCTGTTTAATGCCGTCTGTGTTTTCAACAAACAGCTGCAGATGGGGATAGGGAATTTCAATACCGGCCCGGTCAAGGGCTTTTTTGGATTTTTCCGTGTACTCCCACACAAATGAAAACTGATCAAGCGGGTTGGCAACCCAGAACCGCAGCTGCAAATTTACACTGCTGTCTGCAAGACCGGTCACCACCACCGCCGGTGCCGGTTCAGGCAGAATCCGGGTATCTCCCTGAAGGGTTTCCAGAATTATCTTTCTGGCCTTGTCAATATCCTCCTTGTATGCAATGCCCACAGACACTTTTACCCGGCTTCTGGGGGTCATGGTATAATTGATGATCCGCTCCTGGGATATCTGCTGGTTTGGGATCACCACTGTTTCATTGTCAAAAGTGGTCAACACCGTTGTCCTGAGACGGATTTCACTCACTATGGCATGCATGGACCCCACCACAATCCAGTCATTTTCCCTGAAGGGCTTGTCAATGATGATAACAATGCCTGAAATAATATTGCTGATGGTGTCTTTTGCGGCAAAGGAGATGGCAAGGCCCATGATTCCCACACCAGCCAGCAGGGATTTGATATTGATCTGAAGCTGGTCTGCCACGGTTAACACGCCAAAAATACCGATGGCCACACCAGCTGTGCGCAACAGCAGACTGGTAGCCTGTTTTTCAATTTTCGTTTTTGAGAAAGCTGCGTGCAGCATTTTCTGGATGATCTTATTTGCTATCCAGAAAACAACGGCCAGGAGCACGGCACTGACCAGGTTGGGAATATACCCTATCACAAAGGTTGTGACAGCCTGAAAATCGATGATTTCAGCAATTTTCGTCAACATTGAAACCTCCACATTTTATTTTCATCGCAAAAAAAATCAATAACCTTTGCAAAACAATTGTTACCCATTGCGGGTTACTGGGCCAGTGCATCCAGATCAGGATTGGTTTTAATGGTCTGCTTGTCTCCGGCCAGATGGCGGCGTGCTTTTTCCTTATGCTTTTTGATCTGGGCCTGCAGTTTATCTGCCAGGCCGTCAAGAGCGGAATACATGGTTTCCGCTTCTTCTTTGGCATTTATTCTCAGCTTGTCACTGATCAGGTTTATTTCTGCTATATTACGAATTTTTTCAACAGATAAAACAAGGCTGGCTTCACCCGGAGCATCAAGCATTTTGTCCAGTTTGTCCAGTTTTTCATGTGCATAGGATTTAAGGCTGTCCGAGGATTCGATCTTCTTGAAAGTCATGGATACCTGCATACAGAGTCCTCCTTTTAAAGGGTTGGCTTACCTGATAAAACCACTTTAGCAAAAAATGCACATCAATGACAGGAAAGTCAATTTTTTTTAAGGCAATTTTTATATGCTTGTTGCTGGCTCCTGATTGCTGTACAATATTTTTCATCGTTTATTTCGTCCCCGCCGCCTTGAAAGGAGGATCTTATGGCCTATTTTGATTTCACCGGTTTTGAAGTATCGTTTCACCAATATGTCAAATATGTCCTTGGCAAGCCACTGGCAGATGCCACGCAAAAAGACCTGCTCAATGCCGTATCATATGCTGTGGGCAAATACCTGATGGACATCCATTTTGACACCCTGGAACGGCATGAAAAAAATGATGCCAAGCAGGTCTATTACCTGTCCATGGAATTTCTCATCGGACGGCTGTTGTCCACCAATCTGCTGAACCTGGGGATTTTTGACGTATGCGCCCGGTTTTTAAAAAAACAGGGCATCGACCTGGAAAAACTGGTGGAACAGGAACAGGACCCGGCCCTGGGAAACGGAGGTCTGGGCAGACTGGCAGCCTGTTTTCTGGATTCTCTGGCCAGTCTGGACATGCCTGGATTCGGATATGGCATCAATTATGATTACGGTTTGTTCCGCCAGGAGATCGTGGATGGATTTCAAAGAGAAAAACCTGTTTACTGGCTCAACCGTTCCTCTCCCTGGCTGATCCGCCGGTCAGGGGAACAATATATACTGCCCATTTACGGGAAAATAGAAGAAACCCTGAACCAGGAAGGGAAGTACACCCCCATGTGGACCAACCAAAAGCTGTTCATCGGCCGTCCCCATGACATCCTGGTATCCGGCCACGGGGGCCGCACAGTGAACCGGCTCAGGCTTTTTTCCGCGTCAGCTTCTGAAGATTTTGACATCAATATTTTCAATGACGGGGATTATATCAAGGCGGTAAGCAGGAAAATCAGGTCTGAAAGCATCACAAAAATTTTGTATCCGTCTGATTCCAAGCAGGTGGGCAAAGAACTGCGGCTGATCCAGGAATATTTTCTGGTGGCCTGTGCCCTGCGCGACATCATCAGAAATTATGAGGCCCGCCATACCGATTTTAAAAAATTTCATGAGCGGATTGCCATTCAGCTCAACGATACCCACCCGGCCCTGGCAGTCGCGGAGCTGATGCACATCCTGGTGGACAAAAAAAACATGGCATGGGAAAACGCCTGGGATGTGACAGTAAAAACCCTGGCCTTCACCAACCATACCCTGCTGCCTGAAGCGCTGGAAACCTGGCCGGTATCCCTTTTGGAAAAGGTGATCCCCCGGCATTTGCAGATCATTTATGAAATCAACCAGCGGTTTATTGAATCGATAAAAGAACGGTTCAAAAATGATACCAGTGGCATGATCGCCCGGATGTCCATTATCCAGGAAGGCGATGAGCAGCAGGTGCGGATGGCCAACCTGGCCATCATCGGCAGCCATTCGGTAAACGGGGTGGCCAGGGTGCATTCAGACCTGATCAAAACCCGGCTGGTCCCGGAATTTTATTCGTTATGGCCCAAAAAATTCAACAACAAAACAAACGGGGTCACCCCCAGGCGATGGATCGTGGCCTGCAACCCGGAACTGGCCAAACTGATCACCGATACCATTGGCAGACGCTGGATCGCGGATCTGGACCTGATCTGGGAACTGGAGGCGTTCCAGGATGACCCGGGTTTCCTGGACCGGTTCAGGGAAGTGAAACAGGCCAACAAGATATCTTTGGCAAAATACATAAAAAACACGGTATCTGAAACCGTGGATCCTTTGTCCATATTTGACATCCAGGCCAAACGCATCCACGAATACAAGCGCCAGCTGCTCAATGCGCTGCACATCATCCACCTGTATCTGTCCATCAGTGAGGACAAAAAAGAGACGGGCGCACCCCGGACCTTTATCTTTGCGGGAAAAGCCGCACCAGGATACCATACTGCCAAGCTGATCATCAAACTGATCCACAATCTGGCAAAAGTGATAAACAACGATCCGCAGGTGAACCAGCAGCTCAAGGTCATCTTTTTACCCGATTACCGGGTTACCCTGGCGGAGCGGCTCATTCCGGCCGCAGATGTCAGTGAACAGATCTCCACCGCCGGCATGGAGGCTTCTGGCACCGGCAACATGAAATTTGCCATGAACGGGGCACTGACCATCGGTACCATGGACGGGGCAAATATTGAAATCCTTGACCAGGTGGGCAAAGACAACATGTATATCTTTGGACTGACAGTGGAAGAGGTGACTGTGTTGCGGCCCCATTACCAGCCCAGGGAATTTGTGGAAAAAGACGAACGACTCAGGCGGGTCATCTATGCCCTCAGGTCCGACCGGTTCAGCCAGGATGAACCGGGCATTTTCCGGCCTTTGTACAACACGCTCATGTCTCCGGGGGACCAGTTCCTGAACTGTGCTGATTTCAGCGCTTATGCTGACTCCCAGGAAACCATCAGCAAAGATTTCATGGACACGGCCGGATGGAGCACCAAAGCATTGATGAATACCGCCCGCACCGGAACCTTTTCCAGCGACCGCACCATCAGGGCCTATGCTGACGAAATCTGGGGCATCCAGTCCCAGATAAAGGATAAAGACCGCTGGTAGAAAGACCGTTTCAGGGTACCTGTTCCAGCACCAGGGCCGTGCGGCTGGGCAGGTACACAGACAGCAGATGCCGGACAGGGGAACTGGCCTCATCTGTCACGCTTGCATACACCTGGTGAGGCAGAACCCGGCCATGGCCGCCAAACCGGGGTTCATCCGTGTCCAGTATCAATTTGTACCGGCCCGGGGGCACATCCACCCGGTAATCAGAAAAAGAACGGACCGGGTGAAAATTAAACACAAAAAACAACTCTCCCCGGGTAAAGGCGATGATCTTGTGTTTCTGGTGGATATAAAAAAGATCCGGATTTCTGGATTCAAACAGGGTGGTTTCTTTTGCAAAGCAGATCATCTGCCGGTCAAATGCATATAAATCGCTGTAAAAAAGATCCGGGTCATATTTCAACGACCACTGGCGCCGGGCATATTTAAATGAGAAATGGTTCTGACTGGAGGGAAAATCCACCCATTCCGGATGGCCGAACTCATTGCCCATGAAATTGAGATACCCGGCATTGGCCGTGGCCAGGGTGATCAGCCGGATCATCTTGTGCAGGGCCACGGCCCGGAAGGTCTCAGCACCGGCACTGTGTTTGTGCATGTCAGTATAGATCCGGGAGCCCATCAGGCGCATCATCAATGTTTTATCCCCCACCAGAGCCTGGTCGTGGCATTCTGCATAGGAGATGGTGGCTTCCTCGGCCCGGCGGTTGGTGAGTTCGTGCCACAATTGTTCCAATGGCCACTCTTCATCCTTTTTTTCCTTCACCAGCCTGATCCAGAAATCAGCAATCCCCATGGCAAACCGGTAATCAAACCCATATCCTCCCTGGCCGGTTCCGGCTGCCAGGCCGGGGTATCCGCTCACATCCTCGGCAATGGTCACCGCACCAGGGGCAAGTTCATGCACCAGCTGGTTGGCGGCAAACAGATAAGACAGGGCATCGGTATCAACCCCCGGACCAAAGTAATCTGCGTAGCTTGCAAAAACCCGGTCCAGGCCGTGGTCTTCAAACACCATTGAGGTGATCCCGTCAAACCGGAACCCGTCCACATGAAACTGTTGTATCCAGTACCGCAGATTGGACAAAAGAAATTTCACCACCATGGGCTTGGCATAGTCAAAACACCTTGAATCCCATAACCGGTGCATCCCCCTGGGGCCGTCATGAAAAAACTGGTACAGGGTCCCGTCAAACCGGGACAACCCCTCCACCTCGTTTCTGACACTGTGGGAATGGATGATGTCCATCAACACCTGGATGCCTTGGTTATGGGCCGCATCAATCAATTGCTTGAGTTCTTCCGGGGTGCCGAACCGGGAGGAGGGCGCAAAAAATGAGGATACATGATACCCGAAAGACCCGTAGTATGGATGTTCCTGCACGGCCATCAACTGGATGGTGTTGTATCCGGCGTGCACGATCTTGGGCAGGATATGGCGCCGGAACTCGGTCCAGGTGCCGACGCGTTCCTCTTCCAGGGCCATGCCGGCATGGGCTTCATAGATCAGCATGGGCCTGTCTTTGCAGACAGGTGATGGTGCCTGCCATGCATAGGGATAAGGCGGCTCCCACACCTGGGCATTGAAAATCAGTGTATGGGGATCCTGGACCACCCGCCTTGCTGCCGTGGGAATCCGGTCTCCCTGCCCGCCCGGCCAGATCACCTTCAGGCGGAACAGATCCTTATGGGAAAACAGATCTGCATCAAACCTGGCCTGGAAAATCTCTCCATCCTTTTTTGGAACCTTGAAATCAGGCACACATTGCCACTGATTTTTGTCGCAGAGAATAAACATGTCTGTGGCATTGGGGGCCCATTCAGAGAACACCCACTGTTTCAGGTGCCGGTCAAAATGCAGGCCGAACCGCTGGTGGTAATCGGCAAAACCTGTCAATGATCCGGCATGTTCATAGCGGATCTTTTTTTCCAGATCCAGGGCAGCCCCGTACCGGGACCGAATGGTACCGGCATAGGCCAGCAGTCCCGGGTCATTGAAAATACCCGGATCAGACAAGGAACGGTCTTTGGAGCATTTTTTCATAAAGCGTGATATAATCCTCTGCGCACCGGGTATGGTTGAATGCCAGCACGCTGTCAATCATGACCCGGTGGATCTGTTTTTCTCTGATCTGTTCATCCAGCATATAAAAATCCATGGCCCGGTCAATGGCCCAGGAAAGGCCATTTGCGTCATGGACATTAAACACAAACCCGTTGCCGCTGTCCGAAGCTGTATCCAGCTGAAAGACCGTGTCATGGAGCCCGCCCGTGTCAAACACAATGGGCAGGCTGCCGTAGATCCCCCCCACCATCTGGGGCAGGCCACAGGGCTCAAAAGCTGACGGCATGAGCACAAAATCCGATGCGGCAAACGCCTGGTGGGAAAGCCCTTCATTGAATCCGCAGACACTGACGCGCCGGCCTATACCGTGAAACCGGACAATTTCATGGAAATGTTTTTCAAAAGCACCTGATGCCACTGACACGATCTGAAGACCCTGGTCCCAGTACCGGTCCACGAGCTCAAACATGATCTGTGCCAGCAGCCGGCACCCTTTCTGCACCGGGTCCAGCCGGGACGGCCAGAAAAACAGCGGGGCGTTCTCATTTTCTTCCATATCCAGGATTTTTTGCAGATATTTTTTGTTTGCAGCCTTCATTTTCTTATGGTTCTTGGGGCCATAGTTATATCTGATCAGTTCGTCCACTGCCGGATTGAACTCAGGTTCCGGTGCATTGAGAATCCCGGTTGCGCATCCTGAATAATATTTATGGGTCAGTTCATTTTTCAGGCAGGGTTCCACAAAAGGATGGCGGTCCTCAACAATTTCCTTTAAAAAAGTGGGGCTCACCGTGTTTACATAATGGGCGGCAAACACCCCGGAGGTGAGAAAATCCACCCGGTTCCAGCCCCGGCTTTCTTCATAATTCACAGGCTGCTGCATAAAATACATCCACTGCCAGAAAGAGGCTGCATCAATGCCCCGGTCTTCGATCTCCGCCATGGTGGAGGTCATGGTGTGAATGTTGTGAATGGTGAACAGGCAGGGGATCTCCATCTTTCTGGACATGGCAGGAATCAGGCCGGTCATCCAGTCGTTGCAGTGGATGATATCAGGCTCCACCCTGGGAATGATGTTGTTGATCACCTCCCGCTGGAACGCCAGAGAGACCTTCAGGTCCATGTCGGAATATCCTGAATACACATTGTTCAGATAATAAAAAGCTCTGTCCGCTGCCAGGTGGATCCGCTCCTCATCCAGGCGTTTCCGGATTTTGGCCAGCTCCCGGCTGTGGGTTTTGGTGGTGCTGCCGTCAAATATGGACCGGTAGTCAGGCAGGGCCACATGCACATCACACCCCAAATCGAACAAAGCGGAAATCAGGGCTGCTGACACATCTGCCAGTCCTCCGGCCTTGGCTGAATAGTTGGCCCGGTCCCCCATATCTTCGGGAAGATAGGTGACCTCAGGTGTCACAATCAGAATTCTGGGTTTTTGTGTCATATACCTTCTCCTGTTGTTTTATACTATTTATCAGCCTTAACCCAGGTAATCAGCCCTGGTGTATTGCGCAGCACGGCATCGCCTTTCGGGATCACCCGGGCTGTATACCCGAACCTTCCGGAATCTGAACACACCACCCGGCACCCGTAAATATGGGTGCCAGGAGAAACGGTGTTCTGCAGTTCCATGATTTCTGCCCGGCTGCCCTCCATGTTTCCCGTACCCCGCAATCTGCCGTGATAAATCTGAACCTCCACCTCATCCGGGGTCAGTTCCCCCAAAAACACCTCCAGCACCACACTGAAGGTATCTCCCACGGCAAAATCGGCTGCCGGCGTTATCACAGGCTGTGACAACCGGATATTGGACCACAGGGCATTGAGCCGGGACTGGGCCAATGCCAGCTCCTTGGCCTGCCTGGCTGAATTTTCAGTAAGTTGGTGCAGGTTTCTGGCGGCAGGAACATAAAACCGGCTGGAATATTCCCTGACCATGCGGTCACTGGAAAAATCGGTGATAGCCATTTTCATGGCCGCCTTCATCATCTGTATCCATTTTTTGGGGGGATTGCCCCGTTTGCGGTCATAAAAAACAGGGATCACATCATTTTCAAGAATATTGAACAATGCCTGGCTCTCCACCTCATCCTGGTAGTCCGGGTCTTCATAATCATCGCCATTGCCGATGCGCCATCCCCGGCTTTCCGCAAACCCCTCACACCACCACCCATCCAGAATGGACAGGTTCAGGCCGCCATTTGCCGCCGCCTTCATCCCGGACGTGCCGCAGGCTTCATAGGGCCGCCTGGGGGTGTTGAGCCACACATCACACCCCTGGACCATGTACCGGGCGATATTGATGTCATAATTTTCCAGAAACACAATCCGGTGCCGGACCTCAGGATGTCTGGCAAACTCCACAATGCGCTTGATAATGGCCTTGCCCTCGTTATCATTGGGATGGGCCTTGCCTGCAAACACCAGCTGGACAGGATGCTCCGCACTGGTGATGAGCCGGATTAACCGCTCCGGGTCCTTTAACAGAAGCCCTGCCCGCTTGTAGGTGGCAAACCGCCGGGCAAAGCAGATGGTCAGCACCCGGTGATCCAGGGCCGCAGATATTTCATCCAGCAGGTTCCTGGAGGCGTTTCGCCGCTCATACTGGGACAGCACCAGCTGCCTGCATTTTCTGATGAGGTTGGACCGGTCCATCTCATGGACATGCCACAGGTCGGCATCCCCGATGCTGTCAATGCGGGCCACCAGGCCCGGGTCTGACTGGCGCCCTGACCAGTCAGAGGCCAGATACCGCTCCAGCAGGGCGTTCTTGTGGCGGGAGATATAGGAGTTGATATGCACCCCGTTGGTGACATGGGAAATGGGAACCTCCTCTTTGTGCCGTCCGGGCCACAGGCCCATCCACATGCGCCGTGCCACCTGGCCGTGGAGCCGGCTGACTCCGTTGATATACCCTGAAAAAGCCACCCCGAAACAGAACATGGAAAATTTATTTTCCATGCCTTCTCCAGGGATCTTTCCCCAGGACAGCAGTTCATCTTCGGAAATACCAAATTTTTGCGCATAGGGGGCTATATAGGGGCGGACCAGGTGGTTGTCAAACTCATCATGCCCTGCTGCCACCGGGGTATGGGTGGTAAACACGGAGGTGCGCCGGCAGATCTGGGAAGCGCTCTGAAAGGTCAGATCATACCGGTCCATGATCTGACAGATACGCGCAAGGCCTGCAAAGGCGCAATGTCCCTCGTTCATGTGACACACCGATGGAAACAGGTCCATGGCCTTGAGGGCTTTGATGCCGCCGATACCCAGCAGAATTTCCTGGGCCACCCGGATCTCACCATGACTGGCATAGAGCCGGGAGGTGATGTTTCTGATCTTTTCCGAATTGGCCGGCAGGTTGGTGTCCAGCAAAAGCAGCCGGATCCTTCCCACCTTGATCTGCCACACGCAGGCATGAATGATGCCGTCCGGGCCGGGGACTTCAATGAGAAGATCTGCGCCGGATCCGTTGCTGATTTTCTGGGCCGGCAGGTCAAACACATCGATGATGGGATATGTTTCCTGCTGCCACCCGTTATGGTCCAGGTACTGTCTGAAATACCCTTCCCGGAACAGCAGTCCGATGCCGGTGAGGGGCAGCCCCAGGGTGGATGATGCCTTGAGGTGGTCCCCGGCCAGAACGCCTAAGCCCCCGGCAAAAAAAGGCAATGATTCATGAAGGCCGAACTCCATGGAAAAGTAAGCCACCGTCTCCTTGGGACCCAGGTCCAGATCCCGGATCCGGGGCACATCTGAAAACATGCGCTCAAATTTGGCCTTCACCCGGGACAGATGATCTAAAAAACTTTCATCTCTGGAAAGTTCTTCATACCGGCGCTGGGAGATACGGGCCAGAAACGCCACCGGATTTTTTTTCACCGCCTCCCACTGCACCGGATTGATCCGGTAAAACAGATCGACCGCCTCATCATTCCAGCACCACCACAGGTTTCTGGCCAGGTAATCCAGAAAGGACAGCGGCTCAGGTATGGCTGGATACACTTTATAAATCTGCATCTCTTCCATGAACGTTACTTAACTCCTTGGGGATAGTTTATGTACCACCCGGGCTGCCTCACTTACCCCCCAGGCCTGGGCATCACACCCCCTGGGGGTATGGGGGAAATCCCCGTCCAGGATCTCAGGGATATATCCGGCAGCACCGGTTCTCATCAGATGTTTCACACTGCCCAGCCAGGCCAGGCAGGTGGCATGGCTTTCAGGGCCGAACACGGTGGCCCAGGCTTCGCAGAATACAGCAAACTGCCAGGTCCAGGCCGTCCCGTTGTGATAGGCTGGTTTTCTTTTTGTATCTTCATCACCTTTGTACTCCCCGGCATAGGGATGGACCGGATCATTGAGCGCCACCCCGTTATGTTCCACAGCCAGAGGCACAGACAGCTTTCGGTCAGCCAGGCTTCTGATCCCGCCCGGCACCAGCAGTTCCAGGCAGGTTTCCACTGTTTTTTGTGCCATCTCCCCGGGCGCTATGACTCCTAAGGTGAGCAGCAGCAGCTGATTGGGCCTCAGGGCATCATCGGCAGCTGCAATGGATGCTTTCCCGTCTCCATGCAGGCAGTCACTGAAAAATCCCAAAGACTCATTCCAGAACAACGTCTTGACAGCCTGCTTTACCCTGCCCGCTTTTTTGTCCCATCCATTTTCCGGGTCAATGGTTTCCAGCAGCACCAGGGCGTTATGCCACAGGGCCTGGATCTCCACCGGATATCCCTGACGGGGGGAGCCGGCCGGAAAATTGGTGTCCATCCAGGTAAAATGGGCCGGACTGTACAAAAGATGTGTATCCGGATCAGCCCGGACCCCGGTGGGAGTCCCGTTTTCAATGGACCGGGCCATGTCAATCAGCACCTGTTTTATGGTCCGGTCTCCCAGGTCCTGATCCAGAAACGATGGATCACCGGTTTTTTCCATAAGGTCTTTGCAGCAGGCAAAAAACCACAACGGCGCATCCGAGGTTTCGATATTGCCGGCATCTTCACCGCAGATCATGTTGGGAAGGGTGCCCCGGTTTTCAAACCGGCCGAACAGATGCAGCACAGCCAGGGCATCAGATATCTGTCCCAGTTCAATCAGGCTTCTGCAAAATATCAGACTGTCTCGG
>JAIPDY010000062.1 GCA_021737445.1 Desulfotignum sp.
AGATCAACCTGGAGCTGAGCAAACGGTTCATGACCGATTTCCCCTATGACAATACCCATGATCTGTTTGACAGCCTTTTAAAGTCAGCCGGCATCACCTATCAGCAGCTTTGCGACAACACCTGGATGATCCCGCCCAAAGGCCATCCCAGCAAACCCTATTACCGGCATGAAAAAGGATTGCTGCGGGCAGACGGCAAACCAGGGTTCAGGACCCCTTCGGGAAAGATCGAACTGTTTTCATCCTGGCTTGAAAAATGGGGTCTTTGTCCCATGCCCTATCATGAGGAACCACCCTACAGCCCGGTCAGCACCCCGGACCTGTTCAAGGAGTATCCTTTGATTTTAACCACCGGCCGAAGGATGGGGCCTTTTTTCCATTCCGAGCACCGGCAGATTCCCTGGCTGCGTGCCCAGCAGAAAGAACCGGTTCTGGAAATCCATCCTGACACAGCGCAAAAATACGGCATTGCGCACGGCCAGAAGGTCTGTGTGGAGAACTGGCTGGGAAAAATCACGGTAAAAGCCCTGGTCACCCCGGTGATCCATCCGGATATCGTAATGGCGGAACACGGGTGGTGGTTTCCGGAAAAAGAGGGGGCAGAGCCCAGTCTTTTCGGGGTGTGGGATGTCAATGTGAACCAGTTGATTCCCATGGGCCATGAAGGTAAGGGCGGCCTGGGATCCCCCATCAAATCCATGCTGTGCAAAGTCTATAAAGCGAAAGGATAAAACCATGTCAGAATACGCAATGCTGATCGATTATGAATACTGCAGCGGGTGCAAAACCTGTGAAATCGCCTGCAACCAGGAATACAACAGAGAAGCCGGCAACCTGGGAGGTGTTGAGGTCCAGGAATTTATTCACTTTCTGCAAAGCGGCAGATTGTATATTACCAACATCCCCCATTTTACCAAAGCCTGTGTGTTCTGTGCAGGCCGTGTCAAAAAAGGGCTTGCGCCGGCCTGCGTGCAGCACTGCATGGCAAATGTCCTTATCTTTGACACGCTGGAAAATCTTAAAGACAAAATACCTGAAAACCGCAAAGCCCTTTTGTGGACAAAGGGCTGATCCAATGAAAACCGCCAGAAAAGGTTGTTCCGTTTCTGTTTTGGGGTCGGATATCTATCTGGAAACATGAGAGGATTTGTTTCTTAAATCATCGGCAGGCGCAATCAGAACAAAGTGCAACCAAATCGCTCACATGCAATGCAAGGGAGGAAAGCCAAATGATCACCCTGAACGTGAACGGCAAAAAAAGACCGGTTGATGCAGACCCTGGCACGCCGCTGCTGTGGGTCTTGCGGGACAACCTGGGATTTACCAGTGTCAAATATACCTGTGGTATTTCCGAATGCGGCATGTGTACGGTTCTCATTGACGGAGATGCCCGGCAGTCCTGTATTGTTTATCTGGATGAAGTTCTTGAAATCGCAGCGGACAATACCGTCACCGTCTGGGTGGGCCAGACCAATCTGGGCCAGGGCACCCATACCGGCATTCCCATGGTGATTGCCGATGAACTGGATGCGGCCTGGGAAACGGTCCGGGTCAAACCGGCGCCTGCGGCAGATCCGTTTAAAGATCCGGTCTGGCATATGCAGCTGACCGGCGGCAGCACCAGCATCCGCCACCGGTGGGACCTGCTGCGCACAGTCGGGGCGGCAGCCCGGCAGATGCTCATGGAGGCGGCTGCCCAACAGTGGAAAATTCCTGCGCAAAATTGGCAGAAGCATCCCAGACACTGGAGCAGCAGTACAAACTGCATTACATCTCCCACGCGCAGGTGGAGCCCATCAACTGCACCGCGCATGTGGAAAAGGACCGCTGCCGGATCTGGGCACCGACCCAGGGGCCGACCCTGGCCCAGATGACGGCATCCGGAATCACGGGCCTGCCCGCCGACAAGGTGCACGTCGAGATTCTGCCCGCCGGCGGCGGATTCGGCCTGCGCGGGGAGCCTGATCCGGTAATCGATGCGGTTTTGCTGTCAAAAGACCTGAACCGGCCGGTAAAAGTTGTTTATACCCGTGAGGATGACTTCAGCAACGACTATTTCCGGCCGGCAAACCAGTCCCGTATTACAGCAGGCCTGGACAGTAGCGGACGGATTACAGCATGGTCTCACAAGGTTGCGGCGCAATCCATCATGATGCGTATCATGCCCCAGCACGTCCAGAACGGTATTGACCCGGATGCCGTATCCGGCACCGTGGATATGCCGTATGACATCCCCAGCCATGACGTGACATACGCCATGGTGGATCTGCCGATCCAGGTGGGATGGTGGCGGTCCGTAGGGTATTCCATCAATGCGTTTATCGTGGAATCCTTCATGGATGAACTGGCCAATGCAGCCGGCAAGGATCCCCTCCAGTTCCGTCTGGATCACATGGAAAAAGGCTCCAGGGCATACAATATTCTGTCCATGGCAGCGGACAAAGGCGGCTGGGACAGCCCTGTTCCAGAGGGGAGGGCCAGAGGGATTGCCGTAACTGCATGTTTTGAATCCTTTGCCGCCCACATGGCAGAAGTGTCGGTGGACAAGAAGGGCAGAATCAAGGTGCACAAGATGGTTTGTGCCATTGACTGCGGTACGGCTGTCTTCCCGGATGCCGTCCGGGCCCAGGCAGAAGCCGGGGTTGTCATGGGCCTGAGCGTGGCCTTTCATGAAAAAGTCAGTTTTGCCGACGGCGGTGTAAAAACATCAAACTACAGCGATTACCGTGTCCTCACCATGTCTGAAGTCCCGGAGATCGCGGTGCACATCGTCCGGAACAATCTCAAGGCGGGCGGTATCGGTGAACCGGTGTTTCCGTCAGTGGCCCCTGCCGTGGCAAATGCCGTTTTCCGGGCAACCGGCGTACGCCTCAGGGAACTGCCGTTTCAAACCGGCCTGCTGGCAAAATAAAGTGATCAAGAAAAAATCTTCAGAAAGCCAGATAGTAACAAATCAAGATGTGACTCTTTGTTCTTTGATATCAGAACAATTTATCCCCAGAACTGGTTGGTATATCCCAAAACGACTGCTCCTGACAAAGAAAATAAAACATAGAGAATAAAAATTTTCGGCTTTACCAATGTCCAAACTGCTGCCATGGCAGGCAGGGTCGTTGTGGGGCCGGCAATCAGAAAAGCGAGACCAGCGGCAGGACTCATGCCTTGCTCGAGCAGACCGCCAACCATGGGCAAGGCACTTAAACTGCTGGTGTATACCGGGATCCCTAAAATGGCTGCTGTGAATATTGCCCAGGAATTTTGCCTGCCCATGATGCCTGTAATCCATTCTTCCGGCACATAAAGAACAATTAACGCTTCCAGGAAAAATGCCAGCGCCATAAATTTAATGACCATCAATGAAGCACTCCAAGATTCCCTGCACAACCTTTTCCAGAAAGACCTTTCTTCCGGACAGCCGCATGCACCGGATGGATTTTCGATTCCTGCCTGATAGTCGGTTTGAGTCGGGCTTACAGACCGATGGATCTGAATCGCAACCGGTTTTTCAGTGTATCGGTCTGAAGCACTGCAGCAGGCTGTCGCTTGTGCCGGGGCCAGTGCTTTGGTTGTAAATGAAACCAATCCCTTAAGTGTTGAAATAATTGTATGGTGTATCTGTTTTAATCCTGACCTTTGCCTGGATAAACCGAATCTGTTTTTGGATTTCAGGATATCACTGCTGAGCCACCCTGTCTGCATAAGTGCATGGGTAATGAAGCCGGCACCCAGGCTCATTACCATGGTACCGGCCAGACGCCAGACCGCCAGGTTCCAGCCAATGGTTCCAACACTCAGAAAAAAAATCTCAATGTCCATGGAAGGGGATGCTATCCAGAATGCCATAACCGGCGGTAACGGCACACCTCCGATCAGGAGGGCTGCAATAACAGGAATGACGCCGCATGAACAAAACGGGCTGAAAGCGCCCACAATCGTTGCCAGTAAGATAGCTGCCACCGGCCCCGCATCAAAGGCCCGCTTGATATGCTTTGATGCGCCGGACATATTCACTGCTACGGCAATGGGTATCGTGATGACAAGATAGGGCCAGATGTGAAAAAATGCATTCATCATAAAATCCATGACTCTGTAAATGTCGGTTATCATCGTTTCTCCTCCCATATATCCCATATATCCCATATTTCTAAATATTTCGAAATATTAAATTAAAAAAAATTACTTTTTACATTTCGCCTCTGTGCAGCACTCGGACCTCAGGAATTCAACCAGTTCATCCAGCACATCAAACTGGGGAATACAATACAGGGTCCTGCTTTCTCGGACCTGTTTTATCAGACCGACAGCCATCAACCGACTGATATGATGCGATAACGTTGACCCGGGGATACCCAGCTCGTCCTGTATATGACCGACCGGCGCCCCTCCATCCCCTGCTTTTACAAGGTATCTGAAAATGGAGAGACGGGTCACATGCCCAAGTTCTGCCAGTTTTTTTGCTGCCATTTCATTTTCCATGGATTAATAATATGTCTTGCTGTAGCGTCTGTCAACTATATTTCTAGAAACATAGAAATAATAAACAACAAAAGGATTTTGATCCTGCCTATACGAAAATCGTGGCGGTTTTTAATGGATGATTTTCTTTGAAATAAGCGGATCGACACCGAGTTTCTTGGTAGCCGTCACATGAAATTCCTGTATCACCTGGGTGGAAATGACACCCCGGTTTCCGTTGGGCACCGTTCTCAGACAGGAACGGCTTTGGGAATAAACCAGGATGTTCATATCAATGAAAATCATAGGCATCGTATAATACAAGTGTGCGCGGATTATGAGTCAAGACAAGCTGTTTCGGCACAAAGATATTGTGTGAGGCCATTTAAAGGTATGCCTGAATCCGTAAAGACCGTGGTCACCGCCCGGAAAACGCCAGCCTGGCACCCAGCACAGCAAACATGACGGCAAAGGTGCGCTGCACATTTCTGACCTTTCCCGGGGAATTGACAATCCAGGTGCGGGCTTTGTCCGCCAGCAGGGCATACACAATGAACACCACCCATGTCATCCCCATGAACACACCCCCCAGCACGAGCATGTTGAGGATCGGCATGGGTGCCCGGGCCGGGATGAACTGGGGCAGAAAAGCCAGAAAAAAAACGGGTTGAGGTATTCAATTTCAGGAAGTTTATCGACACTGCCGGCAGCTTAAAGCAGTTTCGTACCCAACGGCACCGGCTTGTCAGGAACGCATAGTGCCACCTCACCGTTGGCATTATGGAACCCGGTAACCAGACACTCCGACATCAATGGGCCAATCTGCTTTTTTGGAAAATTCACCACCGCAACCACCAGCTTGCCCACCAGCTCCTCCGGCTCATACAGGTGAGTGATCTGAGCACTCGATTTTCTTATCCCGATCTCTTCACCAAAATCCACCTGCAACACGTATGCCGGTTTACGCGCCTCGTGAAACACTTTTGCACTCAGCACCCGCCCGACACGCAATTCTACTTTTGTAAATTCATCCCAGGAAATGGTTTCCACTATTATCTCCTATTACAGATAACACCCGAACAAGCGGTTTTTATCCGCTTCATCTGGATTGTTGCATTTGAGCATCTATTCCCATGGCAGTTTCGGGAGATCCCGAAGTCGTCTGATGTAGAGCTGGCGGTCAAAGACCCGCTTGTGCTTCAGTATCTCGAACATCTCGGTCGATAAAACGCATGCAAGCATTTTTAAGACCTCTTCCTCCGGATGTCCGTCAAAAATCAGTCTGTCGTATGTCTCATTAACCTCTGGAGGATCATCAATGGCCATCTGCTCCCTGACTCCCTCAATAATGGCCTGGCCCAAATAGGGATTTGTTTCTTCCATCTCTCTGATACCTTTCGCCTGCTGTTTGGATTTATTTAAAATATAATTCAAATGGGATACATTGGCAAGAATAGAAAGATTGATCAAATTGCCCGGACTTCCATGGTGTTTTATATTCCAAACCGCCGGAGAATATGATATTTTATCAATTTTAAATTGCACAAACATGAAAAAGGCATATGTTGACACACATGGACACTTCAGATATCAGGATCGGCATGGGCACGGATGTGCATGGGTTTGCCACAGGCCGGGACCTGATTCTGGGCGGGGTGATGATCGACCATGACATGGGCCTGGCCGGGCATTCCGATGCAGATGTGCTGATCCATGCCGTGTGTGACGCCATCCTGGGTGCGGCCGGCTTAGGGGATATCGGGAATCTGTTTCCGGATACTGATCCAAAATACAAAGATATCGATTCCCGGATTTTGCTGGCGGCCTGCGCCCGGAAACTTTCACAGGCCGGATTCCGGATCATCAACCTGGACTGCACTGTGTTTGCCCAGGTCCCGAAACTGGGGTCCAAAAAACAGGAGATGGCCGAAAGCATGGCTGAAACACTGGAAATATCTTCTGAGTGTGTGAACGTAAAGGCCACCACAACCGAGCACTTAGGGTTCATCGGCAGAAAAGAAGGCATTGCAGCCCAGGCCGTTGTTTTGATTGCAACCTGTTCCTCTTGACATTCAGGAAAAAAATATGAGTCTGAAAATATACAACACCCTTACCGGCAGAAAAGAGATCTTTGTTCCCATCCAGAAAGACACGGTCAAGATGTACGTGTGCGGCCCCACTGTCTATGACACCAGCCATATCGGTCATGCCAGGTCTGTGGTGGTATTTGACATGATATTCCGGTGGCTGACCCGCATCGGGTATGCGGTCACCTATGTGCGCAACTTCACGGATGTGGATGACAAGATCATCAAAAAATCCAATGAAACAGGGGAGGCGTGTGCTGCCATCACGGAAAAGTATATCGATGAATTCCACAATGAGATGGATGCATTGCATGTGCTGCGGCCCACCATGGAGCCCAAGGCCACCGAGCATATAGATCATATTATCCGGTTTGTGGAAAAGCTTATTGACAAGGGCAAGGCCTATGCCGTGGATGACGGAAATGTCTATTTTTCCATTGACGCGTTTGAAAAATACGGCAAACTGTCCGGCAGAAACCCGGAAGACATGCGGGCCGGGTCACGCATCGCAGTGGAGGAGAAAAAGAAAAATCCTTTGGATTTCACCTTGTGGAAACCGGCCAAGCCCGGAGAACCATTCTGGGAAAGCCCCTGGGGCAAGGGCCGGCCCGGCTGGCATATCGAGTGCTCAGCCATGAGCCATGAATATTTAGGGGAAGGGTTTGACATCCACGGCGGGGGCAAGGACCTTATCTTTCCCCACCATGAAAACGAAATCGCCCAGAGCGAGGCCCTGTTCGGCACGCAGTTTGTGAAATACTGGATCCACAACGGGTTTGTGGACATCAACAACGAGAAGATGTCCAAATCTTTAGGCAACTTCACCATGATCAAGGATGTGCTGGAACGGTATGCGCCGGAGGTGATCCGGATGTTTCTTTTGTCCAATCACTACCGCAGCCCCATTGACTTCAGTGACCAGTCCATGCACGAGGTGGGGATGGGCCTGGACCGGATCTACGGGTTTCTGGAACGGCTGGAAAACCTGGGCATCACCCCGGATGCTGATAACGGCCCGGGAGGCGGGCCGCTGTGGCAGGCGTTTGCCGATGCCATGGATGATGATTTCAACTCGGCCAAAGCCCTGGGAGCCGTGTTTGAAGCCGTGAAAAAAGGCAACAAGACCCTGGACGACATCAAGGATCAGCCAGGGGATGCGGTTCGTGCAGACCTGGCACAGATCAGAACAGACATGGCTGCCATTGCCGGGATTCTGGGAATTTTACTTGAAAAACCCTCTGCCTGGTTTGCCGCCAAAAAAGACAAAGGCATGGCACAGATGACCGTGACACCGGAACAGGTGGAGGCATTGATTGCGGAGCGGGTCCAGGCCAGAAAAGACAAAAACTTTGCCCGGGCCGACGAGATCAGAGACCAGCTCCAGGAGATGAACATTATTCTGGAGGACGGGGCTGCCGGCACAACCTGGCGGTTTGCATAGCTTTTTTCAGAGGCCGGGCAGGCCTTGTCAGATAAGGACTATCCGGTCCGCATGGGAATGATGTTTTCCGCTTCCCGGGCCGACAGGTTCACCCCCACCCGGATCGCCTTGAGTCCCATGACATCGGGCAGATCATCCAGATCCAGAAATTCCGGGTCTTTTTTCAGCTGGCCCAGGTCGGTGAGAAACCTTATGTGCTGCTCAATCTCCTTTTGTTCCGCCGGATTGGCATACACCAGGGCAATGCGGCCCGGCTGGGTGAGGCGTTCCCCGGAATCCTTGACAATAGCTTTGTCCAGCCGGGATTTGATGATCTCATGTCTCACATCATAGGCCCCGTCCACATCAAACCGTTTTTCATCATACCGGAACCGGATGGACAGCGGTGAGTGATTCACCAGGATGAGGTGACAGGTATCCAGCGGTATCTTCAGGTCCGGCTTGACTTTTTGTGTCTGCCTGGCCATGCCGCAGGCCATCATGATCTGCCACAGGGTCATGTCCTTGATATGAAACCCTGACAGGGTTCCGCTTTCCATCATGGCGGCTCCGATGTACATCATGTAATCCACCCCGTCGGTCTGGCGTTTTTCAAAATAATGGGGAAAAGATTCCTGGATCCGGTCATCCTCTTTTTCCAGATAGGAAGACAGAGCGGAATTGAGGGCTGCCACACTGTCCTCGTATTCTTTGCGCTTGTGATGGATCATGCCGCTCACCGGGTCCACGACCCGGTTGTAGCGGTCGATCTTTTCCACCATGTCAGCGGAGATGCCCCGAAGAGACTCAAAAGTGGCAGCCACTTCCTGGTTCAGCAGCTGATACACGCTGTCCTCATCACTGGAGGTAACACCGGCGGACAGGGTATCGCGCAATTTGTCGATGCGGTACACATACTCCTGCAGCAGGGGCCAGGGCCTTTTTTGGGCAGCAGATGACATGATCTCCCTGGCAAGGGCCAGCTGCCGGCTCAGATCCTGCTGGATCCCCTGGTTCCTTGCCCGGGAGGAGCCTCTGATATCAGACTGTCCGTAAAACGGCACCACCTCCTTGAAAACGATATCCTCCATTCTCGATGAATGCTTTCCCTGGCGAATGGCATCCAGGTGAGCCAGGGCCGCCTTTTTAAACCGCCATTCCACAGACGGATGTACGGCGGTGCACTGCTCCTTGATCACGGTCTGGACATGTTTTCCCAGTTCATCCTGACCCCGCTTCAAAGACACGGCAAACAGCGGGGTGATCTGTTCCATGAGGATGGCTTCAAGCGGGCTGAAATCATTGGGATGTGGAGAAAACACCTCCAGCAGCCCGATTCTTTTCCCCTGGTATAACAAAGGTGATAACAGCATAGATCTTATCCCCGCGGTCACGGCTTCGGATTCCGCACGAATCAGCGTTTCTTTTCTGGACAGGTCTGCCACCCGGAACACCGTGTTTCCCTGTGCAGCTGCCATCCAGACCGATCCCGCAAGATCTTCCAGGCAAAAATGGTGGGAATTGGAAAACAGGCAGTCCACTTTTGAATGGTGATCATTTTTGGTCACCATGACCTGGTCTCCTTTGAGCGAGGAAACAGACACCCCCAGATCCGGCCGCTGGAACAGCGACTGAAGCCGTGATTCGATCTGCTTGATGCCTGCGGATGCAAAAATGGAATTCTCATCCACCAGGTCCCGTTCCAGTGCGGACATGATCGCTTTTTCCGTTACATCCTGCACCCGGACAATGACAAACCCCTTGAATTCAAACTGGGACAGATCAATGAACCGGGTCAGCTGGTCCAGGTCAGTGAGGTGATCCAGTATCCATTCCCGGTCGGTTTCAGACAGAGTCCGGGGTGTGCCCACGGGGGTCAGTTCAAGAAACCGGTGATCAGGCACCTCTTCATAATACCGCTCCAGTCCGGTTTTCTCATCTGCCAGCACCCGCAGGTGCCTGTTGTTGGCAAACGGTCCTGAAAATCCGTAAAACCGCTCTAAAACCAGATAACAGGTGTTGAGCAGTTTCTTGTCGATATCGTAGTCGATCTTTTTAAGGAGCGTGGGCTTCAAAGTGTTGTTGTCCAGAAACAGGTGCCCAAATGCAGGGGTGGCATAGAAACAGTCAACGGAACAGGGGGCAAAGGCGGCTGTCAGTTCCCGGTCAAAGGATGCCGGAGACACAACCGCGGTCATCAGAGTATGAACAATATCTGCATGATGGTCCAGCACAGATCTGTCCAGGATATCGCCTTTAAGGGATTCGGGCAGTTTGTCCATGATGCCGGCAAACAGATCTGACATGTGAGGATATGCCGGCACCAGCTCGGTTTCCCAGAAATGTATCAACGGTGCCAGGCTCAGGGCAGCCCCGGCCTGAAGACATTCAGCAGCGTTCAATGACAGTGAATTCGGTAAATTTTCCATGGAGATTCCCTTTGTTATATATACCGACCAAATTAAGCATTTAGTACCGTTTGTCAATAAAACACGGGGTCAGGTCAGGAAGTCTTGCCTTGGGCTGATTGTTGAATTTTCTGGCAGTCACGTAGGCGGTCAGGGCATGTTCCAGCCCCGGATCAATGGGCGGTTTTTCATAACTTTCCAGCCGGGGGCCCAGGGCACCGAAAGCCTGGTCCTCCACCCGCCTGGCCCCGCTTTTCTGCCACCGTGAATAGTCCTTGCGGTTGAACAGCCTGGAGGCGGAAAGATTTCTGAATTTCTGAAACGTGGAGGGATGGACCAGGTACTGGCCCCCGATGCCCACCTGGTTCACCAGGTCCGCGTCAATGGTTTCGCCGGCAGGGATCATCGGGGTCAGAATGTTTCTGACCATGCGGCAGATCTCCTCGTCCAGAAGCCATTTTTCATACCCCATGGAGATATAGGATCCCATCTGGCCGCAGGCATGGTAGATGAAATGGGCCCCGTTTCGCACCACCGTGGAAAGCATGAGAGTGCCTTCGGCCAGGGCCTGGGCATCTGGCAGGTGCGCATCGGTAAGGCTGCCCCCTGCCCGGCAGGGAAGATTGTAGAACCCGGCCATCTGGGCCGTGGCACTGGCGATCTTGACCGCTTCGGAGGTGCCCACGGCCGACACCATGGTGCGCATGTCAATGGGTGCGGAAGAAGATCCATACAGCACGGGCGTGCCCGGACTCACCAGCTGGGTGAGCACCACGCCGGCCAGGACTTCTGCATTTTCCAGGGCCAGAAGTTCCGGCATAGAAACCGGCCCGGTCACCCCGGCCAGAATCATGTTGGAGATCACCACGGGCTGGCGCCACCCGGCCATCTGGAGGATCACATCCCCCTCCTCTTTGGAAAAACGCAAGGGCGACATGGTATTGGCCACGGCCGCCACCACCGGCATATCCAGCATCTTTTCCCGGCCCCCGAAGATAATGGCGGCCATCTCAAGGGCATCGGCTGCTTCCTGACCACTGCCGGATGCCCCGAAAACAGGTTTATCGCACAGGGTCATGTAGGCCAGCATCATGTCCAGGTTGGCGGTATCCCCTGGCAGGTCCGTGGGCTGAACCATGAGGTACCCGCCCATATCCACCTGGTCCGAGGTCTGCACCAGTTTGCAACAGGCCGTAAAATCCTCAAACATGGCCGGCCGCTGGGTACCGTCTGTTCCGGCAATGTTGGTGGCCCCGCCCGTGGGATTGAACACAAAGCCCTCTTCGCCGATTTTCACATTTCTGGCCGGATTTCTGGCATGGAGCGTGAACGACGGCATGGTGGTGGAAAGGGCGTTGTAAACATGGGTTTCCTTAAAATACACCCGGGTGCCGTGGGTGTCAAACCCGTGGGACTTGAAAAGGCCGGCAATGCGTTCATGGTTGAAGTCGATGCCGGTGGTTTTCAAAATATTCATGGATGCCTCGTGTATCCGGGTCAGGTCCTGAAAAGAGAGCCGCTGCATCCGGTCGATCATCATCTGCCTCCCAACATATGTCATATTTCCTTTATCTTCCCGCCATCCTGGCCCAGGTATCCCGCAGGGTCACGGTGCGGTTGAACACCGGTGTCCCATCCGTGCTGTCTTTGGCATCCAGGCAGAAATACCCCATGCGCTCCAACTGAAACACCTGTTCAGGCAGGGCTTGGGAAAGATTTTTTTCCAGCTTGCAGTCACCTAAAGTTTCCAGGGATGCAGGATTCAGGTTCTGTGTAAAATCCTGCCCCCCTTTTTCCGGGTCCTCCCGGGTGAACAGCCGGTCATACAGCCGCACCCGGGCGGACAGGCAGTCGTTTGCATTTACCCAGTGGATGGTGCCTTTCACCTTTCTGCCGTCCGGGGCATTGCCGCCGCGGGTTTCCGGGTCATAGGTGCAGACCAGGGCGGTGACATCGCCCTTTTCATCCTTGACCACCTCTTTGCAGGTCACCAGGTACGCATTGCGCAGCCGCACCTCCCGTCCCGGGCCTAAGCGGAAAAATTTTTTCGGGGGATCTTCCATGAAATCATCCTGCTCCACATAGATCTCTTTTGAAAAAGTGATTTCCCGGGTGCCCATCTCCGGTTTCTGGGGATGGACCATGGCAAAAAGGGTTTCTGTTTTGTCTTCCGGATAGTTTTCGATGATCACCTTCAACGGCCGCAGCACCCCCATGGCCCGGGGGGCGGTTTCATTGAGGTCATCTCTGAGGCACGATTCCAGCAGGCCCATGTCGATGCGGCTTTCCTTTTTGGACACGCCGATGGTGTCGCAGAATTTTCTGATGGCTGCCGGGGTATAGCCCCGCCGCCGCATCCCCTCAAGGGTGGGCAGCCGGGGATCATCCCAGCCCGCCACAAGGCCCTGGTCCACCAAAAGCTGGAGCTTGCGCTTGGACAAAACCGTGTAATTGATATTCATACGGGCAAATTCGATCTGCCGGGGATGGCAGGGTACGGAAAGATTGTCTAAATACCAGTCATACAGTGGCCGGTGGTCTTCAAATTCCAGACTGCACAAAGAATGTGTTATGCCTTCCAGAGCATCGGACACACAATGGGTGAAATCATACATGGGGTAGATGCACCATTTGTCCCCGGTCCTGGGATGGGGCGCTTTTTTGATGCGAAAGATCACAGGGTCCCGCAGGTTGATGTTGGGGGAAGCCATGTCGATTTTGGCCCGCAGGGTGTGTTCCCCCTCTTCAAACGCACCGCTTTTCATACGTCTGAACAGATCCAGGTTCTCGGCAGCAGACCGGTCCCGGAACGGGCTGTTTTTCCCCGGTTCTGTCAAGGTGCCCCGGTACGCCCGGATCTCTTCTGCCGGCAGACTGCACACATAGGCCAAACCCTTTTCAATGAGTTCTTGGGCAAAGGCATACAACTGATCAAAATAATCCGAGGCAAACAATGCTTTTTTGTAATCAAAGCCCAGCCAGTGCACCGTGGATTCAATGGAGTCGATATAGATCTGTTTTTCTTTGGCCGGGTTGGAATCATCAAACCGCAGATTGCAGTGACCGGAAAATTTTTTGGCCATGTTAAAATTCAGGCAGATGGATTTGGCATGGCCGATGTGAAGATACCCGTTGGGTTCCGGCGGAAACCGGGTGGCCACCCGGCCGTCGTTTTTATGGTTTGCCACATCCTGCCGGATAATGGTTTCAATAAAATGGCCTCTGTTGATCGTCTCTTCCATTGTCCCCTCTTATTGTCAAGGCATTGTTGCCTGTTATCCCCATGCCGCATGCCTTTTTCAGCACCCCATGCCGCAGCAGCTGTCACCAAGTATGGTCATGCATTTAAAACTTTTATCAATACCATATTCCAAATCTGGTTGAAAGAGATAAATTTGCTTTCTGATCTCGGGAAATTTTGATGGGAGGCCCATTTGGAAGCGCCATTTTGGACAACATCGACACTTTCAACCGGTTTTGTGATATAATTGCGCCGATAAAAACCGGAACACAGGAGGCATAGACACCCTTGAAAACCGAGGAAAAGATCAAAAAGAGGATGGCGGAACTGGAAATTCTGATCAGGGATACCAAAGATCGGCTGCCGGCCCACTCTGTCAAACCGCCGGTGATGATGGATCTTCTGGCCTATGAAGATGAATATGATGACCTGATGAAACAGCTGGCTGACCTGAAAAATGGGTAGGGTGATTGTATCGGACATATTCGGTCTAAGCCGGTTTACCCGGTTTGGGCCTTTTTAAACTCCTCAATCAAGGGTTTATATTCTTCATACGCGCTTTTGGCCCACCAGAGCTGCTCTTCAGACGGCCGGCCCTTGATCTTTCCAGGGGCACCGAACACAAGAGAATAATCCGGGATAATTTTGCCGGCCCCTACCAGGGCGGCGGCGCCGATGAGGCAGAAATCGCCGATGCAGGCTTCATGGAGCAGGGTGGCGTTCATGCCGATGAGCACATAATTGCCTATGGACCGGCAGTTGAGCACGGCCCCGTGGCCGATGACCACCCGGTCACCGATGAATACATCCCCGTCTCTGCCGCCGGGGGCGCCGGCGTGGATCACACAGTTGTCCTCCACAATGCTTTGTCTGCCGATGGTGATTTTTCCCAGATCGGCCCGGATCACCGCACCCGGCCATACACTGGATTCCTCGCCGATCTCCACATCTCCGATAAGCACTGCCGTGTCATCCACAAACGCGGACGCGGCAATGCGCGGTGTTTTGCCCCTGAAGGACCGTATCATATGTTTTCCCTCTCTTTATATTATCATGGTGTTGCAGATTCATCCCGGGCGGCTGCAAGTTTTTTGTAATCTTCCGGCGTGTCCACATCCCTGAGAATGCCGGCATCTGCAACTGCAATGCTCTGCATCCGGTGCGCAAATTCCTTGAACAGCACCCTGGCCCCTGCATCGCCTGCCGGGCAGGCAAGAT
>JAIPDY010000063.1 GCA_021737445.1 Desulfotignum sp.
AACGGCATCGGCAGGGGAGTGGCCACCACATTTGTGCTGGTTTTCTCCAATCTGCTGGTGTCGCTGCTGCGGAACATCATTCCTCCCAAAGTCCGGATTGCCTGCTACATTGTCATTATTGCCACATTTGTCACCATTGTGGAACTGGTCATGCAGGCCTATACCTATCCCTTGTTTTTGAAACTGGGAATTTTTATTCCCCTGATCGTGGTCAACTGTATTGTACTGGGAAGAGCAGAAGCCTTTGCCAGCAAAAACAATCCTGTGATGGCCATTGCAGACGGACTGGGTATCGGTATCGGCTTTACCCTTTCCCTTGCTGCCCTGGGTGCAGTGCGTGAATTTCTGGGCGCCGGCACCATTACCATCTGGGGAGGAAATCCCGTGTTTGCCATGCCGGAAAGCTTCCAGGCATTCTCCTTTATGGTGGAAGCACCCGGTGCCTTTGTGGCCCTGGGCCTGATGCTGGCATGCATGAACCTCATAGGCAGCAAATAAGGAGACATCCAATGGAATATTTTGAAATTGCCATCAGCTGTATCTTCATCAACAATATCCTCCTTGCCCAGTTCCTTGGCAACTGCCCCTTTCTGGGCACTTCCAAAAAAATGGAAACCGCAGTGGGCATGTCAATGGCAGTGGTATTTGTACTTGTCATGGCAGGGGTCATTACCTGGTCCCTTGACACCTATCTGCTCAAGACCCTGAATGTGGAATACCTGCGAACCCTGTCATTCATTCTGGTCATTGCCTCTCTGGTCCAGTTTGTGGAGATGTTTTTGAAAAAGAGCATCCCCGGCCTGTATGCGGGCTTAGGAATTTTTCTGCCCCTGATCACCACCAACTGTGCTGTTATGGGTGCCTGTCTGCTGAATATCAGCAATGAATATTCATTTACAAAAGCACTGGTATCATCCTTTGCCTATGCTGTGGGATTCGGACTGGCCCTGATTTTGTTTGCCGGGGTCCGGGAACGGGTCAATATCGCACGGGTACCCAGACCGCTGCAGGACACTTCCATCGGGCTTGTCACCGCCGGCATCATTGCCCTGACCTTTACCTCATTCAGAGGAATGGTATAAAAAACCATCAAAGGGAACTGTATACTTCGGGGTAAAACCAGCATGCGGGTGCTTGCGGCAATCCTTGTGGCAGCAGGTCTGATCCTGGGCACAGGCGGATTTTGGGCATGGAAAACGCTGCACACGCCCGGCTCAGCAGATGACAGGCAGGTTGTATTTACCATCCATCCAGGCCAGTCCCTGAAACAGATCGCAGCAAATCTTGAATCCCGGGGCCTTATATCAGATGCTTTTTTGTTCACATGGTATGTCCGGTATAAGAAAGCCGGCACCCGCCTTCCGGCCGGGGAATACCTTTTATCGGCCGATCTGACACCGATCCAGATACTGAATACCCTGCTGCAGGGAAAAGTCAGGCTCTACCGGCTCACGATTCCCGAAGGCCTGAACATGGATGAAACAGCATCCCTTGTTGCACAGGCGGGCTTTTGTGATACAAAAACATTTCTGGATCTGTGCACGGATCAGGCATTTATCACTGCCCTTTCTATCCCGTCCCACACCCTGGAAGGATTCTTGTTTCCAGATACCTATTTTTTCCCAAAATCCGTCACCTGCCGCCAGGTAATCAAAAAAATGGTGGACACCTTTTTTACCGTGTTCACCCCCCAATGGCAGGAACGCGCAGAAACCATGGGATTTACCCTCCAGGAGATCGTCACCCTGGCATCCATGATCGAAAAGGAAACCGGTGATGCATCGGAACGCCCCCTGATCGCCTCGGTATTCCACAACCGCCTGAAAAAAAAGATGCGGCTGGAAAGTGATCCCACTGTTATCTATGGTGACGCGGAGTTTGACGGCCGTATCAGAACCCGGCATTTGCGCAGAAAAACCGACTACAACACCTACCAGATGCACGGACTTCCCAAAGGCCCCATTGCCAGTCCCGGGGCAAAGGCCCTGGAAGCGGCACTGTTTCCTGCCCGGAGTGATTATCTTTTTTTTGTATCCAAAAACGACACCACCCATTATTTTTCAAAAACCCTGGCAGAGCACAACAGGGCCGTGCGAAAATACCAGTTGAACAAGTGAGGCGAAATAAAGCTTCCGGAATCAATCATCAAACTGGCGCAGATACACAATCACAGCCCCTGATCTGGATTTTTTTTTACGCTCCCATGCAAATCCCAGCACAATGTCCCGGGCCTTGAGCTTTGCCAGCAGATCTTCGATCATATCCGGCAATACCGGTCCCAGCTCGGAATGCAGCCCCCTGCCAACAATAATGCGCACCGTGAAATACCCCTGCTGCTGACAGGAAATCAAAAAGGATCTGGCCTTGAGTTCCGCACCCAGGGCGGTAAACCCGTGCAGGTCCAGGTCCAGATCGTTTTCCGGCGGGGGATACCGTTTTATCCTCTTGTGGTATGGCATGGGATCGGGTGATGACCTGGCAGGCCTGTCCGGTTTGGATAAAAAAGCCTCCAGAAGGGCGGAGAAATTTTCTGTTTCAGATGTTTCGGTATCAGAGGAGCAAACACCTTTGTCCATGACCGGCAGACCGTGGCGGTTCACCTGCCGGGGAGAGATGTTTTCCGATACTGATTCCGACCCGTTGTTCCGGGTAAATGCCTGGAGAAAATCTTCATCCGGCCGTAATCTGGGGGGCCTGTATTTTTTTTTTCTTCCCATAACAGGTATGGATTCTACCCCAGATATCCCTGTTTTTCAAGACAAACCCTTTTGTTCTGTATTTGACTTTGCCCCCCCTTCCTGCTATTGTCTGATGCATGAAAATTGGCAGCATTGTTGAATACATTGATCAACAGAAAATCATAGCAGCGGTAATATTAAGCGAGAAAAAAGGCAAGCTCAAATTACTCAATGAAAACAGCCGGGAGATCAGCTTTTCTGAAAAAAGGCTTGCCCATATCTCACAGGTGCGCCTGGACACAGACCAGTCCAGAAACCATCTGATCAACCACCTGCAGACGGTGACCGAAAACCGCAAAAAACTGTCCGAACAGATCGATATCAGAGAGTTATGGGAAATTCTCCATGAGGAATCCGGTGATATTGACATTTCCGCCATGACGCTGTTCTGCTTTGATCCGCCGCTGACCCCAGACCATGAGGCTGCGGTTATCCGGGCGTTTTTCAATGACCGGCTCTATTTTAAATTCAACCAGATCCTTTTTGCGCCCTATACCCCGGAACAGGTGGAAGCCAAAAAAAAGCAGCTCAAACAAGCCCGGAAAAAAGAACGCCTGATGCAAAAAGGGGTGGCATGGCTCACTGCCATGCAGGCACAAATCAGTGAGCCGGAGCTTTGTGATCCGGAAGTGCTGGATATACTCAAGTCATATTATCTTTTTGGAAATGATGCAGACAATGCCGCCATTGCCAGACAGATGATCAAAAATGCAGGCATGGGATCTGCTGATCCCATTTTTGGTTTTTTTGTCCGTGCAGGTATCTGGCACCCGGATGAAAACATCGACCTGATAACCATGGGTGTGCCCACCACATTCCCGCCGGAGGTGGAAGCTGCCGGAAAAAAACTGTGCTTGACCCATACAGGTGTTTTCCAGGATCCCCGGAGAAAAGACCTTACCCATGTCCCTTTGATCACCATAGACGGCCAGTCCACCCTGGATTATGATGATGCCATCAGCCTTGAAAAAACAGACCAGGGATATTGCCTGGGAATCCATATTATCGATGTGGGGGCCTATATCTCATCCGGAGATCCGATTGACATGGCAGCCCGGCAGCGGGCCAGCTCCATCTACATGCCTGATGACAAACTGCCCATGCTGCCTGCTGACCTGTCCGAGGATCTGTGCAGCCTGCGGCAGGGGGAAACCCGGCCCGGCATCAGCACCCTGATCCAGATGAACCGGTTCTTTGAAATCCTTGATTTTAAAATTGTTCCCAGCATTATCCGGATTCACCAGCAGATGAGTTATTCCGAGGCCAATCTTTTAAACGGCAAGGATGACCCCATCACCAGTCTCTATAAAATTGCCACCCTGCTGCGGGAAAAACGGCTGAAAGCCGGTGCTGTGCAGATTACCCTGCCCGAGGTCAATGTATGGATAGAGGAAAACAAAGAGATACGCTATGCCAGGGTGGACCGGGAAAACCCCTCCAGGATGCTGGTGTCGGAAATGATGATTTTTGCCAATTCCCTGATGGCAAAGTTCCTTGCCGACCATAAGACACCGGCGGTATTCCGTTCCCAGCCCCCACCTGCCCAGCGCCTGTTCAAGGGGGTTGAAACCGCCCTGCTGCCCAATCTCATGCAGCGCAAACATTTGAGCCGGGCCGTGATCAGCACCTATCCCCAGACCCATTCCGGATTAGGGGTCACCGCCTATGCCACTGCCACCTCCCCCATACGGCGGTACCATGACCTGCTCACCCAGCGCCAGATCAAGGCGGTTCTGGGAATGAACCCTGCCTATTCAAAAAATGATCTGGAAAATATACTGGCTGCGGTATCGGTTCCCATGGTCAATGCCGGCCGGATCCAGGGCAACCGGAAACGCTACTGGCTGCTCAAATACCTGGAATCTTTGCGGGGCAGCAGTATAGAAGCCCTGGTGCTGGACTCCCACCGGGACCATTACAATATTCTGCTCAAGGAGTTCATGATTGAGGCCAGGCTGCCGGCGTCCGGGCTCAAACTGAAACTCGGGGATATCATCCAGGTGACGGTCCAGCATGTGGATGCCCGGCGGAACCAGCTGTCTTTGTTTGCTGTCTGATTTGTTCGTCTGAAAATTTTTTATACCTTCAATGTTTAAAGCTGCGCTGTCCGGTGAATACCATGGCGGCATCATGCTCGTTGCAGGCCAGAATGGACTGGTGGTCGTTGAGTGATCCGCCAGGCTGAATCACAGCCTTGATCCCCTGGGCCAGCCCCACGTCAATGCCGTCCCGGAACGGGAAAAATGCATCTGACACCATGGCAGCCCCCGCAAGGCCGCCCTTGACAGCAGCCACCTGTGTCTCAATCTCCTTTTGCAGGTCCGGGTCTGTGAGGTCTGCAAACCCCTTGTTGTACCTTTCAAAACAATACCGGTCCGCCAGTTTGCGGTATGCCTTGTCCACGGCAATCTGTGCCACCCCCACCCGGTCCTGCTCCCCGGTGCCGATGCCCACGGTGACATTGTCCCTGACATAGATCACCGAGTTGGAAGTGATGCCCGATTCCACCAGCCATCCGAATATCATGTCTTCATATTCCTGTTCCGTGGGTCCCCGGTGCACCGTGTAGGTTTGCCCCTGATAATCGGCCGTGGCCGGGATCAGATCTTTTCTGGTGAGGGTCTGTGGCACAAATGACCACTGGGCCACAATCCCGCCGTCCATCAGGCTTTTAAAATCCACCACCCTTTCCCCGATAAAGGTCTGGAGCCGGTCCATGGCATTGATGCGGATGACCCGCAGATTTTTTCTGGCACCCAGGATATCCATGACCCCGTCCTCAAATTCCGGGGCCACCACCACTTCGGCATACTGGGAGGCGATGGCCAGGGCAGTGGCTTTGTCCACTGCCCGGTTCAGGGCGATGCACCCGCCGAATGCCGCCACCCGGTCCGCCATATAGGCCCTGGTATAGGCTTTTTCCAGTGTATCTGCCCGGGCTGCGCCGCAGGGGTTGTTGTGTTTGACAATCACGGCACAGGGGGTATCGGTAAAATATCTGAGGATGTTCAGACAGTTATCCGCATCTGTCAGATTGGTCTTGCCCGGGTGTTTCCCGGACTGGAGCAAAGCAATATCTGATACCAGGTGCCGGCCCGGCTGGATGGTTTTTGCATCACCCAGTGCCAGGTTGCCGTTGACCAGCCGGTACAGGGCCGCTTCCTGGCCCGGGTTTTCCCCGTACCGCAGCCCTTTTTTAACCCCGTCTATCACCCAGGACACCTTTTCGTAAAAAAGGGTCTGGCGTTTGTCACCGTCCACAAAAGCGATTTCCATGCAGGGGGTGAAATGGTCATCCATGATGGTTTTATACATCTGTTTGAGGTCTTTGGACATGGGTTATTCTCCCGGAATATAAGATGAGTGAAGCTCCGTACCCGTGCATTCAGCCAGGTAGTCGGCAATGGCTCTGTCATAAGCGGCGGTGTGTTCAAAGGCCTGGCAGGCCATTTCAAACCGGTCTTTCAGGGCCAAAGCTCCCTGATTGGCCCGAAGCTTCTCAAGTATTTCAGCATAAGCGGACGGATCCACCACCGGTGCCACCCGGATAAAGTTTTTGGCGGCAGCCCGGATCATGGTGGGGCCGCCGATGTCGATGTTGCCCCTGGCATTCTCCAGGGTGGCACCGACCCTGGCAATGGTCTCACTGAAGGGGTAGAGATTGACCACCACCATATCAATGGGTCGGGCACCTGTCCGTTCCAGGTCTTTCTGGTGGGCTTCATTATAGGTTTCGGTCAGCAGGCCCAGATAAATTTTGAAATCCAGGGTTTTCACCAGGCCCCCCTGGGTTTCGGGCTGGCCGGTATACTCTGATACCTGCTGCAGGTGGCGGGAGGCCCTGTCTCCTAAAATCTCTTTAACCCGCTCAAAGGTACCGCCGGTGGACAGGATGACAAGCTCCGGATTCAGGGCAATCATGCCCGGAACCAATGCCTCCAGACCGGATTTGTCAGACACGCTCACCAGCATGGTGTTGATCTTCACCAGATCATCAGTTTTTTCCACCACATTTTTTGCCATTATACCGTCCTTTCTCTTGTGTCGTAAAAATCGTAATTTGTTCATACCATGCAGGTACTGCTGCGTCAAGCTGTGAGGCATCCGGTGGATACCGTACCTGGCAGGTATATTTTATTTTGACATTTGCACAGGTATGAATAACAATACCGAATCAAAATGACCGCATTTAAAGGAGGGCACCATGATTCCATTGAAAATGAAAGACCTGCTGCAAAAGGCCCTGCCTGACAGTGTGTGGCAGACCCGGCTGATCAAGGAGGGACCGTTCCGGTTTATGGAGTTCAGCCCCCTGGATGTGGACCGGCTCCAGCGTTTAGGGATACGGGTGGACCGCCTGGGTCCCAGACTGGTGGCCTGCATATGGGATGAAGACAGCCCCCTGGAAATCGGGGGGTTCCTTGTGGTGGACAACCTGGCCATGGGGCAGCCTGCCATGGGCGGCACCCGCATGCTGCCGGACATCACCCCGGACATCATCCACAACCTGGCAAGGGGCATGACCCTGAAAAACGCGGCTGCCGACCTGCCCTTCGGGGGCGGGAAATCCGGCATTGTCAGGCCGGACAACATGTCCCCTGCTGACCGCCGGGCTATCATCACCGGATTCGGCCGGCTTTTGCGGCGGTACAGAAAACTGTATATCCCCGGACCGGATGTGGGTACCAATGATGCGGACATGAAAATTTTCGCCATTGAGAACGGGCTCAACAATGTGGTGTCCAAACCGGCTGACATGGGGGGAAACCGTATCGATGAGTTGGGCGGGGCCGCCAACGGCGTGGTGGTGGCGTTCAAAACCCTGGTGGAGCATCTGCCCCGCCTGGGCCGGCTGCCCCAGTTCCGGCACCTGACCATTCCAAAACCGGAAGACCTGTCCATTCTCATCCAGGGATTCGGCGCAGTTGGGGCCCATGTGGCAAGGATATTCCATGCGTATGACCCGGACACCCCGCCGGTCATCAAGGGCATCAGCGATGCCACAGGTTTTGTGCTGAATCCGGACGGTCTGCCCTGGCAGCAGCTGTTTGATATGTGGAAACAGCATGGTGAGGTAAGCCAGCGCTATTTTCACGACTTCCTGCTCCACGGCACAGAGACCGCCGGGAACAGGAACAACACCATCTATTCCAACTGTGCCGACAATCTGCTCATGGAATCCGCTTTCTGCCTGATACCGGCATCCCCGGTTTCCAATTACCTGGATGTGGACCCATCCACCCGGCCTTCCATGACCGTGGACCGCATGGGCCAATGGCAGATGATCGTGGAAGGGGCCAACACCTATTCCCCCAACCCGGCAAAGAAAGCGGCCCGGCGGCGTATGGAGCGGAATGTGTACCGGGACAAAGGTGTTCTTATCGCCACCGATTACCTGGTCAATTCCGGCGGTGTGATCTATGCGGCCCATGAGCGCATGATCCCCACTCCGGAGGAACTGCTGGTGCCTGAAAACATCCTGGGCAATGCAGATGCCATCGAAAACTGGCTGCACCGCAACAAGGATGCGTTTGCAGAACTTGCGGAAATCCGGCGCACGGCAGCCGTAAAAAAACTGGAAACCGTGATCCGCCGCAATATGGAAGAACTCATAGACGGCCTGTGCCGCGATGCAGACAGCCTGCCTTGTGAAATTGCCGAAAAAATCAGCATCCGGCGCATCGCATCCATGGAAAAAACCAAAACCGCCGGGGATGTCATGGAAGATGCCCCCACCATCGGGGTGGACAAACAGATCACGGATGCGGCCAAACTGCTGGTCAAGGCCCCGGTATCCATTGTCAACGTGGTTTCAAAAAAAGGCAAGCTCATCGGCATTGTCACCAACTGGGACATCACCAGTGCCATGGCATCCCACCTGCCCATGGATGCGCCCCTGACAAGGGTGATGACCGCTGATGTGATCTTCACAGGGCCGGACACCCCCATCCTTGACTGTGTCCGGATTCTGGAAAACCATGAGATATCAGCCATGCCCATTGTGGAAAACGACCAGGTAAAAGGGGTTATCTCAGGGGATATCCTGGCAAAAAGGACCCTGTTCCGCCTGCTCCAGACCATGGATTAGAAAAAAGATTCTGCGGCATGCGCCTTTTGCTGATTATCATTGCCCAGTTTCTGTCCGGTTCCATCTGGTTTGCCGCCAATGCTGCATTCATGGACCAGACATTTTTATTGTCCGCCGTCCAGGCCGGATTTATTGCCGGCACCCTGTCTTTTGCATTCCTGAACCTGTCTGACCGGTTCTCTCCGGTCCGGGTCTTTTTTGCCTGTTCCATCGCAGGGGCTGTCTGCAATCTGGCCGGTGTTTTTGTGCCTTCCGCCACAGGCGTGCTTCTGGTATCGCGGTTTTTATGCGGCATGGCCCTGGCCGGCATCTATCCTGTGGGCATGAAGATTGCCGCTTCCTGGTACCCGAAAACCCTGGGCCGGGCCCTGGGATTTCTGGTGGGTGCCCTGGTGCTGGCATCCGGTTTCCCCTATCTGATCAAGGCCATTGCCTGGCACAAAGACCCTGGCCTGATCCTCTGGGTCACCAGCAGTCTGTGCCTGGCCGGGGGGCTGATCCAGGTCTTTTTTGTAGGGGACGGACCGTTTCTGCCCAAAGGATCCCCGTTCAATCCCGGGGTGGTGCGGATTTTGTTTTCCCATCCCCGGTTCCGGGCATCCGCCCTGGGGTATTTCGGGCATATGTGGGAGCTGTATGCGGTGTGGGCGGCCGTGCCCCTGCTGTTTCCCCTGATGGTGCCGGCCCGGGCCGATGCATGGTCTTTCGGGTTTTTTGCCGCCGGGTTTTTCGGGTGCGCAGCCGGGGGCATGCTCTCCTTGAAATGGGGCAGCCGGACCGTTGCCGGTGCAGCCCTGATGGTATCCGCCCTCTGCTGTCTGGTTTCCCCGGCCATCCTGTATCTGCCCCTGCCCCTGGGCCTGGCCCTGATTCTTGTGTGGGGCCTGGCAGTGGTGACCGATTCCCCCCAGTTTTCCTCTCTCAACGCACGGTTTGCCCCGCAAGGGTATGTGGGATCAGCCCTGACCCTTGTCAACTGTATCGGATTTATCATCACCATTTTTTCCATTGAACTGGTGACCTTCTGGATTCGGCATCTGGGCATTGAAACCGCATTCATTCTTCTGGCCCCGGGCCCCGTTCTGGGGTGGATCTGGCTGAACAAAAAAATCCCTGGTTGAGTTTTGACAAAAATTTGCGTATGGTTGAGACCATAACAGCTGTCGGCACAATGCCCTGGTTTTTTCATTTTCTTTCAAGGAGGTTTTCATGCCATCTGATGTCTTTTTCATGGACCTGAGCGCCACATCCCGGGAAAACCTGCCGGACAAACTGGGCCGGCTCATCAACAAAGCCGGTATCAAAAAGATCCTCGGCAAAAAGGATCATACTGCAATAAAGATCCACTTTGGCGAACAGGGCAATACCGCCTTTATCCGGCCGGTATTTATCCGGAAAATCATCGAGACCATCAAGAAAACCGGGGCGCAGCCCTTTCTCACCGATGCCAACACCCTGTATGTGGGCACCCGGTGCAATGCCATCGACCATATCAAAACCGCCATCGAGAACGGATTTGCCTATTCTTCCATGGACAATACCCCCATCATCATTGCGGACGGACTTTTAGGCAAGAGTGAAACCCCGGTGACCGTGGACAAAAAAAACTGCGGCCAGGTGTATATCGGATCGGAAATCGTCCATGCCACTGCACTGGTTTCAGTGGCCCATTTCAAGGGGCATGAACTGAGCGGGTTCGGCGGCACCATCAAAAACATCGGCATGGGATCAGCTTCGCGCAGAGGCAAACTGGACCAGCACTCCAATGTATCCCCCAAAATCAAGCGCAAAACCTGTATTGGATGCGGAGAATGCGCGGCCCACTGCCCGGGAGAGGCCATTTTCCTGGAAGACAAAAAAGCGTATATCACCAAGGAAAAATGTATCGGCTGTGCTGAATGCATTGTCCGGTGCCCCACCAGGTCCATTACCATCAACTGGAACCAGACCATCCCGGTGTTCATGGAAAAAATGGTGGAATATACCTGCGGGGTCCTCAAAAACAAGCAGAACAAAGCCCTGTTCATCAATTTCATCACCGACATCGCCCCCAAGTGCGACTGCCTGTCCTATACGGAATCCCCCATTGTCAACAATATCGGGGTGGTGGCATCCCTGGATCCGGTAGCTGTTGACCAGGCCAGCGTGGACCTGGTGAACCAGCAGCAGGGACTTTCCCACACCGCATTGAAAACAGGGCTGGCCCCGGGGGAAGACAAGTTCAGAGGGTTGTACCCGGATGTGGACTGGTCCCACCAGCTGGCCTATGCCGAAGAGATCGGCCTAGGAACCAGGGATTACAAACTGGTGAAACTCAAAACCCTGGCCTATAAAAAAACATGAGGTACTGACCCGGCCGGAATGGTTGGATTGAAAAAATCATCATTTCCGCCGGGAATTTCTTAACAGTTCCAACGCTTCAACATCCGCCATATCCTTGGTTCTTCCTGTTGCTTTTTTGTTGCATATCAGATCGTCAATTGCAGGAATACGAACGTCAATCCCTTCAATATTGATCAATAATGAATTTTGGTATGTTTCCTCAAACTTCAGACCGGATACGGCTGTGATAATATCAACTCGTCTGGGTGCAACCCCTATCTGAAAGATGGTACCATCTATTTGAAGGTCTTCTGTGGTAAGATTCTGCAATGGTGCACCAAATCGCTGCAATGCTCGGAAAACGGCATCAGCGTTTTCCGGGGAAGGCATTATCCAAATATCAATATCCATGGTAGCCCGCGGATAACCATGAGCTGCCATGGCATAAGCTCCGATAAGAATGAATTTAACATTCTCGTCGGATAAGGCTAGTAACATGTCTTTGTAGTCTTCGTTCAACATCAAATTTTATACTCATTGAAGCAGCTTCCCGGGTCAGGAGCCAGACAAGAAGGATGCGTTCTTCAGGTGTTCCGGGAACAAAATCATCATTTCGATGATCCTTCATTTTGCCTGTGACGGTATGCTGCCTGTTCATGGTTTTTAATCTGTCTTTTGTTTTTGTCATGATTTGAATTTTGGCATGTCATATTTTTCAGCGATGGGCCTGCGCTCTTTTTCGGGAAGCGATTTCATGTATCTGTTCCACCCGGGGCACCAGCCTGCGTGCCACCGCCATATCCGCCCCAGCAGTGATTTTGGATTGTCATCATATTTTTTGCGAAAACGGCAGGTGCCGCAATTGTGTTGTGCCATTTGCATTCTCCTTGTCTTCTGATAACCACACCGGGCGGCAGCCTATTTAAAAACCGTTTTCTTCTGTAAATTGAGCCGCTTCCATTAAAGCTTGATTAGGTTCTCTTGCCTTTTCACAAACCGATATGAACTGGTCAAAAAGATCATCTTCAACAACCATAGTCTCATATTTTACAATAACTTTCGTTACGTTTTCATCCATCAATCTCATATACTCCGTTAATTTGAAGTGCTGTTTTTAGCGCATGCTCCAGAAGTTCCAGCTTTTTAAAAGACAACTTGCCGATAAAGTGCGTTAACATGGATTTTGGTATACTGATCAACTCATCGCAATGAATGGCGCTATCATGTTTAAGGCCTTCATCAATACCGACAGGTACCTGGGTTGAAAGGCCTTCATAAGAGGTGTATACAGGGGCACAGATCACTGTCGAAAACCTGGATTCAATCAGAATCTGGCGGCTTACCACAACAAATGACCGATATTTTTTCGGCTCCCGGGATGAGGGTCGTCTGATTCTGTATAAATCACCCCGTCTCATATAGGGACCTGGTAGCCAAGCACTTCCTCCGCCTCATTATTGAGTGTATCTGCATGTTTATTGATAATTTCAAGGTCACGCAGTTCCACCTCTTTTTTTTCCAGCTGCTCAATAAAAACACGGGCTGCGGTCTCTATAAAGTCCGATCGGCTTTTATAGCCACCCATATGCACTTCAATGGCCCGCAATATATCCTGGGATAATGTAATGGATGTCTTTGTTTTCATACCACCTTTATACCGCCACACATACCTGATGTCAATTGAATTGTGAACCAATCAGCTGCCAGACAACTCAGAGAAAAGAGGTTAGGAGAAGTATCCGGTCTGGAAAAGTTTCAGATTTCTGCCATATAGAACATGCCATGACAGAGGCTGCATCCTTTTTCACCGCTGCCATCAGCGACTAGTGCCGGGCGGTGCCTGCGCTGGCCCCGGATATCAGGACCAAGGGGCTGGATATTCCATCAGATGTCTGGCATAATGCCCGGGTTGCTGTCAAACTCAATGAAAGGAAATGCCTGATGGATGTGCCTGATGCCTTCCTGATGCCATATGTGATGAACCTGGTCTATGTCCTGACAGGTGTGGCGCTTATCTATCTGGTGTTCACAGTGTTTCTCACCTGGCTGGTGCAGCAGATCCCCCGGAACCCGGTCAAGGATCCGCCCCGGTGGGGAACTGTTACCGATACTATGATCCCTGCCATTGACGGCGGATACCTGGAGGTATGGCGCATCGATCCCAAGGGCCGGTCCCGGGGAATTGTGGTATTTGCCCATGGCTGGGGCAGAAACCGGGACCGGATGGTGAAACGAGCGCAGATATTCGCCCGGTGGGGATTTACCGCCGTGATGCACAGCGCCCGGGACCATGGCAATTCCAGCCCCAAACAATGCATGAACGCGGTTCGGTTTGCCGAAGATATCGCATCAGTGATCCTTTGGGTGGGGGAACCGGTGCTGTTATACGGCCATTCTGCCGGATCTGCCGGGGCCATCATTGCCGCGGCCGGACATCCTTCCATGGTGCGGCTTTTGTTTCTGGAAGCATCCTATGCCCATACCCGTGAGGCCCTGCTTAGCTTGTACCGGTGGGTACATCCTGCTTTCGGCAAGCTTTTCGGTCCCATGATTGTTTTCTGGATGGATATTTTTTACAGAGGGGCAACGAACAGATACGGACCGGCTGTTAAATCTTTTATTGATGCATATCTGGGAGGCCGGTCCCAGGTTGACAGGCACGGCCTGTAACCATGATAATCCCATATCAAATATCTGGAGACGCAGTATTAAAGGTTGACTCAAATCCCTCAAATATCGTATTATCCCGTGATATTTTAACCCCCTAACCTAAAAAAGGAGTGAGTCGGGATGAAAAAATGGAGCCTTTTACTGCTGATCTTTTCCATTGTTTTACTGGGATTTTCAGCAGGTGCCTTTGGCGCGGAAGACAAGAAACTCAAGGCCGGATTTATTTATGTGGGGCCTGTGGGAGACTACGGCTTTTCCCATGCCCATGACCTGGGAAGAAGATTTGCAGAAGAAAAACTGGACTGGCTGGAAACTGTGTATGTGGAATCTGTATCAGAATCCGACAGTGACCGGATCATCGACCGCCTGATCCAGCAGCAGAAATGTGATGTTGTGTTCACAAACAGCTTCGGCTTCATGGATTCTACCGTCAAGGCCGGTGAACGCTATCCAGACAAGATTTTCATGCACTGTTCCGGGTTCAAACGCTCTGATAATGTGGGCACCTATTTTGGCGATCTGTACCAGATGTACTACCTGAACGGCATCATGGCCGGCGCATTGACCAAAACCAACAAGATCGGTTATGTGGCAGCCTTCCCCATCCCTGAGCTGATCCGTCACATCGATGCCTATGCCCTTGGCATAAAGGTTGCCAACCCTGATGCAAAGGTCCATGTCAAATGGATCTATGCCTGGTACGGGCCGGACAAAGCCAGAGAAGCGGCCGAGTCCCTGATTGCCGAAGGGTGCGATACCCTGGCCTTTACCGAGGACACCCCGGCGGTCATCGAGGTGGGACAGTCCCACACGGAAAAAGGCAAACTGATCTATACCTTCAGCCATTATTCCGCCATGCAGCCCTATGGAGAGGATTCTGTTGTATCCGGCCAGCTCATGAACTGGGGCGGGATGTATGTCAAAATCCTGGAAGATATTTATTCCGGCAACTGGACCAATGAAGATGTCTGGTGGCTGGCCAAAGAAGGCGCCGCCATCCT
>JAIPDY010000064.1 GCA_021737445.1 Desulfotignum sp.
CACGAAGGGGTGTCCAACCCTGCCAAAAGCCGGATCCAGGTGGTGAAATGGGAACAGGAAGGGGTGTATATCCCGGTGATCTGCAAGCAGTGTGAAGACGCACCCTGCATGAATGTGTGCCCGGTACGGGCCATTTCCAGGGATCCGGATTTCGGTTTTTTAAAAGTGGACCAGGAGGTGTGCATCGGGTGCCGGTCCTGTGTGGGTATCTGTCCCTTTGGCACCATGGGGTACAACCCCACCACCCGCCAGGTGTTCAAGTGCGACCTGTGCGGCGGGGACCCCCAGTGTGTTCGGTTCTGCGATGTGAAAGCCGTGGAGTTTGTGCCTGTGGACCGGGTCAGCGCCCAGAAGAAACGCCGGGGTGCGGCGAGGCAGTCTGCGGCCCAGAAGCAGGCAACCGTCTTGGGATAATGGATTCCTGTCAATGGTTGAAACCGGCATTTGCAGGATACAGGCCATCTGAAACTGATTGACTTTGGTTTCAGATATGATACAAATCATGCTGTTTATAAAATAATTGATAAAGACAGATGAATGAATTTTGTTCAAAAACTGCATATGATCCACAGTGCCTGGCACTATCGGCTCAATACGGAAAAATATGATATCCGTTTTCTTCTGAAATTGCATCTTAAAGGAAAGACAGTTATTGATATTGGCGCCAACAGAGGAATTTATTCCTATTGGATGACAAAAACAGTCGGTCCTGAAGGAAAGGTGATTGCATTTGAGCCCCAGCCAGAACTTGAAAGCCATTTGCTGGGGCTTAAATCATCTTTTAAACTTGAAAATCTTTCAATTATCAGAAAGGGCTTATCCAGTAAACCCGGATTGCTGGAACTTTACAGGTCTGAACCAGGCTCAGGCGGGGCAACCCTGAACAAAAATCAAGGGCCGGACACTTGGCAGGCAGTGCCGGTTGAAGTTACCACCCTTGATAATTATGAAGATCAACTCAGGGATGTAGGATTTATAAAATGTGATGTTGAAGGACATGAGCATGATGTGTTCAAAGGCGCCCGCAACCTGTTGAAAAGGGATAAACCCTGCCTGCTGTTTGAATGTCATCATGAAGAAGCCCGGAAAAAAAATTTGTTTTCCTATCTGATATCACTGGGTTATGACGGGTTTTTCCCTGTTATGAAAGAGATGATACATTTCAGCCGGTTCGATAAATTTCCCTACAGACGTAAAAATGAACACCATCGCAACTATATCTTTTTACATCCGGAATTTATTGAAAAACAGGGCCTTGAAAAACAGTTTTTTGACCAGCCGGTGTAACAGTGCCGGCTGGTTCTCTTACATGAATCCGCAATAACGCCTGGGTTCCAGTGCATGGAACACATGGTTGATCATGGTGATGTAATCGAATACCGGCAGCCCGGTCGCATCGTGAACTGCCCGGGCATAAGGAGGCAGCACGCTGCATTCCAGCAGGATGGCACCGATGTTTTGTGCTGCTGAAACCACCCTGGCCGCTGCCACCGCCTCCTCCTGTATTTTATCCGCATCCAGGGTGCCTTTTTCTTCCAGTACGGCAGCGGCAAACTCAAGGCTATTTTCCATGCCCTGGATGAACAGATCCGGGCCGGAAGGGATGTTGATCTGCTCCAGAAATGCCGGGGTCAGGCCCCGGCGGTCAGCTGTGATGATGCCGATGCCGGTTCCGGCAGGCACCAGGTGCCGGATAAAGGGGATCTGGAGCAGCGAGGATAAAAAGACAGGCAGACCCAGATCCTGCTGCAGCCGCTCCTGGTGCAGGGCCATGAATCCGCAGTCCCCGGTGATGGCCCGCACACCATTGGCTGCCAGGTCCCGGGATGCTGTCAGCAGATCATCATAAATGGAGGCATCTCTGCCTATGGCCCGATCCACGGTGAATCCGGTCACCTTTTTGAACCGCACCGGAAAGTCATACGTAGTGGCGTTGGCCACATCCCCGGGAATGAACGGGATGACAGAATCCAGCAGCAGGATGCCGATAGCTTCTCCATAGGATACCTGTCGGTTTCGGGTTATGTATCTCATTGTGTCACATACAGATGAGCGGGCCTGAGCCAATCAGGGTATTCAGCTGCTTTTGGTTTGGTTAGTATGTCTGGCCAATATTGACGAAAAAAGATCCGTGTCCATATTCCCACCGGACAGAATCCCGACAATGTTGTTACCTGACCGGTGTGTCTGATTTTTCTGCAGCCATGCCAGGGTGACGGCAGCAGCACCTTCGATCAGCATGCCGTGGTGAAGGAACGCATGAACGAGTCCTTGTTCGATTTCCGCTTCAGTGACCAGTTCAATGGTATCTACATATTTTTCCACCATGGGGTAAGAATGCTGGTTATTTAGGCCGATACCGCCCAGGAGGGCATCGGCCAGGGAATCTTTTTCCTCAACCGCCACCGGTCTGCCCGCCTTGATGGAAAGATACATGGCCGGTGCACAGTCCATGGACACACCAATGACCGTGATGGAGGGGTCTGCTGTTTTCAGCACCTTTGCCACACCGGCAGCCAGGCCGCCCCCGGAGACTGGCACCACCAGGGTATCAATGTCAGGTGCCTGCGTCAGAATCTCCAGGCCGATGGTCCCCTGGCCCGCAATTACAAACGGATCATCAAATGGGTTGATCAGGGTCAGATGATCATCTTTTTCGAGCTTCAGCGCCACTTCATAGGCGTCATCCTGGCTGGTTCCTTTCTGAACGACCTGGGCGCCGAAGTTCTCCATGGCTTGAACCCTGAACGCCGGAACCCTTTCTGAAAGGCAGACCACACATCTGATCCCGAGCTGCCGGGCCACCCAGGCCACAGCCCGGCCATGGTTGCCGGTTGAAAAGGCCAGGACCCCATTCGCCTTTTGGGAATCCGAGAGGGTCAGCAGGGCATTGGCAGCCCCGCGTAGTTTAAAGGATCCGGTTTTCTGTAAGTTTTCCAGTTTCAAGCGGACCTGCCTGCCTGACCGTTGTGACAGCAAAGAGGCATCGATCAGGGGGGTTGTCCGGATCATTCCATCAATTCGGCGTTGGGCCAGGAACATGTCTTTCAGTAGGATTTCGGCAGGGTTCATTTGTTGTGTTTCTCCGCTAAATAACCATAACCGGGCATTTGGCAAGCCCCGTCACCTTATGGGATACCCCGCCCAGCAGGTATCCTGTCAAGTCACCCTGTCCAGTGGAGCTGATGACGATCAGATCGATGTCGTGTTTTTGGGCAAATTCCAGGATTTTTTTGCTGGGTGATCCCATTTTGACAAATCCTTTGACCTTTTGAATGCCTTGCTCCTGTAACATGGTTTTTCCCCGGGATACGACCTCTTTGGCATAGGCGCTCAGGACATCATTCAGATTTTCCGGCTCCCTGGGTCTGACCATGGAGAGCGCGCTTTCGATATGGCTGTGGTGTCTGAAAACCGACAACACATTGATTTGTGAATCGAATTTTTTGGCCAGGTTGGCGGCATATGTCAATGTTGCGTAAGCATTTTCCGAACCATCCAGCGGAACCAGTATATTTTGAAACATTTTTATCCTTTATCTAAAGGCCAAATCTCTCAGAAAAAGAGCAATTTCCGGAAAGAAGATCATGGCAACGGCAACACTTAAAAGAATGAACATGAATGGGGGTGTCCCTTTGACAACCTCGAAATAAGGGCGTTTGAATACGGCGATAGCGGTAAAAATATCACAGCCGAACGGCGGGGTTGCAGACCCGATGGCCACCTGGAGTGTGATAATCGTACCCACCAGAACCGGATCAAGTCCCACATTGTTCACCACAGGGGAAAAAATCGGTACCAGGACCAGAATCACCACAATGGGATCCACAAACATGCATCCCACGAAAAAGGCAATAGAGATCACAAAGAGTACGCCATATTTGTCCATCTCGGAAATGCCGATCATTTCCAGAAGCTGCTGGGGCACCTGGGCATAGGATAATACCCAGGCAAACGCGGCCCCGGCACCCACAAGGATAAAGACAACGGCGGTTACCAGCCCGGTTGATTTGGCGGTGGCGTAAAAGTCGCGAATCTTCATGGTTTTGAATACAAAGCCTTCCAGCACAATGGCATAGGCTACGCTCACGGCGGCTGCTTCCGTGGGGCTGAATATCCCGCCGAATATCCCTCCGATAATAATCACCGGGAATCCCAAAGGCCACAGTGCATGATACAATGCCTTTCCCCGTTCCTGCCACGAGGCTTTGGGTTCAGTGGGGATATCGTTCACATACGCATAGATAACGCTGTAGATCGAGAACAGGACCAGGATCAGCAGCCCGGGGCCGATGCCTGCGATAAACAGTTCCGGTATGGATGTTTTTGCAACAATGCCATAGATGATCATGCCGATACTGGGAGGAATCAGAAAAGCGATGTCACTGGAATTGACAATGAGTGCCATAATGAAAGAATCTTTGTATCCCCCTTCCTGAAGCCGGGGACGAAGGGGGGTTCCAATCGCCACAACCGTCGCCTGGGTTGAACCGGAAACAGCACCGAACATCGTACATGCGCCGGCAGTACTTACAGCCAGACCGCCTTTGATGTGTCTGACAAACGCCATCACCAGATCGATCAGTTTTCCCGCTGATTTGCCCCGGGTCATGATATCGGCTGAGAGGATGAACATGGGCACGGCAATGAGTGCTGCAGGGCGGATGCCTGCCATCATCTGCTGAATGACAAACTGCATCTGTGACAGATCTCCATTGTACAGCAGATACACCCCGAGGGTCGCACCGGCAATCAAGGGGATTTTCATGGGAAAGCCCAGCAGCAGTAATATGACCATCAGCAAAAAAATGGCCCCGGCAAAATGCTGGTTCAAAAACGCTACAAAGCTGAAGCTGGTATCCAGAACAGCCGTTGCAGTGGTTTGTGCCATTGTTTTTCCCGTGTCATCTTTCAGCATTGCTGTAATGGTGATTGTGCCGTCACTGAGAGTGCCGATATCCACCCCTTCAACACCCCAGTTGCCGAATGTGTTGATTTTTGCGTTCAGTTCAATACGTTGGGCGTTTTTATCACGCAAGGTGACACTTACTTCCTGCCATCTGTCCACACCTTCGGCATAGCCGTAAACAAAAATGGTTGTTTTCTGCGCGATGACCGTTTCTTCAATGACCACATTCACAGGATTCGATGCCAACACAGGGGAAGCCAACAGACAGCTGAGAACAATCAGCAGGATTATTTTTTTGATTTGACGTTTCATCACCATGCCTTACACCTCAACATCATTATCTGTGTCAGCATATCCGTCTTTGACAGAGGTCGAAAGATAGATATCGTTTTGTGTCAGATTTTTCACCACTGTAAACGCATACTGCAATCCTGTCACAACAAACCCGATGGGAACCCACAAATAGATATAAAATACCGGCAGCCCCAGGGCCGGTAAGATCCGCCCACTCTGGTATACCTCGACAATATAGTTGTAGGAATAAAACGACAGAAAGAACATGAACGCTGACGTTACCGCAGTCATTCCAATCATCAATGCTTTGCGGATTTTGGCAGGCATTACATCGTATATGGCAGACATCCTGATATGCCGCCCGTTGCGTGCGGCATAACTCAATCCTGCAAATGTCACCACAACGATAAATATCATGTTCAGCTCGTCGGTGAATGTGATGGCACTGTTGAAAACATACCGGCTGATCACTGCGGCAATGGTATTGACCGTCATGGCGATCACTCCGAGCGCCAGCATGACCCCTTCAAACCTGCTGAGCAGCCCATCGATAAAATCAAGCGTTTTCAGTAACGGGTTGTGGCTTTTTCCTTCTGGTTCATCCATCTTTTCTCCTGAACAGCAAAATAGAGGGCGCATCAAAAGCCCGGGTAATTTTGCTGTCCTCTCCATTTTCAAGATTGTCTGCTGCTCCAAGAGCAGCAGACAGTCGATTGCGGAATTATTCCGCGTTTTCTTCCGCTTCTTTGAGATCGGCCATCATTTGACCCAGCAGTTTTTTGTTTGAATCGCTCTTTGATGCAAACGAAGCCTGTACCGCTTTAGCCGCTTCTTTGAATGGTGCACGCTCTTCTTTGGTGAGTGTGACAATCTTAAAGTCCGGGTTGGTTCTGACAATGCGGCCAAGGCCGTAAGCATCCAGCTTTTGCGCTTCGCTCAAAATTACTTTGTGTGCATGCTCAGCAGCTGCGAGAACCAGTTTTTTGTCTCTTTCGCTGAGTCCGTCAAAAAATGCCTTGTTCGCTGATGCGGATGCATTGAAGTGTCCATGTCCGGTATATGTCAATACGTTTGTCAAGTGATCCAGACCATACGCTTCGATCCATACCGTCGGATTTTCCTGGCCATCCACCATATTGGTCTTGAGTGCACCTATCAGATCCCCCCAGGTCATGGGTACCGGCGATGCACCAAACGCTTTATAGGTCTCAACCAGGATGGGGGATCCCGGCATGACCCGCATCTTTTTTCCCTCCAGATCCGCTGGTGAGTGAAATGGCTCAAATGTTGTCACTGCCATTTCCCCTTCCGGGAAGATGGAGAGCAGCTCAAGTCCGTGCTGGTTGAAAATCGGCGGCAGCATTTCATTGATGACCTTGGAGTTTTTGAAAAAATAATCAAGCTGTTTCGTATCCGTGGGCATGACATACGGCAGTGTGAACAGGTCCATCTCAGGAATGGTTCCCCCCATATAACCGGTTGACTGCCCTAAAAACTGCAGGATCCCGGCTTTGGTCTGTTCCAGCATGTCGGCCTCTTCCCCAAGGCTTCCAACGGGATAGATTTTGATGGTATTTCTGGAGTTTTCTTCTATAAAGTCCTTGAACGCCGTGGCATAGATCCCCTGGGGATCACTCTCCCCCTCTCCCATGGCATACTTCCACTCCGCTGCATACACGCTGATACTTGTTGCTGCGATGAGCAGACACCCTGTCAGTAATGCGTTTAGCTTTTTCAAGCGCATAAAGTGTTTCATTGTCCAACTCCTTTTTTTTTGGGGTTAATATACAGGTTTTTGGTTACACTGGGTTTTACCGGACCTGTTTTCACAAAACCTGGTTTCACCAGCTCCCCTTATCACTTCAGGTTTGCATTAAAAATGACAATCGATCCGCCTTTTCAAAAAAATGGTGTGCCCCCCGGACCAACATTTCCACGCCTTTTGGAAGGACCGACTCATCAATATTGAATTCAGGGTGATGGTGGGACACATCCGCCCCTGCAGCCTTGTTTCCTGCACCGAGAAAGATAAATACCCCCGGCACTTTTGCGCTGAATTCTGAGAAATCCTCACTGGCAATGGTGTGATTGTCAATAATACTGTCACCGGAAAAAATCTCAAGAGCGGTTTCCCTGGCCAGGTCTGTCATCTCTTTATGGTTGATCAAAGGTATGTTTTCATGGGTGATATCGATGTCACATGTACATCGATGGGTGGCGCAGACCTGCTCTGCAATACGGATAAACCGCTGTGTGGGCTTTTCTTCACTGTCCGGGCCGCCCGGGTAGAGGAAACGGATGGATCCTTCCAAAGCCACTTTGTCCGGTATAATATTGCTTTTGGTGCCGCCGGTGATTTTTCCAAACATGATGACGGTGGCTTTCAGGTTGCTGATCTCCCGTGTCTGGATGATTTGTGCTGTCTGGATAAGACTTGCCGCGGCAATGACGGGATCGACGGCGTCTTCCGGGACACCGGTATGGCCGCCTTTGCCGTGGATGGTGATTTTAAAAACATCCAGCCCCCCCATAACCGGTCCGGGGGTGACAGCGATTTTTCCTGAATCAACCGGTGTCCAGACATGGATACCCATCACAGCATCGACTCTGGGATTTTCCAGGACCCCGTCTTTGATCATATGGACAGCACCGGCGATCTCCTCATTGGGTTGAAACACAAATTTGATTTTACCATTTACGGATGATGTGTTTTCTTTAAGAATCCTGGCAGCCACCAGGAGCATGGCCATATGGGCATCATGACCACAGGCATGCATCACCCCGTCATTTCGGGATTTGTATGCCACCTTGCTGGTTTCCGTGACCGGCAGCGCATCCATGTCTGCCCGCAGCATCAAAACCGGCCCGGGTCTGCCGCTGTCAAGCACGGCGACCACCCCTGTTTTGGCCATCCGTGTGGTTTCATACCCGATATTCTGAAGGTAGTTTTCAATCGTGGCTGCGGTTTCAAACTCCTGAAATCCCAGCTCCGGATTCATATGAAAATGCCGCCGGAGTTCTATGATTTCATCTGTCAGTTCCAGGGTGCGTTTTTTTATAGGATCCATAAATCAAGTCAGCCTTTATCTAAGCAATGACAAAAAGCTTGCGTTCAAAATCGGCAAAGGTTCTGGCCCCGTTTTCCGTGACCTGAAATGATTCAGAGCATTCAAACCCGAAATTGTCCATCCACATCCCCAATATCATGTGAAAAGTCATGTTGGGGGCCAGAACGGTCTTGTCTCCGGGCCGCAGGCTGGCGGTGTGTTCTCCCCAGTCCGGCGGATAGTTCAGGCCCATGGAATACCCGATGCGCGATTCTTTTTCAAACCCTTTTTTTGCGATATGCTCCCGCCATACCCGTTCCACATCTTCGCCGGTCATGCCAGGTTTGATGGTGTCCAGGGTCAGGTTCAACCCTTCCACGGTTATGTCTGCCAGATCCGACAGTTTTTGCGGCGGATTGGGTCCCAGAAACGCGGTACGGGCAATGGGGCAGTGGTACCGGTGCCGGCAGCCTGCCAGCTCCAGGTTCACGGCCTGGTTTGCCTGGTAAGGTTCGTCGGTCCAGGTCAGGTGGGGGGCTGAGGTTTTCTCTCCTGTGGGCATCATGGGTACGATGGCCGGATAATCACCGCCAAATTGCCGGGTGCCTGATGCCTGGGCCTGTAACACCGCAGCCACGGCATCGCATTCCCGCCGGCCGGGCACCAGGTTTTCCAATGCCGTTGCCATCACTTTTTCCGCAATTTTTCCGGCTTGGCTCATCAGGGCGATCTCTGCGTCGGACTTGATGATGCGCACCCAGTTCACCAGCAGGTTGCCGTCAGCCAGGGTGCTTTCGCCCAGGGTTTTTTTCAGTTCAGCATCACTTCTGGCGGTGTAGTAATAGGCATCGGTTTCCACGCCAATGGTTTTTTTGTCCCATCCTTTTTGTTTGATGAGATCTCCCACAAAGTTCATGGGATGTTTGACATCTGACTGGACATAGTCATCCGGGTATCCGATCATGTTTTGTTTGGTAATGAACGCGGTGTGCATCGCCCCGTTGCGGTCCATGTTTCTTCCGATCCATACCGGTTCCTCCTGGTCATCTATCACCAGAACTGCCTGGGGCACATAAAAGGACCAGCCGTCATAACCGGTGAGATAGTTCATGTTGGCCGGGTCACACACCACCAGCAGGTCCATGCCCTGGTCTGCCATGGCTGCCTTGGTCCTTTTGATGCGGTTCAGGTATTCGGTGCGGGAAAAAAGGGTCATTTTGCCACTCCTTTTTCTATGCGTTTCAATGCCTCTTTTAGATTTGCAGAACTTGTTGCAAAAGAAATTCTTACATATCCTTCGCCGTTTTTACCGAAAATGGATCCCGGCACCATGGCCACTTTGTGGTTTTCCACCATATGCCGGGCAAACTCCCAGGAGGACATGCCAAATGATGAGATGTTGGCAAAGGCGTAGAACGTGGATTCCGGCTTGATGCAGGAGATCCCCTTGATGCTGTTCAATCCGTCGATCACAAGGTTCCGGCGTTTGGCATATCGTTCCACCATCTGTTCGACACACGTCTGGGATCCCTCGATAGCGGCCAGGGCCGCCCGCTGGGCCACACTGGTGACCCCGGACACCATGTGCTCCATGAGCTTTTCCATCTCTGCGATAATGGCTTTATGGGCAGCCACATACCCCACCCGCCAACCGGTCATGGCATAGGATTTGGACAAAGTGTAGATGGAAACCGTCAGATCCTGCATCCCGTCCAGGCTGCCGATGGACACATGTTCATTGTTGTCGAACAAAATGTGTTCATAGGGTTCGTCGGAAATGACCATGACCCCGTGTTTCTGGCATATGGCGGCCACCTGTTCCAGGATATCCCTGTCAAAGATGGCGCCGGTGGGGTTGGACGGGGTGTTGAGGATAAACGCCTTGGTTTTGGGCGTGATGGCCTGTGCCACCTCTTTGGGGTCTATCTTGAACTGGTTTTCTTCTCTGGCCGCAATGCGCACCGGCACCCCGCCGAACAGCCGGATCTGGGAGTAGTAATCATATCCCGGATCCACCACCAGTACCTCATCTCCTTTGTTCAGCAGATGGAGCATGATGTTGAATATCCCCTGCATGGCGCCCACGGAGATAAAGATTTCCGAGTCCGGGTCTGCCTGGATCTTGTTTTCTTTGGCCAGTTTTTTTGCCACTGCTTGTCTGAGATCTGCAAATCCGCTGGCCGGTGGGTATCGCGTGAATCCTTGGTCCAAAGCGTCTTTGGCTGCATCCCGGATATGTTCCGGGGTGTCGAAATCCGGCTGGCCGATGCCTAAGTTCACCACACCGTCGATCTTGTCTGCCATGGCAAACATGATGCGAATGCCGGACCATTCCACCCCCTGGTTTCTTGCTGCAAATAATTTTTCTATATCCATGTTTGGTGTCCTGCTGCGGTTTAGGGTTTGGTTAAAACCAGATCTTTGGCCCCTTTTGGAGAGGTTTTCATCTCCGGTGCATGCCGTTCCATCAGTTCCATCACAATGGCGGCGATCTTTACTTTTTCCTTGATAAAACCGGCATGCCACGCTTCTGTCACCCAGGGCATGTAAATATCACCCTCTGAGGTGCCGGGTTCAAATTTAAAATAGCACGGGGAGGCCACTTTTGCAATTTCCGGACATTCATACCCCCTAAAGTTGCCGCCAAAGGAGTTCACGATAATGGTGTAGATATCCAGCGGAATGTCCACCGCCTTTCGGATAGAGGACAAAATGGGCCGGGATACATCGGAAATGGGGTTCAAAGAGTTGGCCCCCATGCTTTCAATGACCTTGGCGCCGGCTGCGGAGCAGTACCCGCCGAACACGGAAAACTTGAATATGGTCTCTTTGGGAATCAGGCCCTGTTCCCGCATCTTGTTGAGGATAAACAGCACCCCTTCGTCATACACCAGAAATCCCCGGAACCCTGCCTCGATATTGCGCATGATATCAGCTATGTGAAATGAGATATTGTCGGATCCTCTGAGGCGAAACCCCTGCATCTGGCCTTCACTGGTCGCCATCTCCTTGGCGCCGGTATCCCAGCCCTTGCGGTGCCCAACGGTCATGATCACTTCAATCTGGGCGTCTTTTGCCATCTGGGCCATGTCCTTGAGTTCGGCAAAATCGCAGTAGGTTGAGCCGCCCACCGCGGCAATGGCCCGGTGGATGACGATATTTCTGCGGTCAGCTTCCTTGATCATGGACGCCATGGTGGTGGCCCGTTCAACGCCGGCAATTTCAATTCTGAAATTGGCCCCGTCGGCAAAAGCCTTGCCGGATGCTGCCAGATCATATCCGTCCCGTCCCGGGACCCCCTGTTTTTCCATGAAATCTCTGATTTTGTTCAATACGTCGCTCATTTTGTTATCCTTGCTGTAAGAGTGTTTTGAGTTTGGCCAGTTCGCCGTCTTTCATTTTATAGGTATGTTCGGGTGCGGGAAATTTTTTCTCCAGCACATCCTGTCTGTATGCGGAAAATGCCTGGATGGTTTTTTCCCCAAGGTTTTCATATTTTTTGACAAATTTGGGGGTAAATGCCTGGAACACCCCGGCCACATCAGATGAGATCATGAGCTGGCCATCAGCGTCAATGCCTGCACCAATGCTGTACACCGGAATGGCCAGGGTCTCTGTGATGATCCGGCAGACCTCGGGCGGCACCGCTTCCACCAGCAGGGCAAAAGCCCCGGCATCCTGGATGGCTCTGGCATCGGCAATGAGTTCTTTGGCTGCGTCCGCGGTTCTGCCCTGGGCCTTGAATCCTCCCAGCTGTCCGGAGCTTTGGGGCGTGAGGCCGATATGGCCCATGACCAGCATGCCGCCGTCGGCAATGGCCTGGATCTGGGGACACACCCGCTTGCCCCCTTCCAGTTTGATGGCATCCACACCGGCCTCCTTGTGGAACCGGCCGGCATTGCGCACCGCGTCCGGCACACTGACCTGGTAGGATAAAAACGGCATATCGCCGATGATAAATGTGTTTGCAGCCCCCCGGCGAACGGCTTCGCTGTGGACAATGCACTGGTCCATGGTCACGGGTACTGTACCTTCATATCCGTATACACACATGCCCAGAGAATCGCCGACCAGTATCATGTCCATGTCGGCGGCTTCGGCAAAAGTAGCGTTCCAGTAATCATAGGCTGTGATCCAGACGACCTTTTCCTTTGACTCTTTTTTGGCCTGAAGGTCCCATCGAGTGAGTTTCTTCTTTTTCATGCTGCCTCCATATAAATTATTCAAGATATTTGTCACATATAATGTGACTATTGTTTTTATAGCGTGACACCTTATGTGATAAAAAAAATCCCCGGGGTTTGTCAAGGATTTTTTTTATTTTTTTAAAATTTATGTCAGGGCAGTCGGGGCAACACCCCGGTAATAAGGGTCAGGCATTACCCATTTTGCGGGAAAGGTCTTCAGATACCTTGAGGATATTGTCTTTTATGTCTTCCAAAGCCCGGTGAGTCAGGCGCATGGCTGGGCCTGAAATGCTTAAGGCATAGGCGGGATAATTGTTGTGATCAAAAATGGGAACAGCAATACAGCGCAGCCCGATGGTCATTTCTTCGTCATCAATGGCATACCGGTTCCGGCGGATTCTGGACAGTTCTTTTAGAAAATCGGTTTTGTCAGTGATGGTATTGGGGGCCAGGGGCCGGCGGTCCACCGTGTTCAGATAGTGATCCAGTTCATGGTCCGGTAAAAATGCCAGAATGCATTTGCCAAGGCCGGTGCAATAGGCAGGTGCCTTGTCCCCCAGGGCAGAGTCCATCCTAAGCACCTCAAGGCTGTCAATTTTATCAATATGGATGATTTCCTGGTTTTTGAACAGCCCCAGGTTGATGGTCTCCTTGTACATCATGGACAGCCTGTGCATGTGGGGTTTGGCCATGCGCCGGATTTCAAACCGGTCTGCCACCTTCTGGGCCAGGGTCATGATCTTCAAGGTGGGCTGGTACTTGTTGTTGCTGTTTTTTTCCACATATCCCAGGTCTTTGAGCGTGGAGATGAACCGGTGGCTGCCGGCCCGGTTGGTGTCCATGAGCCGGGCCGCCTCACTGACGCTCAGTTCCCCGTGGGCAGCCAGCAGCTCCAGGGTTTTGATCCCTTTTTCAAGGGAGGCGATGTTGTAATATTTTTTTTCTGTCATGTTTTTATGTTCCACCCTATGCGGTTCTCCAAGGCAATCTGTCACATCCTGAAAGACTATTGTTTCAATAACAGAATAATGAGAAATATCATGCCGGTCATTTTTTTTCAACCGGGTTCTGATATGCTCAGGCTTCTGTCAGATAGGCAAGGGCTGTGCGTACATAGAGCTCTGTTCCTCTGGGCAGCATTGACTCATCAATGTCAAATTTTGGGTGGTGGTGGGGAAAGACGATCCCTTTTGCCCTGTTTTTTATACCGATGAATGCAAATGCCGTTGGCACATGGGCGGCAAAATCGGAAAAATCTTCCCCTGCCATGGTCCGGACAGTCCCTGTCACGCGGTTCCGGTCTTCCAGCACCTCCCAGGCTGCGGCCCTGACAAGGGATACCATGGCATCATCGTTTGACAGCAGGTGATTGCCCACTTTGAATGCAAGAAGGTAATCCGCCCGGTGGGCATGACAGGTATGTTCAACAATCCGCTCAAACCGTTTTCTGATGTCTTGTTCACCTCCCTCATAAAGTACCCGCAAAGAGCCTTGCAGTATCATTTCATCAGGGACAATGGTATTGCTGCTGGTGCCGGCATGGGCAGAAGTGAACATGACCACCACCGGGTCCAGGGCATTGATTTCCCTGGATTGAACTGCCTGGACCGCCTGGATAACGGCGGATGAAACAAAGATCGGGTCGATGGATTCATGGGCAAATCCGGCATGCCCGCCTTTTCCCTTGATGGTCAGTGAAAAGTAATGGCTGGCAGCCATCACCGGTCCGGGCCGGATGTCAATGGTACCGGTATCAATCTGGGACCACAGATGGCATCCGAACGCAGCGTCCACAGGGGGATTTTCCATAACCCCCTCTTTTATCATGAGCCAGGCGCCGGCATCTTCCTCGTTGGGCTGGAAAACAAATTTAATTTGGCCGCTGATGCGGGATTTGAGCTGGCTGAGCACCCTGGCTGCCCCCAGCAGCATGGCAATGTGGCCGTCATGGCCGCAGGCATGCATCACCCCCTTTTTTGCTGACTGCCAGGCAAGGCCGGTCTCTTCTGTCACCGGCAGGGCATCCATGTCTGCCCGGAGCATAATGGTTCTGCCCGGCCTGTCGCCTTTAAGCAGCCCCACAACACCGGTTTTTGCCATCTCTTTAACCGGGATTCCGGTTTTTGCCAAAAAATGTTTTACCTGGTCCCGGGTGCGAAATTCCTGGAAACCCGGTTCCGGGTGCTGGTGAAAATCCCGCCGCATGGCAATGATTTCAGGTGTCAGTTTTTCAATGTGTTTTTTGATTTCCATTTTACAGAATATTTCGCAAAAATCCCTGAGTGCGGGGATTCTGGGGGTTGGAAAAAATTTCTT
>JAIPDY010000065.1 GCA_021737445.1 Desulfotignum sp.
GCCAGGATGTGTATGACCACCTGAAACAGGCCATTATTGACCAGGATATTGCACCTGGTGCACGACTGGTGGAAAACCGCATGGCCCAAATGCTGGGTATCAGCCGCACCCCTTTGCGGGAGGCATTGCACAAACTGGAACGCGAAGACTGGATCGAAAAAATCCCTTCCGGCGGGTTCAAGGTGATGGCGCTTACCCGTGAAGACATTGAAGAAACATTCGGTATAAGGGCCGTTCTGGAGGCGTATGCGGCCCGCCTGGCCGCACAGAAACACAGGCCCGCAGATCTGGTCCCCCTGGAAAGGGTCATGAAAAAGTTCCAGGATTGCCTGGAAAAAAAACAGACAGCCCTTCTGCCGGACATCAACACCGAGTTCCATGACCTGCTGTATGCCATGAGTGACAGCCCCCGGCTCATCAAGATGATCAACCAGCTTCAGGCACAGATTTCCCGGTTCAGGCAGATCATTCTCAAGCAGGAGGCCTTTGCCCTGGAGTCCTGCCAGGACCATATCGACATGCTGGCCGCCATGCGCCAGCGGGATGAAGACCGGGTGGAAACCCTGGTGCGGGCCCATATCCTCAAGGGAAAGCAGGCGGTGATGCACCGGCTCAAGGAGGAAGATGCCAGAAAAAGTGCCTGACATACAGCCTGATCCGCCGGTGGAAATCCGGCAGATCCTGGATGGAGATGTGATGGCAGGGGCCAGACTGATCCGGTGCATTGAAGCGGGTGATCCCGCAGCTGCACAGATGCTGGGAAAGCTGTATTCCCATGCAGGAAACGCGTTTGTTATAGGCATCACCGGCCCGCCCGGTGCCGGCAAATCCACCTTGATCAACTCTTTGATCACCATGTTTCGCAAAAAACAATTTACCGTGGGAGTGGTTGCCGTGGACCCGTCCTCCCGCAAAACCGGCGGGGCAGTGCTGGGGGACCGGGTGCGCATGCAGGCCCATGCAGGAGACAAAGGGGTGTTTATCCGGTCTATGGCAGCACGGGGTGCAGCCGGGGGCCTGGCCAGGGCTGCTAAAGATACCTGCCTGGTGCTGGATGCCATGGGATATGAGATCATAATTGTGGAGCCGGTGGGGTCGGGCCAGGCAGATCTGGAAATCACCACCCTGGTGCACAGCCTGGGACTGGTGGCCATTCCCGGGACCGGGGACGGCATCCAGGCGGTGAAAGCCGGTCTGCTGGAAGCTGCGGATCTGTTTATCGTCAACAAGACCGACCTGCCCGGTGCCGCATCAGAAATGATGACCCTGGAACATCTGGTCCAGCAGCGGTCCCTGGAACCGGACACCTGGCAGCCGCCTGTGGTGGGTACTTGTGCCAGAACCGGAGAAGGGGTGGACCGGCTGGCAGACCTGTTTTTGGACCACCGGCAGTTTATGAAGGACCACCAGGTGCTGGAAAAAATACAGACCGCCCAGGCCGGGGAGTATTTTAACACCCTGGTGCGGCAGATGGTTATGGACCGGATCGATCCATGGATTGACCGGCAGGTGGCGGCATTTCTGGATACAGCGGCACAGAAGGCAGCGGTGGCGGCAGATCCGTACCAGGCGGCCCGGAAACTGGCGGACCGCCTGACCCGGTTTCTGGCGGAGCCTGACAGTGAAGTTTTTTGACCAGCAACATAAGGATAAGGAAAGGAAACCAAGGCGTATGGAAACATTGAACAAGATCCGGGTGCTGGTGGCCAAGCCGGGCCTGGACGGCCATGACAAGGGGGCCAAGATTGTGGCCCTGGCCCTGCGGGATGCGGGCATGGAGGTGATCTATTCCGGGCTTCACCAGACCCTGGACCAGATCATGTCCACTGCGGTACAGGAATCAGTGGATGTGATAGGGCTGTCCATCATGTCCGGTGCACACCTGCCCATTTGTGAAAAACTGACTGCCATGATCAAAGAGCAGGGGCTCGACAATGTGCACTTGGTGGTGGGCGGGGTGATCCCTAACCAGGATGTCCAGGTTCTCAGAAAGATGGGGGTGGCGGCCGTGTTTCCCGGCGGCACCTCCTTTGATACCATTGTGTCGGGCATCAATGGGTTGTTCCAATAGCAGGCCGACACCTTTAGCAGACAGGTGAAGGTTTTCATAAGGGAGTAGAATATGGGCGTAGCCAGATATATCAAGGATGAAAAAGGGGCCATCACAGAGGTGGTCTACCAGTCAGGCATGAAAATCAAACCAGGGTATGGGCCGCAGGATCTGGCCGATGCCGGGTTTTCATATGAAACCGATCTGGGGGAACCCGGCGAGTTTCCTTTTACCCGGAGCCTGCATCCCCAGGGGTACAGGTCCCGGGCCTGGACCACCCGGCAGTATACCGGGTTCGGCACACCGGAACAGACCAATGAGCGGTTCAAGCTCATGATCGCCAACGGCCAGAACGGGTTGAACGTGGCCTTTGATCTGCCCACCCAGATGGGGTATGACTCGGACCATCCCCTGGCGGAAGGAGAAGTGGGCCGGGTGGGCATGGCCGTGGATTCGCTCAAGGATTTTCTCACCGCATTTGACGGGATTCCCCTGGACCGGATCGGGTCCGGCCTGACCATCAATGCGGTGGCATCCATCATGATGGCCATGTACCAGGCATTGGGAGAAACAAAAGGGTTTGACAGGACAAAGATTTCCTGCACCCCCCAGAATGATATCCTCAAGGAGATGATCGGCAGGGGCGCGTGGATCTTTCCGGTGGAACACGGGGTGCGCCTGGTGGGGGATTCCATTGCATATGCGGTCAAGGAACTGCCCCGGTCCAATCCGGTGAGCATCTGCGGGTACCATATCAGAGAATCGGGTGCCACCCCGGCCCAGGAGATCGCCTATGCCTTTGAGATCGCCAGGGCCTACATCGACACTGTGGCACAGCGGGGAATCGATCCGTCCGATTTTGTAGGCCGGTTTTCCTTTAACTTCAATGTGTACGGCAACCTGTGGGAGCAGGTGGCCAAGTTCCGGGCTGCCAGAAAGATCTGGGCACAGATGCTCAAGGAAGACTACGGGGTCACGGACAAGAAAAAACTGTTCCTCCGGGGCCTGTTCGGGGGCGGGGGGTCCGGCCTCACCAAAGAGCAGCCGGAAAACAATATCATGAGAGGGGCGTTCTACGCCCTGGGAGCAGCCCTGTCCGGCGCACAGACCACAGCTTTGTGCTCCTTTGACGAGGCCTACACCATCCCCACCCCCAGATCTGCCTTGCTGTCTTTGAAGACCCTGGAACTGCTCATGGATGAGGTGGGGCTCAGGGATACGGTGGACCCCCTGGCCGGCTCATACTTCATCGAGACCCTGACCCTGGAGATGGCGGACAAGATCAAAGAAGAGATGGCCTGGGTAAAAGAGATGGGCGGGATTGTATCCGGCATTTCCGACGGGATGATCCAGAAAAAGGTGTCCCAGCAGGCTTATGAATTTGAAAAAGGCCTCCAGTCCGGAGAATATAAAAAAGTGGGCAAAACCCCGGGCAAAGAAGATGAGGGGGCTGATGTAGAACTGCACCAGTATAACGCGGCATGGGCAAAGTCTTCCAAAGACAGTCTGGCCGCGGTGAAGCGGACCCGGCACGAAAAAGCGGTGGCCGACACCCTGCGGGCACTGGAAAAGGCGGCAAAAGGCAAAGACAATGTCATGCCGCCCCTGGTGGAGTGCTGCAAGGCCTTTGCCACGGTGGGGGAGATGGCGGATGTGTTCCGCCAGGTTTTCGGAGAATGGCAGGAACCCATATTCTACTGATGTGTCATCATGTTCAGACATTTAAAAAAATCAGGATGAAAAGAATGAGTGGTGAGGATCTCATGGCTCACGACTCAGAACTCACCACGCTATCAGGGAGGTAAGGTTTGGAGCAATCAGTTTTTCGACTGGGGTGTGACATCGGCGGCACGTTCACCGATTTTGTCCTGGTGGACACCCGGACCGGGGAGTTTTTTACCAACAAGTGCCTGACCACCCCGGATGACCCGTCCGATGCCGTGGAACAGGGCATCAAAGAACTGCTGGCAATCAAGCCGGGCTTTTTAGACCAGGTTGGGGATGTGATCCACGGCACCACCCTGGTCATCAATGCCATTATCGAGCGCAAAGGTGCAAAAACCGGGCTGATCACCACCAAAGGGTTCAGGGATGTGCTGGAGCTGGGCAGAGAGATCCGGTATGATGCCTATGACATTTTCAGCCAATACCCGGAACCCATTGTGCCCCGTGCTTTGAGAAAGGAGATAGACGAACGGGTGACCGCTGACGGACGGGTCCTGAAAGCCGTGGATGAACAGGAGGCAAAGGCCCTGGTGGCGGATTTTCAAAAGCAGGGCATCGCGTCTCTGGCTGTGTGCTGTATCAACTCCTATGAAAACCCGGTGAACGAACAGGCGTTGCAGCGGATCATCCGGGAAACGGCCCCGGATCTGTCCACCTCCTATTCCTTTGAGGTGCTTCCCCAGATCAGAGAATATGAACGCTCCTGCACCACGGCGGTGAACGCCTATGTCAAACCCATCACCTTCCAGTACCTGGAAAGGCTCACCCAGCGCCTGGCAGACTTAGGGTTTGGCGGAAAGCTCTACATCATGCTGTCATCGGGCGGCATCACTTCGGTGGACACTGCCAGAAAGTTTCCGGTGCGGATCATCGAGTCCGGGCCCACCGCAGCTGTGATCGCATCCCAGCATTACGGGAAGATGTTTGATATCAAGGACATGTTCTGCTTTGACATGGGGGGTACCACAGCCAAATCCTGTCTGATCCAGAAGGGCCATGCCGGGCTGGTGTCCACCTTTGAGGTGGGCCGGGTCCAGCGGTTCAAGAAAGGCTCCGGCCTTCCCATCCAGGTACCGGTGGTGGATCTCATGGAGATCGGTGCCGGCGGGGGCAGCATCGCCCGGATCAGCAGCCTGGGGCTGCTGGCTGTCGGGCCTGACAGCGCCGGGGCCGATCCCGGGCCGGCCTGTTACAACCAGGGGGGCGAAAACCCCACGGTGACAGATGCAGACCTGGTGCTGGGATACCTGGACCCGGATTTTTTCTTAGGGGGTACCATGGCCCTGGATATGGAAAAATCTTGCACCGCCATTGAAAAAAAGATCGCCAATCCCCTGGACACTTCGGTTACAGATGCAGCCTTCGGCATCCATGATCTCATCAACGAGACCATGGCCGCGGCTGCCAAGACCCATATTGCGGAAAAAGGGGGCAACCCCTCCACTGTGGTGATGTCCGCATTCGGCGGGGCCGGACCGGTACATGCCTACGGCCTGGCCAAAAAAATCGGGGCAAAATCGATCCTGGTGCCGCCCCTGGCCGGGGTGGGGTCGGCCCTGGGGTTTTTCACGGCCCCGGTGGCGTTCGATCTGTCCCGCAGCCACCGCCTGGTCCTGGATGAGGCGGATTTTGCCGATATTGAAGACCTGTTTTCCCAGCTGGAAAAAGAGGGGGCCGCCATCCTGGCGGATGCAGCCAAAGGAGACCGGGTGATCTTCCAGCGCACCCTGCTCATGCGGTTTGTGGGCCAGGGTGCGGAAACCGATCTGGTCATAGATCCCAAACCGTTTACCCAGTGGACCCGCCAGGAGATCCGGGACAAATTTGATACCGAATACAAGCGGCTTTACGGCCGCACTTATCCGGAAACCCCGGTGGAATTTGTCACCTTTAAGGTACGGGCCACCCTGCCCACACCGCCCTTTGTGATGCCCGCGCTCTCCTGTGACACCGACCAGCTGTCAGACAGCATCAAAGGAAAGCGCAAAGCGTTTTCGGTTGTGCAGAAAGCCTATATCGATTTTACCGTGTATGACCGGTCAAAGCTGTTTGCCGGGGCGCAATTTTCCGGTCCGGCCATTATTGAGGAGCGCGAATCCACCATTGTGATGGGGGAGGATGCATTCGCCACCGTGGATGACAAGGGATTTGTGTGGATCCGCATAGGGGAGGAGGAAAAATGAAAAAACAGACCTTTGATCCCATAACCCTGGAAATATTGTGGCGCCGTCTGGTGTCCATTGTGGACGAGGCGGACGCATCCGTGGCAAGGACCGCGTTTTCCAGCCTGCTGCGGGATGCCCATGACTACACCTGTATGTTTACGGACAGCCGGGGCCAGGAACTGGTGCAGGGCACCTTCTGTACCCCTGGTCAGGCCGGTGCCATGGCCCTGGGGGTCAAAAAGATCATCCAGTCCATGCCCCTGGATTCTTATAAGGAAGGGGATGTGTTCATTGTCAATGATCCCTGGCTGCTGGCAGGACACTTGAATGACGTGTGCGTGCTCAGCCCTATTTTTTTCAAGGAAAAGCCCGTGGCCTTCACCGCCTGCGTGTTTCACCATTCCGATATCGGGGGAAGGGTATCCTCGGACAACCGGGAGGTGTTTGAAGAGGGCATCTATATCCCGGTGACCCGGCTGTATGACGCCGGGGTGCTCAATGAAGACCTTTTGAACATGATCCGGTGGAATGTCCGTACCCCTGAAGAGGTAACAGGGGATATCCGGTCCCAGGTGGCGGCCAACCATGTGTGTGCCGAAAAGATCATCGAGATGATGGCAGAGGAAAACCTTACCACCCTGGATGACCTGGCTGATGAGATCATATCCCGCACCGAAACCTCCATGCGGGCGGCCATTGAGAAAATTCCGGACGGCACCTACCCCCACAGGGGTGTCATCGAGGGGGCCGGGTCCCGGCCGGACATCCATATACAGCTTGCGGTTACCGTGGACGGATCAGACATCCATGTGGATTTTGCCGGTACATCGAGCCAGGTGGACTGGGGAGTGAATGTGGTGTACAACTTCACCTACGCTTATGTGTTCATGGCCGTAAAATCCGCATTCGATCCGGATATCCCCATCAACGAAGGGGCGATCCGGCCGGTGCACATGACCGCACCTGAAGGGTCCATCATCAACTGCAGATTTCCTGCGGCTGTGGCGGCCAGGATGCAGGTGGGGCATTTCATGACCGAGATGGTGTTCAATGCCCTGGGCCAGGCCACACCGGACCGTGTCATCGCCGGTTCCGGCGGCACCCCGGCCCAGACCAATATTCTGTATGGAAAACGGGGCAGCGGCAAACCCTGGCACACCATGATCATCCGGGGCGGGGGCATGGGGGCGTCCCTTAACATGGACGGCCACCACTGCGCCATCTTTCCGGCCAACGGCGCCAACACCCCGGTGGAGATCCTGGAAAGCGACACCCCGCTCATCGTGAAAGAAAGGGGGTTGGTCATGGACTCCGGCGGGCCAGGCAGACAGCGGGGCGGTATCGGCCGCCAGATGACCCTGCAGGTGCCCACGGCTGAAGAATGTGACGGCACCCCGCCCGGCCGCACCACCATCGCGGTCCAGGCCGGCCGGTTTGTGTATCCGCCGGACGGGATTTTCAAGGGCAGACCCGGGGCTTTGGCCAGGTTTTTGAAAAACGGTGAACCTGCTGATCCCAGCGGCCTGACCTTTCTGGACCCGGGAGATGTCATCTCCTTTGTGTCTGCCGGCGGCGGCGGCTATGGCGATCCAAAGGAACGGGACCCGGAAGCGGTCTTAAAGGATGTGCAGTTCGGATATGTGAGTGTGGAACAGGCCAAAGCCGTGTACCAGGTGGTGATCGATCCTGAGACGCTGGCCCTGGATCTGGATGCCACCCAAACCTTACGACATAAACCCAAGGGAGTGTAGCATGGAAAAACGGTTTATCCCGGATATCCCGGATGTCCGGACCCTGCTGGATCTTCAGCTGGCCGGCCTGAAATGGACGGTGAATCATGCCTGGAACGGTTCTTCTTTTTACCGGCAGCACCTGACCTCCGCCGGTGTGACCCCGGATGACATTCAGTCTTTGGATGATCTGTCCCGCCTGCCATTTACCACCTCCACCCATCTCAAAGAGGGGTATCCCCTGCCGCTGCTCTCTGTGCCGGAAAAAGAGGTGGTAAGGATTCATGCCTCTTCAGGCACCACAGGCAAGCGAAAGGTCCTGGCCTATACCCAGAAAGATATCGACGACTGGATCGACATGTTTGCAAGGTGCTATGAAATGGCGGGCCTGACCCCGGAAGACCGGGTCCAGATCGCGGTGGGATACGGGGTGTGGACAGCGGGCATGGGGTTTCAGATGGGGTGCGAACGGCTGGGGGCCATGGCCATTCCGGTGGGGCCGGGCAATATTGACATGCAGTGCCGGTTTCTGGTGGATCTGGCCCCCACGGTATTCTGCTGCACTGCATCCATGGCCCTGCTCATGGCTGAAGAGGTCCATAAAAGGGGATTACGTGACCAGATCAATCTGAAAAAAGTGATCTTCGGGTCTGAGCGCAGTTCAGCTGCCATGCGGGAGCGGATTAAACATCTGCTGGGACTGGAAGACATGTTCGACATCACCGGCATGACCGAGCTTTACGGCCCGGGCATGGGCCTGGACTGCCACTGCCATGAAGGCATCCATTACTGGGCGGACAAGTATATTCTGGAGATCCTGGACCCGGATACCCTGACCCCGGTGGCGGACGGGGAGGTGGGAGAGATGGTGGTGACCACCCTGTGCAAACAGGCCGCGCCTTTGATCCGGTACCGGACAAGGGACCTGACCCGGAAAATCACCAGAGCCTGTGCCTGCGGTACCCCGCTGTTCCTGCATGACCGCATCCTGGGCCGGTCTGACGACATGATCATCCTCAAAGGGGTGAACATCTATCCGGGCCAGATCGATGAGGTATTGTCCGGCATTCCCGGCATGGGCAGTGAATACCAGCTGCACCTGTCACGGACCGATGACGGCAGGGAAACCATGACCATCAAGGTGGAAGCCGTCAACAATGCATTTCCGTCTGATGCCGACGGCATCAGGGATCAGGTGCGGCAGGCGGTACGGGCCAGGATCATGGTCTCCTGTGATGCCCAGGTGGTCCCCTATGGCGAGCTTCCCCGGGTGCCGGGCAAAGCCCGCCGGATTTTTGACAACAGAGGGTAAGGAAAGGAAACCATATGAAACCGTTTACACTCCTGACACCTGCCACCGTGGAAGAGGCGGTGGCACTGTTCGGGCAGCACAAAGAGACCGCCCGGTACATGGCAGGCGGAACCGATGTGATCGTCAAGGTCAAGGAAGGATGGATGGGACCGGATTATCTGATCAACCTCAAAAAGATACCGGGCCTGAATGACCTGCACAAAAACGAGGCCACAGGCGAGCTGTCCATCGGGGCCCTGGTCACCCATGCCATGCTGGAACAGTCCCTGCTCATCCGCAACGCTTATCCCATTATTTACGATGCGGTCTCCAATATCGGATCTTTGCAGGTGCGCAACATGGGCACCATCGGCGGTAACCTCATCAATGCCGTGCCATCGGCGGACGGGGCCATCCCGCTCATCGCCCTGGACGGCACTGCCCTGCTTGTGGGACCCGACGGTGAGCGGTCCGTCATGGTAAAGGACCTGTTTGTAAAACCCTATGAGACCGTGCTAACCCCCGGAGAAATTTTAACCCGGATTACTATTCCGGCCCAGGTCCCCCGCACCGGCAGCGCCTATATCAAATTCGGAAGGAGAGCAGCCATGGAGCTGCCGCTGATCGGCATCGGCGTGCTCCTGGTGGTGGATGAGGACCTGTCCACCTGCACCAGAGCCCGGATCTGCTTAGGCGTGGCCGGTCCGACCCCCCTGCGGGCGGTAAAGGCTGAACAGATGCTGGAGGGACAGCCGGTGACATCGGATCTGCTGACCGGGGCCGGGAAACTGGCGGCCGAAGAATCACAGGTCAGAGACAGTGTCCGGGGACAGGCCTGGCACAGAAAAGAGATGATCCGGGTCCAGGTGCGGCGCATGGGGCTCAGATGCCTGGATATTATAAATCAGAAGGCCCGGCAGGCATAACCATACAAGTGACCATGAGGAGTGACCATGACAAAAACCATATCCTTTATTTTGAACGGGGATGAGATTTCCTGTGATATCCAGGACCACTGGACCCTTTTGCACCTGCTCAGGGAAGAACTGGGCCTGATCGGCACAAAGGAGGGCTGCGGCAATGGGGAGTGCGGTGCCTGCACCGTCATCGTGGACCAGCTGGCCGTCAATTCCTGTTTATACCTGGCAGCTGATGTCCAGGGAAAGCAGGTCCAGACCATCGAGGGCCTGGCCGTGCATACCGGCAGCCTCCATCCCATCCAGCAGTCCTTTGTGGACAACGGCGGTATCCAGTGCGGGTTCTGTACCCCGGGCATGATCATGTCGGCAAAAGCCCTGCTGGACAAAGATCCCAAAGCAGACCAGGAGGCTGTCAAACATGCCCTGGCCGGCAATATCTGCCGGTGCACCGGCTATGTCCAGATCCTGGACTCTGTTGCGGCAGCAGGCCGGCAGATGGCCAAAAACCAGGGGGAAGGTGCCGCTGCTGCCAAAGATCCAGGGACCATAACCCAGCAAAGCATGAATAAAAAGGCCGGGGAGGTGATCACATGAGCGGATACAACGTAGTGGGACAGCGGGTCCCCAAACTGGATGCAGCCCAGAAGGCTATGGGAAGGGCGGAATATATCCAGGATGTCAGACTGCCGGGCATGCTCTTTGGCAAGATTCTTTACAGCAGACATGCCCATGCAAGAATCACGGCCATGGATATCTCCAAAGCCCGGGCACTGCCAGGGGTCCATGCCGTGCTCACGGGAAAAGATATCCCGTCCAAGATGCGCATGGGATTTTACAAGGACAACCCGCCCCTAAAAGCGGACAAAGTGTGCTGCTTCAGAGATGAAATCGCTGCGGTGGCTGCGGTGTCCGAAGCGGTGGCAAAAAAAGCCGTCAGTCTCATCGAGGTGGAATACGAACCTTTGCCTGCGGTGTTCGATCCGGAGGCAGCCATGGAAAAAAATGCGCCCCTGGTGCATGAGGCCCACAAGAGCAACGTGCTCAAGCTGCCCTGGAAACTGCATTACGGGGACGTGGAAGCAGCAGACAAAGCATCTGCGTATGTGGTGGAGGACCGGTTCACCACCACATGGGTGACCCACTGCTGTTTGTCCACCTCCGGGGCTGTGGCCCTGTTCGACGCATCAGACAACCTGACCGTCTATTCCAACACCCAGATCCCGTCCCTGGCCCAGAAGGATTTTTTAGAGACCCTGGGGGCCATGGGGCTGAAAGGCAAACGGGTCCGGGTGATCAAACCGGTCATCGGCGGCGGGTTCGGCTCCAAATTGGACACCTATGCCTATGAGCACATCGCCATTCTGCTGGCCCATAAATGCAGAAAACCGGTGAAGATCCTGTTTGACAGAAAAGAGGAGTTCGAAGCCACCTCCACCCGCCAGCCCACGGTGATCTACATCCGCCAGGGGTGTGACAAAGAGGGACATCTCACCTTCCGGGATATCCGCATGGTCCTGGACAACGGGGGAAGGACCTCCTGGGGGGCCACCACCCCGTCGGTGATGATGATGCCCATCACCTCTCTTTACCGGGTTCCCAATGTGCGGTATGATGCCAAATGTGTATACACCAACAACACCTATGCCCAGGCCATGCGGGGGTACGGCAACCCCCAGGCCACCTTTGCCATCGAGTCCTGCATGGATATGCTGGCCCAAAAAGCGGGGATCGATCCTGTGGCATTCCGGCGCATCAACCAGAATGAACCCGGCGATGTTACGCCCCAGGGATTCAAAATCACCTCCTGCGGTCTGGCGCAGTGCATTGATGCCGTGGAAAAGGAACTGACCCAGGGCCGTCCCCTGGAAGAGGGGGAGGGCATCGGATATGCCTCTCTCATCCATGTGGGCGGGGGGGCCAGAATCTATAAATCCGACGGATGCGGCGCCATCCTCAAGATGGATGATTACGGCCGGGTGGATATTTTTACCGGCGGCACCGACATGGGCCAGGGCCTGGACAACATGATCGCCCAGATCGTTGCCGAAGAGCTGGGGCTGCTGGCCGAAGACATCAATGTGGTGCATACGGACACCGATGTCTGCCCCTGGGATGTGGGTGCCCATGCCAGCCGGTCCACCTTTGTGGCGGGCAATGCCGCCCTGTGGGCAGCCAGAAGGGCAAAGCAGACCCTGCTGGCATTCGGAGCCAAATTGTTTGAAGTGGCACCCGAAGACCTGGTTATGGAGAACCGGACAGTGTCAGTAAAAAATGACCCGGAAAAAACCATGCCCGTGGACAAGCTGCTGCGCAAGGCCCATTTTTCACCCGGCGGCACCATGCTCATGGCGGATTATTTTTATGATCCCCCCAATGAGAACATGGGAAAGGATTTTAAATGCAACCTGTCGGTGACTTACTCATTCGGCGTGCACGGGGTGCGGGTCCATGTGGATAAAGAGACCGGCAAGGTCACGGTGAAAAACTATGTGGCAGCCCATGATGTGGGCCGGGCCATCAACCCCATGCTGCTGGAGGGCCAGGTCTACGGCGGGGTGATCATGGGCCTGGGGTATGCCCTGTCCGAGGAGGTGATGATAAAAGAGGGGCAGATCAGGAACCCCAACTTCAGGGACTACAAATTGTTTACCGCCAAAGATGCCGTACCCATCAAGGCCCCGGTCATCGAGACCCATGACCCTGACGGGCCGTTCGGGGCCAAGGGCATTGGAGAGCCCGGGTGCGTGCCCACGGCACCGGCTGTGGCCAATGCTATTTATCAGGCTGTGGGCGTGCGCATCAAGGATCTGCCCATCACCCCGGAAAAGGTGCTGGCGGCGATCCTAAAACAAAGCAAGGGCAGCTGAAAAGCTGAAAGTATTTTTTTTAATGCACAATTTTTTTGGAGGTGAAGTCATGATCAAACGCACCATGCTGTTTGGCACAATGTTTATTTTCGTTATCGTCACCTGCCTTTCCCTGTTTGCAACTGTTGCCGTGGCAGGCAAAATCACCCTGAACTATGCCAATTTCCCGCCGGCCCCCACCTTTCCCTGCGTGCAGATGGAGCGGTGGAAAACAGAAGTTGAAAAACGCACCAGCGGCCAGGTGGAGGTGAAAACCTTTCCCGGCGGCACCCTTTTAGGGGCCAAGGAGATGATGGACGGGGTGATTGCCGGCCAGGCCGACATCGGCAATATCTGCATGGCCTATCAGCCCGGCCGGTTCATTGTCACCAATGCTACCAGCCTGCCTTTGGGGATTGGTGATGCCAGATCCGGATCCATCGCCCTGCTCAAACTGTATGAAAAATACAAACCCGAGGCGTTCAAGGATGTGGTGGTGCTCACCATGTTCACCAATGCACCGGGCAATATCATGTCCAAACAGCCGGTGCGGAACATGGCAGACCTCAAAGGCATGGACCTGCGGGCTTCGGGTGATTCCGCCACCATCCTCAAGGCCTGGGGTGCCAACCCGGTGGGCATGCCCATGCCCGCCACCGTGGAAGCACTGCAGAAAGGCACGGTCAAGGGATTGTTTTCCTCTCTTGAGGTGATGAAGGATTTCAAGTTTGCCGAAAACTGCAAGTACATCACCATGGTGGATGCCGGGATCTACCCCTTTGCCGTGATCATGAACAAGGACTCCTGGGACAAACTGCCGGCAGATGTCCAGCAGGTGATGATGGACCTCAAAGAGGAGCAGGCCATCTGGACCGGGGAATACATGGACCAGCAGATCAAAGATGCCGTGGCCTGGTCCAAAGAGGAACAGGGCGTGGAGGTGATCACCCTGTCGGCGGATGAAAAGGCCGAATGGGATGAAAAAATCACCTTTATGGTGGATGACTGGATTGAAAAGGCCAGGGCCAAAGGGTTTCCGGCCGAGGCGATAATTAAAGACATCAAGGCGTTTATCCAATAGTGTTTATTAATAAACCACCTGTCCGGCCCGGGGGCCGGACAGGTCCGGAGGCTGCCAATGGAGCTGCTGTCCCGCATCAATAAATATCTGAACATGGCCCTGACCCTTACCGGCGGGGTGTTTCTGGTGGGCATGATCCTGCTGACCTGTGCCAACATCTTCAGCCGCCAGATCTTTGTGCCCATCCCCGGCACCTTTGAATTGATGGGATATGCCGGGGCTGTGGTGACGGCTTTTGCCCTGGGGTATACCCAGTTCACCAACGGCCACATCAGCGTCGATGTGCTGGTGAATGCCTATCCCAAACCTTTGAAGCGCCTTGTGACTGTGGTCAATACGGGTGTGTGCTGTGTGTTTTTCGGTCTGGCGGCATGGCATGTCATGCAAAAAGCCCTGACACTGATGCGGGTGGGAGAGCTGTCCGAGACCCTGCGCATCATCTATTATCCCTTTACTCTGGCCGTGGCTTTCGGGTGCCTGATCCTGTGCCTGGCTCTGTTCATGGATTTTTTAAAAGCCCTGTTTCCCCCAAAGGAGAGACCATGAGTATTACCCTGGTAGGCATTATCGGTATTGTGGTACTGCTTTTCATCCTGTTCGTGTTCGGGATTCCTGTGGGGTTTGCCATGGGGCTGGTGGGGTTTGCGGGGTTTTCCTATGTCATAAATATGAACGCGGGGTTCAATATGCTGGGGGCAGTGATCTGGGATACTTTCTCCAGTTACGGTCTCACCGTGATTCCCTTGTTTATTTTCATGGGCCAGATCGCGTTTTATTCCGGGGTCAATGAAAAGCTGTACAAGGCCGCCTATACCTGGGTGGGACATGTCAAGGGCGGGATCGCCATGGCCACGGTTATGGCCTGTGCCGCGTTTGCCGCCATCTGCGGGTCCAATGCCGCCACCGCC
>JAIPDY010000066.1 GCA_021737445.1 Desulfotignum sp.
CAGTTTCAGATGAGCAGTTTTAAACCCATAAACCGAATACTTCGGCTTGAGAAGCTCCTTGCAATGTGCCATTTGGCGGACCTTTCTCAAGTCCGGATCAAGTAACTCTCTTTATTGTACTGCTTGATGGCATTTCCTCTGAACCAGTGTCTGATGCAGGCGTTGTTGTCATACAGTCTCCAAAAGCCGTTCAAAAAGACTGGTACAGAAACGGGCAGATTTGAAAATGTCATTGGAACAGACTTCCACCTGGGTCAGACACATCAGTGAAGGCATTGTCTTTCATTTTGTATGACACACCCCGCTGATCCAATTGATGACTGATGTAGTTGCGTGTGACCTCGGGTTATGGCTGTTGAAATAGAATTCACAAGGGAAGGGGAGGTAAGAGGAGATTTTCAGATAACAGGGGCCGCCCAGAACAGTATCATACCCAAAGGGCAGAAACTGGACATAGATGTAATACTGCTTGACCGGCTTGTTGCACTTATAAAGGCGCTGGTATTTCCGCCCCCATCCATCGAGGGCCACCAGAAAATCTGAGCATCATGTTTTGCCGCCTGTTTGGAAATATGTGAGTTGAGCTGATCAGTGAAGATTCTCATGATCCCATTTGATTTTCTGGAACCCCCCCATAGCTCCTTGTCTGTGGCCCTATTCGGAGCGGAACTTCAGTTCGGTAACATTTGAACTTGTCGCGAAAAGGGGGTATTAAGAGCAAAGCAAGGACGGGGTTCGACGTTGTTGTTGACTCATTCTGATTTATCGTATAGACTAAACAGAGTAGACTAAACTTAAGATCAGGGGGGGGTATTGTGGAAATATTAAATATTCATTACGCAAAAACACATTTTTCAAAATTGTTGCTCCGGGTACATTCCGGGGAAGAAATTATTATTGCAAAGGCTGGAAAGCCGTATGCAAAATTAGTTCCTTTAAAACAAGTTACCAGAAGAATACCAGGTATTGCCAAAGGTAAGGTAACCGACGCATTTTTTGAACCTTTGCCTGAAAAAGAACTCCAAAAGTGGGAATGAAATGTAATGATAATTGATACCCATATTTTTCTCTGGTGGCTTTTTGATGACCTCCGGTTACCGGTTAAAATTAAAAAGTACATGCAAAATATTCATCATACAATATATGTAAGCTCAGCATCGGTGTGGGAAATTGCCACAAAATATCGTCTGGGAAAATTGCCTGAAGCTTCTTCAGTGGCAACAGATGTTCCGAAATGGATTATAAAAGCAGGATTTCAATCTTTGGATATCACTCCTGAACACGCTCAACTGTCAGGGGTCTGGGATATTTCCCATCGAGATCCCTTTGACCGGATGCTGGCAGCCCAATCCAAACTGGAAAATCTCCCATTAGCCAGTACTGATAAAGCAATGACGCTCTTTCCGATTAAGGTTAACAGGGAGTGATGAAGAGTAGGCCTCTCGGTATTGTTCAACAGGGAGTGGAAAAGGAGCGGCTTTATGGAACTTACTGCAAAAATATTTCAAAATGGACGGTCTCAAGCTGTGCGGTTGCCCAAAGCGTTTCGTTTCAAGGGAGATGAGGTCAAAATATACAAAAAAGGGGACAGGGTGATTCTTGAACCGCTTGAGAAAAGCAAATGGCCCGAGGGATTCTGGGATGCTTTTCCGGTGGATCCTGATTTTGAAACGCCTGAAGCACTGCCGTCAAAAGAATTCAGCCTGGATGAGATATTGTATGGAATAGAAAAATCGCCGGTCAAATATTGACATTTCCGGGGCTTGCGGCTAACATGTAAATTGATTGATTTCAGGCCTTTAAAATATTTTTCAGGGAGGCTCTCATGAGTGCAACCGCAGAAAAATTGACATATCTTGAAGAAACCCTGGCACAGGTCGCGTATGCCCAGCTTAAAACGGAAATGTCTTTGCAGACATTGTCCAGGGAAATGCGTGAATTCAAAGATGAAATGCGTGAATTCAAGAACGAGATGGGTGAATTCAAAGATGAGATGGGTGAGTACAAAGACTGGTCGAAAGATCAGATCATTCTCATGAACCGGCAGTGGGGGGATCTGGCCAACAAGATGGGCACCTTTGTGGAAGATATTGTGGCCCCTAATCTGCCGCGCATTGCCAGGACCTGTTTTGGATGTGAAGACCTGGATTATTTTGCGGTGCGGGTCAAGAAAAAAAGTTGCAAAGGTGATGGCCCAAGAAGAGAATTTGACGTGATAGCTGTGTGTGAAGGGATTTTCATTCTCAATGAAACCAAATCCTCCCCTGAAACCAGAGATGTGGACAAACTGGCCGCATTTGTGGAGAGCGGGGCGCGTTTTGATTATTTTCCCGAGTATGAAGGATACAGGATCGTTCCCGTGTTCGCATCATTGTATATGGATGACAGCCTGGTTGCCTACCTGACCCGGAAAAAGATCTATGCGTTGACCCTTAAGGAAGATACCATGGATATCGTGAATCTGAATGGGGTTAGTTAGGTGGCAGGGTCACTCATTCCGGGGTTGTCAGGCCTTTGGCAACGGCATATTTGGTCAGGCCGGCAATGGTGTGGATCTCCAGTTTTTCCTTGAGGTTTTTGCGGTGGATATCAACGGTTCTTGCGCTCAAAGACAGATTGTTTGCGATTTCCCGGGTGGTGTGGCCTTCTGCGATGTGCAGCAGCACCTGTCTTTCCCGGGGAGAGAGCAGGTCCAGCCGGTCTGTGGCATCTGCCACAAACAGGTGGGTGATTTCCGGGCTCAGGTAGATGTGGCCGGCCAGGACGGTTTTCAGGGCAGTGACCAGTTCATTGTAGGAGCAGGATTTGAGTATATAGCCGGAGGCCCCGGCATCCAGCATGCCTCTGACATATATTTTTTCGGTGTGCATGGACAGGGCCAAAATCCGGATGGCCGGGTTGGCTGCCAGTATCCGGCGGGTGGCTTCCATGCCGTTGAGGCCGGGCATGCTGATGTCCATGAGCATGAGATCCGGGCTGGCGGCTGCGGCCAGGGACACGGCTTGTTCGCCGTCCTCAGCCCGGGCCGTTACCTTGAACAGGTCTTCTGCATCCAAAGCCTGGCTGATGCCGTGGTGAAAGACCCGGTGGTCATCCACAATGATGATGGTGTTTTTTTTCATGACAGGCCTTTTTTTGTCTGCACCGGGGCGGTGATGGTGATCTTTGTGCCCTGGCCGGGGGTTGATTCTATTTTCATGGAGCCGCCGAAATTCTGTATCCGTTCCGACAGGCTGTAGAGTCCGAAACCGCAGTCCGGGGTGGTCATTGTTTTTTGAACATCCATGCCTGCTCCCTGGTCTTTTACCTCAAGGGTGATGTAACCCTGTTTTGTCCATAACCGGACCCTGGCTTTTTGGGTGCCGGCGTGCTTGCGGATATTGGTCAGCAGTTCATTGACTGCCCGGTACAAGGTGACCTTGAGGGCATGTTTCAGTGGTACCGGTTCTTTAACATGGTTTATATAGTCAAAGCAGGTTTTTTTCTGCGCATTGGTTTCCTCCACCAGAAAGCCGATGGCGATGTCAATGTCAAAATCATCCAGGATGGGGGGGGATAATTTGTAGATCAAGGCCCTGACTTCCCGCACCGACTGTTCAAGTGTCAGCTGGATCTCATGGATCTCATCAGGCTTGGGGGAAAGATTGGATTCCCTGATATTTTTTATCCTGGAGATGCCCATGCTCAGGGTCTGGGCAATGCTGTCATGCAGGTCCGAGGCAATGGCTTTGCGCTGGATCTCTTCGCAGTAAACCAGGTGTTCGTTGAGCTGTCTGAGCTGGTCGGTGCGTGTGGCAAGGGATGCGGCATGGGTTTTTTCTTTTTCCTGGGACCGGTTCAATTGGAAAACCATTTGCCGGATGGGGCGGATAAAGATCCTGACCGCCGCATAAATACAGATCAGGGCTGCCATAAAAATAAATACCGAATATTGAAGAAAATTATTTAAAATACCTGACAGGGTTTGATCCAGGGTCTGCCGGGTCTGAAAAACAGATGACAGAAGCTGTTTTTCACTGTTTGCCAGCACGATGTGCCAGCCGGTTTGGTGCAGGCGGTGGGAGGCCATCACATAGGTCTGGTCTGTTATGGTCAGTGTCATCAGGAGGGACGGGTTGTCCAGGATCTTTTGGGCTGCGTTTGTGACCCCAGGTATGGCGGAATCTTTCAGGTTCAAGGAAAGGATATCTTTTGAATATTTAAATGGGCTCAGATCCATTTCCAGCCCGAACCGCTCCAGGTGTGAGAAGGGAAAAAAGATCAGTTCCCCCCCCGTGCCCATGAGAAAGGTAAAACAGCAGCTGCCGTCATGGGCGGTTTCCAAAGGTTCAGGGTGGTCTGCCGAAAGGTCGCTGATGATATTGTCCAGGGGCACATCAATGCCGGCAATGCCCCGGAACCTGCCGCGTGCATCCAGAATGGGGGCCGTGGCTGTCATCATCAGGCCTTCGATCACATCGTCCTTGTAAAGGCGGGTCCACCTGGGCCGGTAATCAGGGTTTTTCCGGCCGGTGAAGGTGGTCACAGGTTCTCCGTCCCTGATATCAAATTTATCGGGCCGGGGCAGGTTAAAACAGTTTTTTCGCGCTTCAGGGTCCCGGGTATAGTATTTTCCGATCCCTGTGATGGTGATGATGTGGGCGGCCAGGCTCTGGTCGCCCATTTTTTTTGCATGGATTAAAAAAGGGTCCATGCCGGCCAGGGCATGCAGTTCTGATGTGATGGACAAAGGGATATGGTCGCTGCCCCAGAAGGCGGTGATCACCGGCTCTGATTCCGGGGCATAGAAAATATGATTGCCCGGGCGGCGGACCATGGGGGGCGGACTGCCCGGCAGAGGCCTTCCGGCATCCAGGTCCTGATATGCCTCGCCAGCTTTTACAGCCAGAAAAGAGGCACCGGTTTTGATGCGCAAAAACAGTTCATCATATTTTTGGGCCTTTTCTCTGGCCATGGCTGTCAGATAGTCATCCGCCATTTTCCGGATCTGCCGTGTGTTGGCTGTATCAGCAAACCGGCCCAGTTTTTTGATTGAATGGTGGGCCAGAAAAAACAAAGGGATGATTGCGATCAGCATGGAGATGAAAAAAAAAGCAAACAGCTTGACAGAAATGGGCCTGTGTAAGGATGATATGGGTATCTGGCCTTTCATGCCCTCAATTTATACACCATCTCTGCCTGGGTGGCAATGGGAAACAAAAACAGTTCTTACCGGCGGTGCCGGCCCTGAATCTTTATCCTAACGGTTCAGGGTCCAGTCATAATTGAGATATTCCAGATCGATTTCACCTGCTTTTGCCGCCTGGTCCAGGGCCTGTTTCAGCCGGCCTTCAGCATGCTGCCGGATGAATCTTGACGGGTTGTCTGAAAAATCGTGCCTGAACCATTTGAAAATCCGGCTGACAAACAGGGTGTCGCCTTTCAAAAAAGTGTTGCCGGGGCGGTTGATGAACCGCCGGGCCTGTTCATCCAGCTGGGCTTCCAGGGTGCTGCCTTCATAGGGTTCATTGAGAAGGGGCGGGCAGCTTCTGGCGGCGCAGTTGATGGCAAAATGCACCCGGGGATCCTTGAACCTGGGCCTGAGGATATCATGTTCAATATGGTCCAGGTTCACTGTGAATCCGTTAAGGGGGATAAATTTTTTGCTCCAGGGATTGGAGAAAAAACTGCTGATCTCCTTTATGGAATTTATGCCCGGGTACCGGGTGAGGATCAGTTTGACAGTAAAGGCGTTGTAGGCATTGATGTAAAAGGCGAACTGGTGGTTGTGTGACAAAGAGGAAGGGTCTGTGCTGCTGAGGATGGCCAGGTACTGGTCCAGTCTGGCCTCATCTTGCTTGAATCCGTCATAATCCACCCGGGTGCCTGTGACATGCTTTTGCAGCAGCTCTGCCCAGATGTGATTGTCCACAGGTTCCTGCGCAGCATAAGATAAAAATGCAGGCGCAAGCCCCAGTATCAGAATGATGATTTGAATTTTCAGGGGTTTCAGTAATTTCATGGGTCTTGATTAAATCATGGGCTTGTTAAAATTGCCATAGGAATTTTTTTGTCCCTGCCAGCCAGGGTCAGGCCGTGCCGATGCCGGCAGCCAATTCCAGGCCTCCGTGGAAAAATGGCATGGGCCTGAGGTTGAGATGGTTCAGGTCCCCGAACTGTTTTTTGGGAAAAACCAGACCCACCTTCCAGCCCTTGAAATCGGCTGCCAGTTTTCGGGCAATTTCCCGGTAAAAGGCTGTGGTATCCCGGCTGTTTCCCAGCCGCCTGCCATAGGGCGGGTTGAGAACCACCACCCCTTTTTGCTGTGTAAAACTATTTGGCAGCATCTCAAAAAAATTTTGCCGGGATGCTTTTACAGAAGCCAGAAAATCATGACCGGACAGATTGGTGGTCAAGGCGGCCACGGCACCCGGATCGATGTCTGAAGCAAATACTGACCCGGCGTTACAAAATTTTTGTGCCGCCAGACCCCGGAGGTGGGCAAAGGCTGCCGGGCTGAAGCCGGGCCAGGTTTCAAAGGCATATCTTCTGAAAAATCCCGGAGGGATACCTGCCTGGATCATGGCCCCTTCAATGGCAAAGGTGCCTGCCCCGCACATGGGGTCCACCAGCACATCCCGGGCAGTGAACCCGGCTGCGTCCAGGATGGCAAAGGCCAGGTTCTCCCGCAGGGGGGCTGCTGCCACCTGTTTTTTGATGCCGCGTTTAAAAAGAGGGGGCCCCGACATATCCACAGACAGTTCAAACAGGTTGTTTTCAGCCCGGATCATCAGGGTCTGGGGATATTTTTCATCCTGGAGCAGCTGCGGTTGCACCTGTTTGCCGCCCAAAGCCGCCCGGATCACAGACCGGGCTCTTTGCGCCACGGCATCGGAATGGTACAGCCGGGATGTGTGGGTGGTCACCTGGATGGCCGGGTCTGTGCCGGCAGGCAGAAACAGTTCCCAGTCAACTGCTGCCAGTTTTTTTTCCAGCACCGAGAAATGGTCTGCCTTGAACCGGGTAAGGCGCATGAGTATCCGGGAGGGGCTGCGCAGCCACAGACTGGCCAGGCAGGCATCGGTTAATTTGCAGGAAAAAGCCACCCCGCCGGGAACCACGCAGATATCTTTGATTGCGGCATCCAGACCGGTCAGTTCCCTGTAACATAACTGTCTCAGTCCGGGCGGGCACACGGCATAAAAATCATGGACCCTGGCACTGACACGCCGTTTGACCCGTTTGACCCGTTTGACAAAGGCTGTATCAGTCATGCCGGGATCAGCTTTTCTGCCGGCATGATGCCATGACCGAGGTGATCCGATCCTGGATGAAGTCTTTGGCTGCGGCAATGGTTTTGTCAGATACCTGCGGCACACTGCCGGCCAGATCGGCGACATGGGCTTCATCCATGTCTGCTGTTTTTGATACCGCAAAGGTGTCCACCTCACCGTCCCGGGCGAGAAGTCCGCATCCGCCTGCCACGCCGATGAATTCATCTTTGTGAAAAATGGGGACCACCAGTTTGATCAGGCCGGCATCACATTCCTCCACCACGGGTTTGCGTGCGTTTTCTGCCATGGCGGCCATGTTCATATGGGCTGTGGAGCAGATGAATGTCTGTCCTTTTTCAGTTGATTTGATGGCAGGGCAAAGCTGATTGGAAAAATTTTTCACCTTGGTGATGCGCACCCCATCAGGGGTGAATACAGATCCCTGGAAGTTGAATTTTTCAAACAGTTCCTGTTCCAGCGCTTCCCAGGTTTCCACGGGGCAGATATCTAAAAGGGTCATGTTGTATTCCTGCAAGGTTAAGTTAAAATATGGGTATTTTATTTAAAAGCGGCAGACAAGTCAATATGCCTGCTGTACCGGCTGATCAAAAGACCCGATTCTGGCGGTAACAGTTGGTCACAAACTTCATGCCTGCGGTACCGGCTGATCAAGTGACCCCCCGGCACTGGTGGTTGAATGCAGCGGTGAGCAGAAATGAAATTTCCAGGCCTGGTTCCTCCATGCACAGGGGAATCTGCAAAGAGGAGTGGTATCCGGAATCACTTGCACAACGAAAATATAAATAACAATCATGGTCTGAGAGACCACAACAAATGATGAAAGTATAAGCAGTCAGGTATTATCTTAAAACTTAACACTTAACACTTAAAACTTTCATATAAACGAAGCAGGGCCAGGGATCTCTTAAAAAGCGGAAACCCTGAACAGGAAGGGGCGGCATCCTGATCATCATTACCAGTGACCTTCGGTGTTGGGGGTGGAAGAGAAGGTAAATTCTCCGGCCTTGAAACGTTCCACAGCTGATTGCACCGTGCCGGAGACATCATTGGCCACCTTGACTCCGGCCGCATCCAGGGTTTTGAAGGCATTGGGGCCGCAGAAGCCGGTCAAGAGGATGTCAGCGCCTTTGTCGCACACGGCGGCGGCGGCCTGGATACCTGCCCCTTTAAAGGCATCCTTGTTGGCGGCATTGTCGATCACCTCGACAGCCAGGGTATCGGTATCCACCACCAGGATATAGGATGCCCGGCCAAAGCGCGGGTCCACGTCTGAAGACAGATCCGGGCCGGTGGAAGAGACGGCAAGTTTCATGGGGCCTCCTTAATGTCCGCCGCCGCCGCAGACCTGGTCGTTGCTGATTTCCGGCAGGTTGCCGGCAATAAGATCCATGACCACCGGTTCGATGTCCGGGCGCTGGTCATCATGGTACACATCGATCCCCACCTGGCGGAATCCCATCAAAGGCCGCATGCCGATGCCCCCCACGATCAGGGCGTTGACCCTGTGTTCTGACAGCAGGTTCACAGGCACCATGCACCCTCCCTGGACATGCTCCTGGTTGGCCAGGGTGGAAACCCCGGTGATTTTACCATCTTCCACATCCACAAAAGTGAATACGTCACAATGTCCGAAATGGCCGGCCCGGGTACCGTTGAGGCCGCCCTGGCCATTGGACGGGATAGCGATCCTTCCGTTTTTCATATGATCTCCTTAATATATTTTTTTTAAAGTTACATCAGCCGGTCCACGGCCATGGCAGGATGGGCCATCACCGCGTGCCAGATATCTTTGGTTGCCCGGGCAGCCGGGCAGTGTTCATCGTACTCCACCAGGGTTTTGATCTGTATCATCGCCCTGGTAAAGGCCGGGTCAAAAGGGATTTTTCCTGCCATCTCCAGGTGTCTGTCCCGGGCGATGGCTTCGATCTCCCGGGTCTGGCCGGGATTCAGGTCAAACTTGTTGATACACACCATGGCCGGGACCTTGAAATGGGCGGCCAGATCCGCCACCCGTTTCATGTCGTGGATACCGGACACCGAGGGTTCAGCCACAATGAGAACGGCGCCGGCCTGGCCCATGCTGGCGATCACCGGGCATCCGATGCCTGGCGGGCCGTCTGTGAGGATCAGATCGATGTGCTTTTCCCTGGCCTGTTTTCTGGCCTGCTCCCGCACCAGGGCCACCAGGCGGCCGGAGTTTTCTTCGGCAATGCCCAGGCGGGCATGGACCATGGGGCAGAACCGGGTGTTTGACACAAACCACTGGCCGCAGGTTTTTTGTGGAAAATCGATCGCTTTTTCCGGACACAGGTCCACGCACACCCCGCAGCCTTCGCAGTCCAGGGTGTCCACCCGGAATGTGTTGTCAACCGCCTGGACAGCATTGAACCGGCACAGGTCAAAACAGGTGCCGCAGGCCGTGCAGATCTCCTGGTTGATCACCGCTTCATGGCCTCCCACAAAATCATGGGTCTGCTGAATGTCCGGGGCCATGATCAGGTGCAGGTCAGCCGCGTCCACATCAGCGTCACACAAAACAAGCGCGGGAGCAAGCCCTGCAAATGCAGCTGTGAGGCTGGTTTTGCCGGTGCCGCCTTTGCCGCTCAATATCACCAGTTCCTTCATTTGGCACCTGTATTGTCATCTGCCAGCCGGCAGATGTCGTTGTATAGTTGTTTAAATTTTTCTTTGTAATGCGGCCGGGCCGATATTATCAGATCGCCTTTGGAATAGGCAGTGGCGATCTTTCTGTCAAAGGGAATCTCCATGAGCACGCGCAGGTTTTTTTCCCGGGCATAGTCATACACGGCATCATCGCCCATGCCGGCCCGGTTGATGATAAGCCCGTGGGGGATTCCCAGGAGCCGCACGGTTTCCACTGCCAGTTTCAGGTCATTGAGTCCGAACGGGGTGGGTTCTGTGACCAGCACAACAAAATCGGTGTCTTTCATGGCGGCAATGACCGGACAGGAGGTGCCCGGCGGCGCGTCAATCAGGGTGAGGCCCCCAGGACCGGCCCCATGGGTTTTCACCCTGCGGACCACTGGCGGCACCATGACCTGGCCGATATCCAGAAGACCCTGGCCAAATGCCAGGCCCGGAACAGAGCAGGTGCCTGTTTCCACCAGCCCCAGGACCCGTTCTTTTTTTGTGATCGCTTTTTCCGGGCAGATGATGCTGCATCCGCCGCAGGAGTGGCACAGTTCAGCAAAGGTGACCACGGTTTTGCCTGCCACGGCAATGGCGTTGAACCGGCAGATCTCCATGCATTTTCTGCACAAAGTGCACCGGTCCGGATCGATTTCAGGCACGGGGGCAATCACCTTTTCACTATGGGTGACAGCCGGATGCAAAAACAGATGCAGGTTGGGTTCTTCCACATCACAGTCCAGCACTGTGACAGGCGGGTCAACCGATGCGGCCAGGCCGGCTGCCACCGTGGTTTTGCCGGTGCCGCCCTTGCCGCTGGCAATGCTGATTATCATGTTATGTCCATCCTTTGTTTTCCATAACTCACAGCAGCCTTATCTTTTTCATGCAGGCCACCAGGTTTTCTCCGTTTTGTTCTGTGGGGGATTCAGGCAGCTGCATCAACACGCCGAATCCCTCGAACGCGTCATGAAACGCTTTGGCTGACAGAGAACTGACTGCCGCAAAATTGGTCATGGGGCTTATGGAGATGACCTGTTCCACAAGGGTGCGGCCGGTCATGTCTTCTAAAAGTTCATCGGTTATCAGCAGATCCACGGACCGGCCGGCCTCCCTGGCGGTTGAGACCGCATCCAGGGCTGCGGTGCCGTTGTCCGCCCAAATGATGGTCACGGGATGCTGCCCGAGAACCGATTCTATCTCTTTTAATTTCCGGCGGTGCGGTCCCGCCATCAGCACATCTATCATCACATCTCCTCAGATTTCTGAACCAGATTCCCGAAACCTTTGGGTGCCGGCGCTGTTTGAGCTGCCGGTACGCAGTGTCCGGGTTGTCATCATGAGGGATATAGCAATCTGTGTGCCAGACTGTTGCAATGGCCGGATAAAAACCGATTCAATCAATATTTCAAATGGGTTGTCCGGATATGTTCGTCCACTGGTCTGTGATGCCGGCAAAAACAGGGGGCAGATGGTTGCAGATGTGCGACCCGGGGTATCGCTTTTGGTTCGGTCTGGCGCTTTTTGTAAGCATGCCCTACCCCCTGTCAAACGGGGCGGACCGGTGAGACCACCCCCCGCCCCCCGCCACGGGTCTTTACAGAATCCGTGGAATAAATCTTGGGGGGGGGCGTGCGGCGGCATAATGTTTGCTTTATTATTGGGAATATGAGGAAACGGCGCCAATGGAGGTGCAAATGTCAGACTCCTGTAACGTTCCGGCAGATGCCGGATCTGCTGCCTGTGTCCGGCCGGACAATGCCGGAGAAGCATGGAAAATCCTTGTTATTGACGATGAACCTGATGTCCGGGAGATCATGGCCATCAGCCTTGAGGATGCAGGTTATCAAACCATCAGTGCCCCTGACGGCGAAACCGGTCTCAGAGAGCTGGCGGCCCATTCCCCCCAGATCCTGATCACCGATATCAAAATGCCCGGCATGAGCGGGCTTGAGGTGCTTGAAAAAGCCAGGCAGATCCGGCCAGACACCCAGGTGATCATCACCACCGGGTTTGCAGATATCAAAAAAGCAATCACTGCCCTGCAAAACGATGCTTCCGATTTTATCACCAAACCTGTGGATGACACCACCCTGCATCTGGCATTGAAAAGGGCCATGCAGCGGTACAGGGACAGAAAAGAGCTGGCTGACTACACCCGGCTGCTGGAACAGACAGTTTTAAACCAGGAAAAGATCCTTCACCAGGAAAAAATGATGTCCCTGGGCCGCCTGGCCGCCAGCATGGTCCATGAGATCAACAATCCCCTGTCAGGGATCTTAAACTATATCCGGCTCATGATCCGGCTCACTGAAAAGCCAGGGTGGGATGATGCTGCCCGGGACCGGTTCAAAAATTATCTGGCTGTCATCAACCAGGAAACCCAGCGCTGTGCAGACCTGGTATCAGGGCTGCTTGCGTTTTCCAGAAAATCAGGCCCCGGATCCTGCCTGGTGGATATCTGTGAACTGCTCGATTACAGCCTGAAGCTGTGCAACCATAAACTGGAACTGTCTGACATCATTCTGGAGAGATCGTGTCAGCCTGATATCCCGAGGGTTTCAGGGGATTTCAACCAGCTCCAGCAGTGCTTGATCAACCTGATCTTCAACAGCATCGATGCGATCGGTGCAGGTGACGGCACTGCTGATATGCCCGGGCCTGATTCCGGGGGCACCTGCGCGGGTGTCTCCGGAAGGCCCGGGCCCGAACCCCGGGGCCGGATATGGGTAAACGGGTATAAAGATGAAAACCAGGTGTGCATCCAGGTTAAAGACAATGGCAGAGGCATATCGCCTGACCACCTGCCCTGTATTTTTGAGCCGTTTTTCACCACCAAAGACCACGGGCACGGAGTGGGGCTGGGATTGTCCACGGTGTACGGCATCATTGAACACCACAGCGGCACCATTGCAGTAAAAAGCACCCCGGGCCGGGGGACCTGTTTCACCATCAGGCTGCCTGCTGCGGACAGGGCAGCACCGGCAGAAGAAACCAGTAATGTTTGAAAAAAGGGAAATCCATGATATCTGACAGCACGCAACTGCGCCTGGGGGTGTATATCTGTCACTGCGGGGTGAATATCGCCGGTAAAGTGGATGTGGCAGAGGTGAGCAGGTGGGCCGGGTCCCTGCAGCATGTGGTCATATCAAAAGATTACCGGTTCATGTGTTCCGAGCCGGGCCAGGCCATGATAGAAAACGATGTCAGAACCCACGGCCTGAACCGGGTGGTGGTGGCATCCTGCTCACCCCGGCTGCACGGGAAAACCTTTATGGAGACCTGCCGCAGGGCCGGGATCAACCCCTATTACTTTCACATGGCATCGGTGCGGGAACAGGTCCCCTGGGTGACCCGGGACCGGGACCGGGCTACCAGCAAGGCCCGGCACCTGGTGGCAGCTGCCGTGAACCGGGTGGTCTGTCACCAGCCGTTGATTGCCGGGCTGTCACCCGTGCACCCGGATGTGGCGGTCATCGGCGGGGGTATCGCCGGGATGCAGGCCGCCATTGACATCGGCAATGCCGGCCTGCATGTGCACCTTATTGAAAAGGAAAGCACCATCGGCGGCCATATGCTCCAGTTTGACAAAACCTTTCCCACCCTGGACTGTGCCGCGTGCATCGGCACCCCCAAGATGGTGGAGGTGGCCCAGAATGCCTGCATCCATCTGCACACCTTCAGCCAGGTGAACCAGGTCACCGGGTTTGTGGGCAGTTATACCCTGGATATCACGGAAAAACCCAGGTATGTGAAGTCTGATCTGTGCACCGGGTGTGGGGAATGCGCTGCCGTGTGCCCGGTCTCTTTTCCCGGTGCCTGGGACATGGGGCTGGCAGACCGCAAAGCGATCGGGAGAAGTTTTCCCCAGGCGATTCCCATCACCTTTCAGATTGAAAAAAGCGAAACACCCCCCTGCACAAGCACCTGCCCGGCCGGGATCAATGTCCAGGGGTATGTGCAGCTGGCAAAACAAAAAAAATATGACCAGGCCCTGGCATTGATCATGGAAAAAGCCCCGTTTCCCGGGGTCCTGGGCCGGGTCTGCCCCCACCCGTGTGAACAAGCCTGCACCAGGGGAGAAAAAGATGCCCCCGTGGCCATCAGGCAGCTCAAGCGGTTTGTGGCAGATATGGCCGGTGACAGAGCAAGGCAGGTGCCGGCCATCACTGACCGGGATGGGAAAATCGCGGTGATCGGGGCCGGACCGGCCGGGTTGACAGCTGCCTTTTTTTTGCGGCGCCTTGGGTATCAGGTCACGGTGTTTGAGGCATCCGGCAGGGCCGGGGGCATGCTCAGAACCGGCATTCCGGCATACCGCCTGCCCAGGGATATCCTGGACAAAGAGATTTTGTATATCCTGGACCATGGCATCAAATTTATTCCCCATACCTGCCTGGGAAAAGATCTGGATATGAACGCACTCAAGGCAGCAGAATTTGCTGCCGTGTTTCTTTCGTTCGGGGCACATCGCTCCCTGACCCTGGGGCTGGAGAAAGAAGACACCCTGGCCGGGGTGATGGATGCACTGACCTTTTTAAAACAGGTCAACCAGGGAGAAGAGACCGGCTGCCGCGGCAGGACCCTGGTGGTGGGGGGCGGCAACGTGGCCGTTGATGCGGCCAGGTGTGCCGGGCGGATTCCCGGGTGCGAGGTCACCCTGGTGTACCGGCGCACCAGAGACCAGATGCCGGC